>CAIYNF010000059.1 GCA_903927505.1 uncultured Bacteroidota bacterium | reverse complement strand
TGCAATGAATGGCGTTTGACTGGCATTATTGGCCAACTCTATTAGAGTAAGTAATTTTGGTGCTGGTAAATTAAATTGGAAAATTGTTTTTCCATTTAACGATACATCTGTTGGATACATTTGTTGTATCAAGGTTCCATCCAATAAAGCATTTAAACCCGTTGGTGCATTTTGAAAAGTCCAATTAACTGTTGATGTTACGTTAACACCCGTTTTACTCATAGAAGTTAAAATACAATTTTGTTCTTTTACATCCAACACACCATCATTGTCATCATCTATATCAATAAAATCTGCAACCCCATCAATGTCAAAATCTAAACAGGTAGACAAACTAGAAACCATATTATTGGTATAACTACATTCATTCACATTTGTATTGGGAGCCCAAGTGCTAAAATTAAATGGCGTGGCTGTGGTACCCATATCATTTACTACTACATAAATGGCACTTCCACTGCGTAATAATGTTGCAGACATAGTAGCATTTATACTTGAACCCACAGCAATAGCAGCAGTGGTTTGGTAAGTACCAACTAACAATGCTGCTGTTGTGGTAGGATTGGCATCATATATAGAAACATTGGTACCAATAGGCAATACAGCGCTTCCGCTGTTACTAATTGTAACAGCTATTGCAATAGTTGGGCAAGTTCCATTAAGCGAATTAATAGCAATGCTCGCATCTGGGGCATAGGCATAGCCGTATGGTACACCCGCACCTAAAGCATCTGATAATTGTAGTTGGGCTTCATTGTTATTATAAGCAGCAGAAATAGCAGCATTAATTTCTGTAGTTGGAACAGTTAAATTACTGTTGATATTTACAATTCTATAATTACGCTGATTCCAATAGTTTGGCGCTCCTTTCCATGCAACTGAATTGGTATCACGCGCAAATACTTGCAATGTACTGTTTCCAGTAACAGCAATTTCTGCTTCTCCATCATTGTTTAAATCTGCTACAATTGGGTATTCACCCCAAGTAGCAGAAATAACTGGGTAAGAAACGTAATTTACCGGTACTGCCAAATTACCATTAATAATCCTTAAGTTACTTTGATCGCGGTAAACTATTTCACGCATTCCATTGCCATCAAAGTCAAAAGCAGTAATTCCAGTACAACCCGACATATCATTGGTTGCTATTGACCAAATATATTGACTGGTAGTACCTGCAGTGGTATTATAATTTAAATTATAGGCAGTTACAATTCCAGCCGTTGCATTTACAGAATTGATGATAACAGCTTCAGGAAAATCTGTGGTTTTACCACCTGTTGTCTTATCATTGTATACATTGGCAATTAAAGGCAAACCTCTTGCCCCATAATTAAAACTAGGTGGATTTCTTTTTAACAATAAAGTATTTGCCAAACTTGTTCCATTGGGATCCCAGATAACAACAAAGGCCGAACCATTGTATACGATATCTAATTTCCCATCTAAATTCATGTCGCCAACTGCTGTTGGGCCATTATCATTTGCTGTAATGCCCGACCCTACAACTGTACTTAAATCTTTTAAAACGGTGGTAACACCTGTAGAAAGATTAACCCCATATACTTTTGATCCAAAAATAATTTCTTTACCAGGGTTGGATGTTAAAATATCTGCAACAATAACATCTACAGGACAACCAGTATTTCCAGCAGAAACGCCAACATAACCCAAGGCAGGACCAGCAACACGTTTAACCAATGCCCCGCTTACAATTCCAAAAATATCATTTCCTAAAACTATTTCTGCTTGTCCATCTTCATCTATATCTACAATATAGGGAGTTGCTGTATTGGTATATTGGGAAGCTGTTGTAGATTTATACAAATAACTTAATTCAGTACCACCAACATTATTAAAAATATAAACAAAACCAGTAGTATTTACCATTACTACTTCAGGGGCAGAAGTAGCATTTCCAATAATATTGGCAATGGCAGGCTGAACAGATCGCGCAGAGGAAGTTGCTATTACATATTGTTTGGTAGCAGTACTTGCATTTGTACCATTACCTTTATACACATAAAACCCAGTGTAATCACTAGCGGGCACAAGGATTTCAGAAATACCATCTGCGTTTAAATCGGCAGCAGTTGGTGTTCCACCATTCCAAATTACGGCGGAGGATTGAAACAATCTTTTTATTCCCCAATTACTCGCGGGCGTTGCATTATATGGCGCAACACACGTTTGCGCAGTAACAAATTCGCTAAGAATAATTAGTAAAAATAAGGGCAGTAGTTTTTTGAAATTCAAACCAAAGCTTTTAAGTTTTTCCATAATTGGGTTTATATGATTCATGTCAATTTTTTTAAATGTCTATTTCCTTTCCTTTGCAGCGGACAAGGAGTTTATGAGTTGCCAAAAAGGAAATTGGCAAATTGAAGTTTCAATTTAGCTGGGGAAAATTTGTGTGGATTGATTGTAGGAAACAATTGTCAATCGTCTCATTAACAGAGAAAAAGAGAATGCATTATTTTTCATAAGTGGGGTATTTTTTCAATGAACGAAAGTACCCTCGCGAGCGCCCACAGACAAGGCTTCCCCTACACATGTTCATGTGTATTTTGGGCCATGTATGTTAAATAAAAAGGTAGTGAATAACAGCTAATAGAAACAAAAATGGCACCCAATAAGGCGCCATTTTTTTACTTAAATCTTAATAAATCAAATAATAGAAATAAACTATTTATTTATAAAATGAAACAATTCAGATTTGCTGTTTATATTTAATTTTCTGTAAATCTTCTTAATGTGCATGCGCACTGTATCAATTGAAATATGCAATTTATCTGCAATCAATTTATAACTTAATCCATCCAAAACGCCCTTCGCTACTTCTTTCTCACGGTTGGTTAAATCTTCTAATAAATTACTGCGTTGGCCAAAATAATTAACCACTTTACGGGCAATGGCTGGTGTCATATAAGCGCCACCCTTGGAAATAGTATGCACCCCATTGATAATATCTATATCGGTACTTTGTTTGTCTATATAACCAACAGCACCTAATTGCAAGGCTTTTAAGATCACTTCAGTATCGTCAATAATAGAATTCATTACTATTTGCGTATTCGGATATTTTGCTAAAATTAAAGGTATAGCATCAATGCCATTCATTTCTCCCATGGTAATATCCAACAAAATAAAATCAACTTTAATCTGAGCCTCTAAAAAGGAAAGTGGCCCCAAAAAAGCACCTAAAGAAGTAAATGCACTTGAATCATTAACACGTTTCTCTAAAATTTCACCCAAGGTAAAATCATCATCAATGATGGCAATTGTTTTCATAATTTAAAGCACATTTGTAGAAGTAAGCCATGAGTATTATTAACCGAAAAATCTAATTTACCAGCATTTCGTTTAACGCGTTTCCCAATATTTGAAATGCCGTTTCCTTTGGCAAAAATAGTATTAACATCCAATAATTTGCCATTATCAGAAAAGCGAACATATAACTCATTATTTATAATAGCCATAGTAAATGTAACCATATTCCCATTTGCATATTTCAGGGTATTATTTGAAGCCTCATAAACACACAGGCGAATATCTCTAAATAATTCAGAACTTATCTCAAGGTTATCTGGCACATAATTGATAAAATTTAACATATAACTTGAATTGTCAAAAAATCCAGTTAAAAAATGCTGCAAATCATCATTTAATTCGGAAAAAGGATACTGTTTGTGCTTGAGTGTTTTTATATAAATACGCAAGGCAAACAAGGCCTCATATAAATTAGAAACAACCTTGGCAGTATCAGATTGATTATTTAACATCATCAAGGATCTATTTATGATGGTTCCAATTTCATCATGCAAATCCATACTAATTCTACTCTTTAGTCGTGCCTCTTTGCGTTTGCTTAATAGCAAAGAAATAATAAAAACGATGCCAAGAATAATAATCAAATAAAGCAAAAGCAATAAAAACCACTTTTCTTTATAAAACTCAATTTCTACCAAAACAGGTATGGCAAAAGAACCAAAGATATAAGCCCCATTTGGGTCAATTGAGCGGGAATAAACATAATGCAAGCCAGGCTCTAAATTGGTTAAAATTAAGCTTCCATCCTTATTCATTTTTATCCAATCATTGCCATCAATGCTGTATTCATATTGATACCCATCCGAATGCATATAGTCAAATGGACTAAAAAATAATTGCAAATAGTTAGCACCAAATAGATAATGAATTTGTGTATTTAAAACTGATTGCACAAATACCTCTTTGCTATTTTTATTATTCTGCGTATAAGAGGTAAGAGATAATTTTCTTGTTCTTTTTTTATTGTCAAACAATTTTGGATTAATTTCATCATAAGCATTTAATCCGCCAAAAATAATTTTACCGTTTGAAAGCCTTATTCCCGATTTGTAATTGTATTCATAATTACTACAACCCAATTCATTTGTTAAATTAAAATACGTTTTTGACGCTATTGACATAGAGGTAATTCCTTTGTAGGTAGAAATCCAAACACGTGATTTATCATCACGTATCATTTCGGTTACTAATTTGCTTGGCAAACCATTTTCCTCATTTAAAAGCTGAATAGGTGAATAATTAATTAAATTAAGAATTTCTATCCCATTAGTTGTTGCCACCCACAACTGCGAGTAATCTGCAACAATTAAAACACTTTTAACTAGATCCGTTTGTAAGGGAATTTTTAAAATATTAGAGATAGTAAAATCTTTACTAGAAACCTTATTCTTACTAAAATTAACAACAAACAATCCTTTATTACTACTTATAAAATAATTCTCTTTATAAGAAATAATACTATAAATATTGATATCATTTAAAGTGGTTTCTTGTGTATTAATTTTTGAAAAGGAATTACTTGGAATATGGTAAGTAAAAATACCCTTAGCGCCGCCCAATAAGATATGCGTAGAATCCATTAAACATATTGAAAACAAATTTCCATTATGTAATTTGGCAGGAACTTTCTGAAAATCATAGGAAAAATCTGCAATGTTTAATCTGCAAAATAAATTCTCCTCAGCAACAAAAAATAATTGATTTCTAAATAAAAAACCATCATAACTAGAAATTGGAGGGTGAGAAATTTTTGTTAATTCACCTGCTCTTTTAAGGATAATATTTGGATATCCTAAAAAGAATAAATCTTTATTTGGCGCTTCAATTATTTTACGCCGAACACGAATAACCTTATTGTTAAATAAATGATTGTCGTCTATCACCTTAATTGACGAGGAAAGTTCCTTTACTTTTAAAATACCTTGATTGGTACCAATCCAATAATAAGGCTCTTTAGAATGAACTATACAGCGCAATTCTGCATTAACAAATCCATCAAAAGAAACTGGAAAATCTTTCCCGTTTAAATGAATATTAAAATCAACTCCATTAATAATTGAATAAAAATCGCCTGTGCTATTCCATGAAAAAGAATTAATATATGTAGCATTTGTTAAAGTAGACAAATGCTTTTCAATTGTTAAATTCTCATCAAATAAATAATTTCCAAACCCACCTCTAAAATTAATCTTATTGTCTTTTGTCCATAACAACTTGGGAACTGAGGCATTAAATTGGGTTCGAGCCCGCTTAATCAACTTTAAATTTGCTGCGGCATATTTAAATATACCTAAGCCCGGTAAACCAACATAAAAAAACGCATTTCTTCCAGTAATGGCAGCATTAACCTCTCTTCCAAATTTTCTCTGAAAAACTTCCCCATTATTGAAAAGTTGCATAACACCATTGGTATGTATTAAGGCAAAATTAGTAGGTGTAAGGTGAAAAAGGTCTTTGACACCAATTTTAGAAACCCAAGAAAAATGATACGTATTCAAATCCAAACGTATGCATCCCTGTGTATATGAAATTAAATACAAATAGTTTTGATAGAGGTACAATTTATTGACTTGCCTATCACTAAAAAATGTAGTATTACTATCTAAAGGGAAATTTACAAAATGCAAGCCATCACATCGTGACAAGCCCTTATTGGTTGCCATCCAAGTATACCCTGTTAAATCGGAAGCTACATCAGAAATCAAGTTGCCAGCAAGGCCATCCTTTTCTGAATATAAAACATAATCCTTTCCTGCTTTTAAAACAATTTTATTTCCCTGTGCTTGAAGGCAATTTGCGTATACAAGCAAATAGAGGATCAAATACAGCAATAAAATTGACAGCTTTTTTTTCAAAATATATTTTTTGCAAGTTATGCATCTCCAGATATTTATCCAATTTATAAAATATTGCCATAAGAATCATAATTTCTAGTAGCAATGCTAAATTTTGCCATTTCATTCACTCCCAATCGTATATTTGTAACTCAATTTAAATGTAATGCCCAACAACAAAAACAATAAATTAATTCCCTTTATTTTAGGTGCTGCCAGTGCTGCTGTTGTTACTTGGTTAGTAAGTAGTGAAGAGGGTAAAAAAACCATGCAAAAAATGAAGGAAAAATTAGGCAATATTTTTGAAGAAATTTTACCTAAAAACAATAAGACAACAAATGACGTTGATAGCTCAAATAATACCCAATAAAATGAACGAAGAAAATAATGAAAATTTAAACGAAAATTTCTTCGATTCCTATAAAAATATATTATTGGAATATTTAGAAGAAAGAGTAGAATTAATGCAATTAACAGTGGTTGAAAAAACATCCATTCTCACTGCTAAATTAATAACAGGTATTGTAATTATAGCATTCTTCATGATTTCTTTCTTTTTTGCCAGCATTGTACTTGGCCTTTATTTAGGTGAAATTTACCAGAGTAATTTTACTGGTTTTTTAATTGTTGCGGCTATTTATATTGGTTTGAGCCTATTTGCTTTTTTATTCAAAAGAAAATTAGAAAAGCCTATTATTAATTTGTTAATTAAACAATTATTAACAGGTCAAAATTCTTCTAAAAATTAACAGCAATTTTACTCCTAAAAAAACAGAAAAAAAATGAATACAGAAGGAATAAAAAATTTAGAGGAATTGTTGGCAAAAAAAGAAAATTTACGCAGCCAAATAGAAGAAAGAAAATCAAAGATGAAATCTATGAATTCCTATTTTAGTGAAAACAAAATAGGTATACTTTGGGCGCAAATAAACCCGTTTAGCGAAAAAACCAATTCAAATTTCTCTTTCTATTATTCGCTTTTAGAAAATGCCGTGCTCCCCTTTATTGGCGGCGAACAAACAAAAAACAACATTAAACAAAGTGCTGGAAAAATAGCCAGTGTTTTGCTTTCCAAATTGGTCATCAAGCTTCTTAAAAAAATATTCCCTACGCAAAGCGAAAATAACTCGGAAATAAACAAGGAAATTTTAAGCTCATAATTACACTGCGCTTGCTTTAATTGGCAAAAACAAACAAAATTTGGTTTTCGCAAGTGCGACATTCTCTTTGGATTGCAGTAGCTACAATAATTTGTTGTGTTCATTATCCTATAAACTTTACACTTTGCCCTATTCTAATTTTCAGATGGTAATTATTACTCAATAAAAATTTGCCTCATTCCTATGCCAGGTAAGCCATCTGGCAAGTCTTCACATGGGTCAAAACGATTATCAATATATTCCATGTAAAATGGAATAAACCCCACCATTGAAGGAAATAAACTATTGAAAAACAAGACTTCACTGAAATCTAGTCCAAGATGGTTTGATACGAAACAAACTGTATTTCATTTAATTACAAAAATATTTTTGAATTAATTGGTCATTATTGACCTTAAAATGAATTAAAAACAATTTAACAAGTTATCCACATTTTACTTAACTTGCATGAAGGTTTATGCAGGGATTTCTTTAATTTTTTAAAAACTGCAGATACCTTTACGCACTTGAAATACAAAGCCATACTCTCACATGAATACAATTACTGATATGGAATATCGACTTTTCAAACAGAAAAAGTTTTTAGCCTTTACCGCATTTGTGCTGCTATTTACTGCAGCCATGAATCCAAGTTTTGCGCGAACCAATTCTGAAAGAAATGCAAAAATGAAGCCTGGAATTAAACATTCTGGCAATTGGGCAAATCCAAAACGTACCAACTTAATGGCGCCTCCAACGGCCTATTTTGATGCTAAACCAGACTCTGGAATAGTAAATGGCTATGCAGGAAATGCAAGTTTGCTCAACATATACGCAAACGATTCATTTAACCTACTACCGCTCATTGGTGCCAATACCAAACTAACAATTAGTTTACCCAATGCGCATTTTAGTATTGATACCCTTACTGGTGTGTTAGGCGTTTCGGCGTTTACGCCTTCAGGAGACTACAACATACCATACACAATTGAGGATCCATTAGATCCAACAAATTTTGCAAGCGCTTATGCTTTTGTGCATGTGAATGCGCCAGCTATTAAAGCAAATGCAGATGCTGCATCAATTAATGGATACACATCAAACGCAAACTTGTTAAATGTTTTTAGCAATGATTCATTAAACAATTCAGCAGCAATTGGTTCGGCACTAAACACAACGCTGCTTGTTGCACCTTCTAACGCCCATATTGTATTTAATACTGCAAATGGAAATGTAGCAATTACTGCAGGTATAATTGCAGGCGTTTACAACTTTACCTACCAAATTTGCGACACCTTTAATACTGCCAATTGTAGCAGTGCAACGGTTACAATAACTGTTTCAGCACCAATAATTAGTGCAAACAGTGAAAGTGCAAGTGTAAATGGAATAATAGGCAACCCAAATACAATAAATATTTACACCAATGATTTAATTAATGGAATTACTGTTACAGGTGGTTCAGTAAATACATCTATTGTTACAGCTGCTAGTCACCCTGGCATTTCATTAAATACCAGCACAGGAATAATTAGTGTGGCTGCTTATACACCAGCTGCATTATATACCATAACTTATAATAATTGTGATACGCTAAACACCACCAATTGCGATACCGCAACGGCTAGCATTACTGTTACTGCGCCATTAATTGTTGCAAATGCAGACGCTGCATCAATCAATGGTTACAGCTCAAGCACTAGTTTATTAAACTTCCTCAATAACGACTCCTTAAATGGTGCAACGGTTTCGGCTTCAGCTCTAAAAACTACTATTACAGTTGCTCCTAGTAATTCACATATTAGCGTTGATACTGCCACAGGAAATGTAGCTATAACTGCTGGTTTAGCTGCGGGCATTTATACATTTACTTACCAAATTTGTGATACCTTTAATGTTGCCAATTGTGCTTCAGCAATGGCAAGTATTACTGCAACAGCACCTTCAATTATTACAAGTGACGAAGCAGGAACCTGCGCAAGTATTGAAGGAAACAATAATTTATTAAATGTATTAAACAACGACAGTATCAATGGCAACGCAGTAACAATTGGATCTGTAACTACCAGTATAGTTACAGCTGCTAGTAATACCGGCATTACCCTAAACACCAGCACTGGAATAGTAAGCGTTGCGCCATTAACACCTGCAGGAAACTATACCATTGTATACAAAAATTGTGATACACTTAATCCGGGTAATTGCGATACAGCAATTATTTCTGTAACTATTACCACACCAAGTATTTTAGCAAACGGCGAATCTGCTAGCATCAATGGCTATCCTAGTAATGCCAACATACTTAATGTAATTAGCAACGACAGCTTTAATAACCAAGCAGCAGCAATTGGTCCAGTTGTATTAAGCGTTGTTAGTACAAGCAGCCCAAAAATTAGTTTGAACCTAAGCACTGGAAATATAAGTGTAGCTGCGGGCTTACATGCCGGAAACTATACCCTAATTTACCGCATTTGCGATTCACTTAACAATAGCAATTGCGATACCGCTAGTGTTTCTATTGCTGTGAGCGCACCAGCTATTATTGCCAATGCAGATTATGTTGCCGTAAATGGTTACAATGGAAGTTTAAATGTTTTAAATGTTTACTTAAACGACAGCATCAATTCTATAGTTGCTGCTAGCGGAAGAGTAGCATTAACTGTGCTATCTTCACCAAGTGAACCAGGTGTAATTATTAATGCAAGCACAGGAAAAATTAGTGTGTTTCCATATACACCTGCTGGCGTATATTATTTTGAATACCGCATTTGTGACACCTTAAATACAAGTAATTGTGATACCGCATTGGTTACAGTAAATGTGTTGGCTCCAGTTATTAATGCCAATAACGACAATGGTTCGGCCAATGGATACAATGGAAATGCAAACTTGCTAAATGTATTTAGCAACGATAGTTTAAACAATAAAGGAACCAATATTACCCAAGTTAATTTAAGCATCATTAGCCTAGCAACACATCCAGGTGTAGCTCTAAATTTAAGCAATGGGCAAGTAAGCGTAGCTATAGGAACACCAGCTGGTTTATATACCATCAACTATAAGATTTGTGATACCTTAAATCCAGGAAATTGTGATTCTGCTAGCATCACTGTAAATGTTAGTCAGCCAGTAATTGTTGCACGTGCCGATAATGGTTCGGCCAATAGCTACAATGGAAATAGTAACTTACTGAATATTTTCGCCAACGATTCATTGAACGGCACCTTAATAACAGTTGGAAGGGTTAACCTTAGCATTTTAGATACGGCAAATAATGCTGGAATTAGTCTTAACCTCACTACAGGAAATGTAAGTGTAGCTGCCTATATTCCAGCAGGAATATATACCATACGCTACAAAATTTGTGATACCTTAAATATAGGTAATTGTGATAGCGCGCTTATTAGTATTACAGTTACCGCACCAAGTTTATTGGCTAACGCAGATCATGGCTCAGTAAATGGTGCAAGTGGAAATGCTAGTTTATTAAACATTTTTAGCAACGATAGCCTCAATGGTGGCAGCGTAAGTGCAAGTGGTATTCTTTGTAAACTAATTAATCCGGCCTCAATTGCGGGAATAAGTTTAGATACTGCAACAGGTATTGTTTCAGTGGCACCAAGCACACAGGCAGGGGCCTATAATTTAATTTACCGTTTATGCGATACCTTGAATACAGGTAATTGCGATACCGCAATGGTATACATTACGGTAACAGCGCCTGTTATTAATGCCAGCAACGATAGTGTTAATATCAACGGATTTACTGGAGGCAACAATATTTTATATGTTTTAGCAAATGATAGTTTAAACAATGATACCATAGCATTAGGTGCGGCATACTTAAGTGTGAGTCAAACTGCCAGCAATGCAAATATTACTTTAAATACCAGTAATGGATTTATTAGTGTTGCGCCAAGAACGCCAGCTGGTAATTACAGCATCCATTACAAAATTTGTGATACCTTAAATGTATCTAATTGTGATTCTGGTATTGTTACCATTCATGTAACAGCACCAAGCATTTTAGCCGTAAACGATACTGCACATGTAAACAGTTATAATGGCGCAATAAATGCAATAACTGTAATTACAAACGATAGCCTTAATAATGATACCATTGCAAATGCTGCAGTAGTAATTAGATTAATTACTGCCGCAAGTAATGCCGGTGTAACTTTAGACACAGCAACAGGAATAATTGCAGTAGCACCTATGACCCTAGCTGGCAATTACAGCATTGCCTATAGCATTACAGATACTTTAAACGCAAACAATACAGATACTGCTACTGCTTATATTTACATAAACGCACCAAACATTATTGCAACTACAGATCTAGCAAACGTAAACAGTTACAATGGAGACACCAGTGTTTTTAACGTATTAAACAATGATAGTATCAATGGTCAGGTAGCCAGCATTGGTGGCGTAATATTAAAACTAATTACACCTGCAAGTAACTTGGGTGTAAGCTTAAACGATACTACAGGTATTGTTAAGGTAGCACCTATGACACCAGTTGGTTTGTATACCATAACTTACCGCATTTGTGATACCTTAAACACAACAAATTGTGATACCACTACAGATAGCATCACAGTTGTTGGCCCATTGGTAATTGCCACTAACGACAGTGTGAATGCCAATGGTTACAATTCTTATAGCACCCTCATCAATGTATTAGGCAACGATAGCATTAATGGAGCAGCAGTTATTGCTGGTGGTGTAAAATTAACTACTTTAAGTCCTGCAAGCGTAGCAGGTATTGTATTAAATGATACAACGGGTAATGTTAGGCTCGATTCAAGAGTTGCTGCGGGTGTATATACCATTCAATACCAAATTTGCGATACTTTAAATACAGGTAATTGTGATACGGCCTATGTAGTTATTCATGTAGCTGCGCCTCCAATTATTGCTGTAAACGATACTGCCAAAGTAAATGGTTACAATGGCACAAGCGGCGTATACAATGTATTGCCAAACGACAGTATCAATGGTATTACTGCCAACCTTAGTAATGTTAAATTTAGGGTATATATCCCGTCTGGAAGGCCAGATATTACGCTTGATTCGGCAAGTGCTTACTTAAGCGTATTGCCAAATACACCTTCAGGAAATTACACCATCTCTTATATTATTTGTGATACCTTAAATGCAAATAATTGTGATACGGGTATTCTTTATATTCAAATTTCACCTCCACCAATCTATGCCAATCCAGATAGCTTTATGGTTTATAGCTATCCAGGTAATTTAAATGTAGGAAACGTATTGTTAAATGACAGTTTAAACAGTGCCATCTTAACGCCAGCAAAAGTATTTATGACATTGGTAACAGGTACTGGAAATGCTAACATCATTTTAAATACAAGCAATGGCCAAATTAGTGTATTCCCAGGAACACCAGCTGGAATTTATTATATGGTTTACCGCGTATGTGATACCATTAATCCCAGCAGTTGTGATACCGCTTTAGTAAGCATTCATGTAATTGCGCCTAGCATTATTGCAACAAATGATTCTGCATCTGTAAACGGTGCTAATGGCAATGCCAACTTGTTAAATATTTTTAGCAACGACAGCATCAATGGAATTAGAGCAACATCAAGCAATACCAAGTTGCATGTAATTACACCATTTGGAAATGCTGCTTTTGGTTTAGATACCATTTCTGGAAAAGTAAGCTTTACTAGTCCGCTAGCAGCGGGTGTTTACACCCTCAGCTACCGCATTTGCGATACTTTGAACCCAAGCAATTGTGATACCGCTTCAATTGTTATTACAGTTACCACACCATTTATTATTGCCATAGACGACAGCGCAAAAGCAAATGGATCAATTGGCATAGCAAATTTAATCAACGCATTAAGCAACGATAGCATAAACGGACAAGTAGCTAACACCAGCAATGTTTGGTTTAGCGTATTACAAAAATCTGGAAATGCAGGTGTAATCCTCGATTCAATTACGGCCAAAGTAAGTGTATTAGCGGGAACAGCTCCTGGCATGTATACCATGCAATACCGCATTTGCGACACCTTAAACCCTGGTAATTGCGATACCGCTTGGGTGTTTATAGAAGTTACCCCGGCCAACTTGTTTACGCAAGCAGATAGCAGCAGTGTAAATGGTTACAAAGGTATGAGCAACTTAATAAATGTATTGAGCAACGACAGTTTAAATGGCGCAGTCATTACCGCTCCTCAAGTTAAAATTACTGTGTTAAGTCCTGCAAGTAACACCAATGTAAGCTTAGATACTTTAAGCGGAAATATCTCGGTTGCTGCTAGAACGCCTGCAGGCGTATATGCCATCACCTACCTATTAACAGATACTATAGACTTGTCGAACCAAGACTCTGCCATTGCAACCATTAATGTATATGCAGTTGGACCAATTGCCAATCCAGATTTTGCAAGCACCTCTGCCAAGAAATTGGTAACAATAAATCCAATAAGCAATGATTACGATATTGATACCAATATTAATATCTCTAGCTTACATATTTATACTGGTCCATTGCATGGAAAAGCTACAGCAGATACTATTGCAGGTACTATCACTTATACGCCAGATTCAACTTGGAGTGGCTACGATACCTTGTACTATTCTATTTGTGATTCAGGGATGATTCCCGTATTGTGCGATACAAGTTTCATTGTTATTCATACCATGGATAGCATAAGCTTAATTAGCAGTACTATCATAGATAACAAATGCTACGGAGATTCAATAGGTTCGATCCTAATAGCAGTGCAAGGTGGATTAGCGCCTTATAGTATTACTTGGAATACAACGCCGGTTCAAACCGATAGTTTGGCTAAAAACTTAAAAGCTGCAAGCTATACCGCTAAAGTAAAAGATGCCAACAACGATTCTGCCTCGTTTACATTTACAGTGAAACAACCTGCTGCTTCCATAAATGTGGTAAGTACTATTGTGAAACCTAAATGTTATGGCGATTTTAACGCTAGCATAGACCTAACTACTACAGGTGGCACAGCACCATACAGATACTTCTGGAACAATGGAAGCATCTTGAACAAATTAGACAAAATAAACGCTGGAACATATGCCGTAACTGTTAGCGATACAAATGGATGTACCGTAAATAAAAACTATGTATTGGCAGAACCTGCACCACTCAGTGTGGCAGTTACAAACATTGTAGATGTAATTTGTAAATCAACCAAGGAAGGTAGCATTAACTTAAGTGTGAGCGGCGGAACAAAACCATATACCTACTTATGGAACCAAGGAAGCACCACGCTTAACTTGAGTAATATTACTGATGGTAATTACAACATTATCATCAAAGATTCTAATGCTTGTGATGTAACTGGAAATTATGTGGTAAATTACAGCAAAGACAAATGCGAGCAGGATGTATTTATCCCTAAAGGATTTTCTCCAGACGACGATGGTGTTAATGATGTATTTAAAATTGAAGGCATTGAAAAATTCCCTGATAATTACCTTAGGGTATACAACCGTTGGGGAGGCTTGGTATTTGAAGAGCAAGCTTATAAAAACACTTGGAAAGGAACCTACGATGCAGGCAGCACGAGCGGCACGGATGCATTGCCAGGCGGCACCTATTACTATGTATTGCAACTAAATGCTGATGCAAAACCAATCACCGGATACACATTCATTAGTAAATAATATAATTGGAACTAAAAAAATGAAACGTATAATAATCAGTTTGAGTTTTTTCTTGGGAACATTCCAACTATTTGCGCAACAAGACCCAACATTTGGTCAGTATATTTTTAATTCGTCCATCATAAACCCAGCGCAAGCAGGGGTGCAAGAGGCGAACCAAATTGGCGTATTGGCAAGAAGACAATGGGTAGGCATGGAAGGTGCACCTAGCACCAATTCTATATATGTAAATACCCGTTTGCAAAAAAATCTCGGTTTTGCAGGTGGTATCTATACCGACCAAGTTGGACCAATTAACACGGTTACCTTGCAAGGCGACATTGCTTCTCATATTCGTCTCAACGATAAGTGGACCATGTCTGCAGGTATTAGGTTAATGGGATCTAATACCAAAGCAAATCTTACCACCCTGCCAACAAACCAATCTTCGGATCCTAATTTTAGCAATAACTACAATTCAGGATTTAATTTAAATTTAGGTGGAGGTTTATTGGTTTACAGCGAAAGATTCTTTGTGGGAGCAGCTATGCCACGCTTGTTCTCGCGTGAAATGAAGGATGGAAACACTACCGTATTAAGTATTCAAAATCATTTGAATATTTATGGAGGAGCCAATGTAAAAGTGAGTGAAGATTTAATGGTAACGCCAAGTGTATTGGTAAGAACTACAGCTAATGCCCCTATGGCTTTAGATTTAAACTTTATGTTTAACTACAAAAATATAATCGATTTTGGCCCAATGTTGCGCTACAACGATGCATTTGGAATACTGGTTGGCTATAAAATTTCACCAAATTTCTATGCAGGTTACATGTATGAATACCCATTGAGCGATATACAAATGGCGTCTAAACAAACACATGAAATAACATTGAGAATGAGTTGGGTTTCTAAATATAAAACACAGGTTAGATCTCCAAGGTATTTTCTATAATGTATAAGCAATCGTTTTTATCAAACTCTAAAGATTAAAGTCAAGTCGAATGAAAAAATATACGTTTAACAAACATCTCCATTTGTTGATCTTGGGATGCCTACTTTTCATGCGCTTCAACCAAGCACAAGCACAAGTAGACAAGGCAATTAAATACGCCTACTATTTTGACTATGAGCGTGCAGAAAAGTTTCTCATGAGCCATTCCAATGAGCTCAACGACACCATGGTATTGCAATTGGCAGAGGCCTTATACTTGCAAGGAAAATATCCGCAAGCTTTGTATTATTATAAGATTGCCGATAAAAGTGGCATCATTCAAACAGCCAATGCACGTAGAAATTATGTGTATGCTTCTACCATGATGCGTGAAAAATCGCCTTACTACAAAAAGACCAATTACTTTAAAAATAATTACTTCCTCTATACTGTGATTGACACCTTTCAAGGCAACTCGGCGAATGAAGATTTTGCAGCATTTTATTGGAAAGAATTATTGTTTGTTACTACCTCTAGAACAACCAGCAGTAACAACAAAAACTTTGGTGATGTATACAACAAACAACCTTATTTAGATATTTATCCATTTACTGAAAAAGGCACACGTATTCCCTATCCAAGCTATTTGCCTAAAAGCATTAATTCTAAAAAACATGATGGTCCTATTGCCATATCTCAAGACACCAACTTAATAGTATTGTCGCGCAATTATACCCATGAAAACAGCAAGAGCATACAAAATCTTTCATTGGTTTATTTTATTAGAAATGAGCGTGGAAATTGGTCGCCAGCTAGATTGGTTAATTTCTGCAAACCGGGTTTCTCAGCGCAACATCCCTTTTACAATGAAGCTGATAAAACACTTTACTTCTCTTCAGATATGCCCGGCGGTAGCGGTGGGTTCGATTTATACAAAACAAATTGGAATGGCAGTGAATGGACCCCTCCTATTAATTTAGGAGAAGACGTTAATTCCGAATACGATGAGGTTTTCCCAAGCATTACCCTAGATGGAGAATTAATGTATGCAAGTAACCATATTGAAACCACAGGTGGATTAGATATTGTTTTGTTTAGCAATGGAAACAGGTATTTGTTGAACGAACCATTTAACTCTATTTACGACGATTTTGGCGTGATGTTTAAGAACAAAAAAGAAGGCTATTTTTCTTCCAACCGATTCTCCAATAAATTTGATGACAACATTTACCACTTTACTTTAAGCGAGCCAGAAAAACAATCTCTTTTTGTAAAAGTATTTGACGCTAATTCAAAAGAAGAATTAGATCAAGCGAAAGTGTCTTTTTCAAATGAAGACGGCACTTATACAGGAGAATTAAGCACCTCATTTGGGAGCAATAACATTGTAATTAAAGACACAGCAGATGCAAGGAAAACCATGCATATTTTTGCCAGCAAAGATGGATACCTTAATTATGACCAAACCAACAATGATTATATTATTAAAGATGGCAAGCTCATAAAGGAAATTTACTTAGTACACAACCCTATTTTTGCAGGTGATAACCAATACCTCATTGAAAATAACCAACGCAGCATAAAACTTTCAAGTATCCTAGAAAACGACTCCTTAAATGGTGTTTTGGTAAAAGAAAGTGATATAAGCATTCATATTATTAGTAATCCATTAGAAGGATATTTAAATTTAGATAGCAAAGATGGTGAAATTAAAGTAGCCGCAGGAGCTACAGCTGGAACGTATAAATTTAATTATGCTATTTGCAGCGTTACTGCACCAAGTTTATGCGATACCGCTCAAGTTACTATTGTAATTAGATCGGTTGCTATTGCTGAAAATCAAAACAAAGGTGAAACCAATGAAACTGTGCCAATGGCAAGTGCCTACAAGCCGCGCTTAAACAATAAACCAAGCTTACCAATTGTTGCGGGAATTGTAGCCAAAGACGATAATGGCTTTACAACCACCAATGGCGGTTATTTGCTTAACGTGCGCAACAATGATAAAATTGATGGGAAAAAAGCTACCCAAAGAAATACCTTAATTAGAAACGAAAAAAGTGATAACCCAAATATTACTTTGAACCGCAAAACAGGTGTCATTACTGTTAAAAAAGGCATTGAACCTGGAACCTACCAAGTAAGCTATGATTTAATGGAAAGAGGCAACAGAGACCAATTTGGCCAAGCCAATGTGAGCATAGTGGTTAGAACTGCAGACCAAATTCCAGGAAGAATTGCTAAAAATAGCACGCTTCTTAAAACTGAAAATACCGTTATTTATTTCCATAACGACGAACCTAGACCAATCCAACTATACCGCCCAGCGTTTACCTACCAAAATTCATTTGATTCTTATATGAAACAAATGGAAGAGTTTTATAAACGCTCATCAGATAGCAAAGTTGGTTTAGATACTTTCTTCATTAGAAATGTAGAAGGTGGATACGACAACTTGAACCAAATATTAGAAATTGTTCAAGAGCAATTAAACAAAGGCGTACAAGTAGAGATTTCTGTTTCTGCTTATTGTAGCCCAATTGCCTCAACAGAATACAATAACAAGCTTTCTAGTCGCAGAATAGTATCTGTTACACGTTACCTTAAAAAATGGAACGATGGCGCTTTATGGGATGCCATAGAAAGCAATAGAATTACTTTCTGGGAACATTCATTGGGTGAACTAGAAGCACCAAAAGACATCTCAAGCGATTATGCGCAATTAGACCTCTCCGTATTTGGAATCAGAGCATCCAAAGAAAGAAGGGTAAGTATAACAGTAAAAATAGTTGGTTCGAACCGATAGCAACAAAAAAAGCGCTTCAAATTTGAAGCGCTTTTTTTATGTAAAAAAATTTTTAATTCTAATCAGCTAAACTGTCCATGCCAGCACTATCTGCGTTAATAACATCCATCTGGGCTTGTATAGCAGCCTCCAATGAATCCATGGCCTTTTGGTCTGAATTCAATTGTGATTGAACCGCATTTTCTTCTGTTTGATTGAGCTTTTGCTCCTCGTTACAAGCTGTAAAAATAGCAACTGCAACTAAAATTAATAGCAACTTCTTCATATCTATAATTATTAATTCAAACGCTAAACTACAAAATAAATTACCTTAACACAAAGTTTTGACCCAAATAAACTTTCCTTACCATTTCATCATCGGCCAATTCTTGCGCGGTACCACCTTTCAAAATCTTTCCTTCAAACAACAAATAAGCACGGTCTACAATAGACAATGTTTCATGCACATTGTGGTCTGTAATTAGGATACCAATATTTTTATGTTTCAGTTTGGCAACAATTTGCTGAATATCTTCTACCGCAATTGGATCAATACCCGCAAATGGTTCATCCAATAAAATAAATTTAGGATTAACGGCCAAAGCCCTTGCAATCTCCGTTCTGCGCCTTTCTCCCCCGCTTAATACATTTCCCATACTCTTGCGCACACGGTTCAAACCAAACTCTTCCATAAGCGTTTCTAAACGCTCATTTTGATCTGCCTTATTCAAGGAAGTCATTTCCAATACAGATTTGATATTGTCTTCTACGCTAAGTGTTCTAAAAATTGAAGCTTCTTGTGCCAAATAACCCAATCCTTTTTGTGCCCTTTTATACATAGGCAAATCGGTTATTTTCTCCTCATTTAAATATACCTCACCTTCATCTGGTTTAATAAGGCCAACCGTCATGTAAAAGGTAGTAGTTTTTCCTGCGCCATTTGGCCCAAGCAAACCAACACATTCTCCTTGGTGTACCTCTATAGATACATTATTTACCACGGTGCGCTTTTTATAACGCTTCACAAGATTTTCGCTTCTTAAAATCATTTTATAAATTTAATAGGCTCTACCCGAATTGCCCTCCATGAAATTGATAAACGCTTTATTCACTACTTTATTTCCTCCTGGTGTTGGGTAATTTCCTGTAAAATACCAATCGCCTAAATGGTTAGGACAAGATTGGTGTAAGTTTTCAATGCTTTGGTAAATCACATCTACCTCCGCATGTATATCATCTGGGGTAACAATTTCTGCAATGCGCTTGCTAATTTGATCGGCAGAAAATTGCGCATATAATTCCTTTACGTAGTTTACCATTTCTTCTTTAGGCAAGTTTTCTTGTGCTTTACATTTTTGGTAAACCTCTGTGAGCAATGCCTCTTTGTTACTTGATTTAAGCAAAGAAACCATGGCCTGAAAAGCCACAAAATCTTTCATTCTGCTCATGTCAATTCCATAACAATCTGGGTAACGAATTTGCGGCGAAGAAGAAACAATAATTATTTTCTTTGGATGCAAACGATCCAATATCCTAAGTATACTGGTTTTTAAAGTTGTACCACGTACAATAGAATCGTCAATTACAACCAATGTATCAACATTGTTATTTATTAAACCATAGGTTACATCATACACGTGTGCTACCATATCCTCACGGTGCGCATCATCTGTGATAAAGGTTCTTAATTTTGCATCCTTAACAGCTACTCTTTCCCTGCGCGGGTGAACAGCCATAATTCTTCTTAAATCTTCACGATCTGGATGTGCCCCTAAATTAGCAATCTCCTCTACCTTCCATGTATCCAATAATTCATTTACCCCTTCAATCATGCCATAGAAAGCCACAGCAGCAGTATTGGGAATATAAGAAAAAACAGTGTTTTTAAAATCATAACCAACCGCTTCCATAATTTTTGGCGCCAATAAATGACCCAACATTTTACGCTCTTTATAAATTTCACGGTCGTTACCACGCGAGAAATAAATACGTTCAAATGAACAAGATTTACGCTCACCTGGTGTTTGAATATTTACCTCTTCTATATCGCCATTCTTTTTAATAATCATGGCATTTCCAATACCTAACTCTTTGATATCATTGTAAGCAATATTAAAGCCTGTCATGATAGCTGGCTTTTCACTTGTTACAATTACTACTTCATCATTTTTGTAATAGAAACAAGGACGAATACCATTAGGATCGCGCACCACAAACGCATCGCCATGTCCTAACATACCCGCCATTACATAGCCTCCATCTGCATCACGCAAAGAGCGTTTTAAAATAGTTTCTACATTTACATGGTGCGACATAAAATGGCTGATATCTCTGTTGGAATGCCCTTCTAATTTAAAACGTGTGAAATTTCTTTGCACTTCCTCATCCAAGAAATGGCCCATTTTTTCTAACATGGTAACCGTGTCTGCTTTTTCGCGGGGGTGCTGTCCTAATTCAATTAGTAATTCAAACAACTCATCAACATTGGTAAGGTTAAAATTACCTGCCAACATTAAGTTACGACTCATCCAATTGTTTTCACGCAAAAAGGGATGACAAAGGTCTTTGCTATTGCCACCATGTGTTCCATAGCGCAAATGTCCTAAGTACAATTCACCTACAAAGGGAGCATGTTTTTTTAAATAATCGCTGCTCGTAATCTCTTCTTTGCTGCCAGAACGGTCTATCTTGGAGCTAATTCTATCAAATATTTCAGCAATGGCATTGCTGCCATTTGCACGTTGCCTAAAAATAAAAGATTCACCTGGTTCTGGATCAAATTTGATTACCCCAACCCCAGCACCATCTTGGCCGCGGTTGTGTTGTTTCTCCATCAGGAGATACAATTTCTTTAAACCATATAATGCCGAGCCATATTTTTCTTCGTAAAAACTTAATGGCTTAAGAAGGCGGATCATTGCAATTCCGCACTCATGTTTTATTGGATCACTCATAAAAGGAACAGCAAAAGTACATTAATAAGTTTGATTTGAAACACGCCAATTGCGTTATTTTAATTGAAATTTGAGGCTATTTAGATAAAAACACCGTTTGAGAAGGATAGGCAAATTCACAAGCATATTTAGCTACAATTTCCATTATTTTTATGTTAATCGTTTCCTTCACAGCTATCATGTCTTCCCATTCATTGGAATTCACATAATAAATAACAATGAGGTTCAATGAACTGCTATCAAAATCTGCAAAACGTACCGTACATTCTTCGGCAGTTCTTGGCGCCTCGGCCCATACTGCCTGCTTTACGTCCTCTATAATCCCTAAAATGTTTTTAGGGTCGCTTTGGTAGGTAAGCATAATATGAAAACGCACCCTACGTTGCGAACTTTGGCTAATATTATTGAGGTTAGAATCAATGATTTTTTTGTTGGGTACAATTAACAACGACCTATCCACGGTGCGAATACGTGTAGTGCGGAAACCAATTTTTTCTACAGTGCCTTTGATGTCTCCTAATTCAACAATTTCACCTACTTGAAAAGGCTTATCCAAATAGATAATGAACGAACCAATTAAGTTGGCCAATGTATCTTGCGCCGCCAAAGCAATGGCCAAACCTCCAATTCCCAAACTGGTTACCAAGGCAGTTATATTTACCTCAAAGGCTTTGGCCAGTATGGCAAAGAAGCCTGCAGTGTAAATTAATACACGACCCAATTCCTTTAAAAAAGTAGCCAAATCTTTGCTAATAGTGGCATTTTCTAAATTGTGGTATACATATTCTAAAAATACAGTAGCATGCAAAAACAAGGCAGTGATATACCAAATAAAAGCTACCACAAAAACAGTATGAATAAACCAACGTAAGCCCAATTCATCTGCGTTTACCAATTCCCATTCTGCAGGAAAATTGAGCAAAGAAAAGGCAGAATAAATGGCCAATAAATTAATCAAATTCATGAATGGCCTATTGAACAAACGGCTGAATTCATCGTAAAATTGCGCTTTGGATACATTTTTGAAAATCCTGTAAGAAATCCTTGATGCCAAAATGGCTATCATTCGGTTAAATATAAGCGTTAAAGCAATAATACCGCCGCAAAGCAGCCACTTTAAAAGTGGATTGCCCAAATAAGTTTCTAACAAAATTGAACTGTCCATTTCTACCAAATTTATTAATTTTAAACCAAATTAACCAAGGCCATTTCTAAGCCTTTTTTCAATAAACCTTTGTGCTTCGGATTAAACTGATGCAAACGCATTAGTCCTTGCCAAATGGTTTTTGAAGTATCTTTAAAAATCGCTTCGTCTGTTAATTCTACTTCATCATTGCTCATGCAATAAGCAAACACACGTGCCATGCCACAATTGGCAATATAATCTGGAATAATGGCTACATGGTCATCTGTATAATTTGCAATGGGTCCTAAGAAAATTTCTTGATCTGCAAACGGCACATTGGCACCACAACTAATTACTTCTAAATCGTTGGCGCGCATTTTATCAATATTGTCTTGGGTAACCAATCTTGAAGCAGCAGCAGGTACAAAAATTTCTGCTCCTACCTCCCAAATTTTCTCATTAATTTCTTCATACGACATCATGTCTGGATGCACCAAAGTATTTCCTTGCTTGCTCAAAAACATGTCTTTTATTTCTTCCTTGGTAAAGCCTGTAGGCTTTAATACACCGCCATTGCGGTCAATAATTCCAACAATAATTACACCATATAAACTTAAGTAATACGCTGCTGCTGCACCTACATTACCCCAGCCTTGAATAATGGCACGTTTAAAATTAACATTTCCACCCCAAATGCTGTAATAATGACGAACCGCTTCGGCAACGCCAAAACCTGTAATCATATCGGCCACTAAATAATTGCGCGCTACTTCTGGCGTAAAACGCTCATCATTTAATACCTTAGAAACACCTATTCTTAGATTATCAATGCGTAAGTGTTTTTGGTTTTCATCCACCTGAAAATGGCCATTCACCACCCCCCTCTTGCGGATGCAATAAACCCAACTTTTCAGTAATTGGAATTACCTCATGTATTTCATCTACGTTTAAATCGCCACCAGTTCCATAATAGTTTTTAAGAATTGGATATACCGCTTTGTACCAGCGCTCCAAAACACCTTTTTTTCTAGGATCAGCCGGATCAAAATTAATACCAGATTTTGCACCACCAATGGCAGGACCAGCCACTGTAAATTTTATTTCCATGGTTTTAGCCAAAGAAGTAACCTCATGCTTGTTTAATCCTTTGCGCATACGTGTACCGCCACCTGCAGCACCACCACGCAAAGAATTTATTACGATCCAACCTTCCGCTTCTGTTTCCGTGTCTTTCCATTCAAATACAATTTCAGGTTGTTTGTCTTCGTATTTTTTAATTAATTTCTCTAATTGCATATAATCTTATTATTCTTTTAAAGTAAGGAGGCAAAATTTCCATGAAGTGCGCCCGACACATGATCTCTTTTAGCACCTGTAACTGAAGCAAGTACATTTATTTCATTGCCTAACCTTTGCAAACCAAGGAAGGCAAAGATAAGCGCCTCTTTATATTGAACCAATTCTGTTTTTGGAATCACTAATTTTACTTTCGTTTTTTCTTGAATTTGTTGAATTAAAAAGGTGTTGAAGGCTCCTCCACCCGTTACCAAAACGCTGCTAATAGTATATTGGTTAAGGCATGCCGCAATTTGCATGGCAATATGTTGCGAGAAAGTTGCCAAAATATCTATTTCATTTAGTGAAGAAAAATTTTTGAGCACTGGCCAAAATTCTGCCTGGATCCACTCCCTTCCCAATGATTTTGCACCCTTTTTTTGGTAATAAGGCAATTGATTGAGCGCATCCAATAAATCTTCTTGGCAGATGCCACTTGCAGCCATCTTTCCTTCATCGTCGTAGGTTCTACCCAATTGATTGGCCATGGTATTTAATATGCTGTTGCAAGGAGAAATATCAAATGCCAGGGTTTTGTCTAATTTAGAAAAGGAAATATTAGAAATACCCCCCAAATTTAGGCAGGCCTCGTATTCAGAAAAAAGCAGCATATCTCCCATGGGCACCAATGGTGCGCCTTGCCCTCCAAGGGCAATGTCCATATTTCTAAAATCACTCACCACTGGCAAATTTGTTTCTGCAGCAATGGCCGCACCATCTCCAATTTGAAGGGTAAACCCGGATTCAGGTTGGTGAAAAATGGTATGGCCATGCGAGGCAATCAAATCTACATGAAGTTTATTTTTTGCAATAAATTGATTGATTAATTGCCCCAAATAACGCCCATAAAAAGCATTTGTTTTAGGTAAAACTTCCATGCTTTGTTGGGGTAAATCTTGCAAACGCGCCAACCACATATCGCTATAGGGAATTGTTTCGGCACAACGGATTTCATAAGCCCAATTGGCGCCTTGCCAATTAAATACACAGCAGGCCAAATCTACCCCATCCATAGAGCTTCCACTCATTAAGCCAATTACCTGGTATTTTTCTTTCATCTTCAAAGCAAAATTTCGCCAACGAATTTATAGGTTTTAAGTGAAATAAGGTCTTAAAAAATGAACCAAATACCTACGACAAAAATCTTGTAATTCACTTTTTACCATTTTAATTTATCGATTAAGGAACTTATAATTGTATAATGAATTAAATTAAGTCTTAAAGTAGTTCATTCTTTAATTCCAAAAAAATCCTGCAAAAAACAAATTTCCAAAAATTTAATTTAAAACCATGACACTTCAATTTATTCATGATATCAGGGGTAACACTACTGGTGTTTTTATTCCTATTGAGGATTGGCAAACACTTAAAACCAAATACAGCGATTTGCAAATTGAAGAAATAGAAAACATAGGTGAACTTGCTACATGGCAAAAAAATATTATTAATGAACGCATGAGCGACTATTACAAAAACACTACCGAAATTGTTGATTTTGATAAAACCATTGATGATATTGAAAATTCACTATGAAATTTTCTATCCTAAATAGGCCTGAAGTAAGAATTGATATTATTAATGCAACTGATTTTTATAAAAACATTAATCCGCAACTAGCAAAACAATTTTTGTTCCGCCTGCGCGAGGCTAAAACATAAACAGCAAGTTCTCCTCTCAGTTTTCAAATTAAATACAATGGCGTTAGAACCTTGCTGTTAAAACAATTTCCATATCATATTCACTACCTTGTTGAGGAATCTAAACAGCAAATTGTAATACTTGCCGTTATTCACGCTTACCAAAATCCAAGCGACTATTTATTAAAATAAAAAAGATAAGGTTAAAAAGCCTTCTAGAAAATTTTTGTTTGTATAACATACAATCCTTAACTTGTATTTAAATAACAGGTATATGAGTGCAAACAGAAGAAATTTTATCAAGCAGGGTTCGGCGGCATTGCTGGGCGCTATGGCAATTCCTAACTTAATGGAAAATATCCAAGCCAGCCCTTTGCCAAATATAAGTGGTGAAATATTGCCAACAGATGAAACCTATTGGCAATTGGTTCGACAACAATTCCCTTTAACCAAAGACTGGGCCTACCTCAACAATGGCACCATGGGTCCCTCTCCCTACCCCGTTATTGAAGCCGTTAGAAAAGGCATGATGGATGGCGATCAATTTGGCAACTATGGCGGCTGGGAAGCTACCTCGGCTAAATTGGCCAAATTTGTTGGTGCCAATGAAAATGAAATTGCCCTCACCCATAATGTTACCGATGGCATAAATATTGTTTGTTGGGGATTGCCTCTTAAAAAAGGCGATGAAGTTATTATGACCACGCACGAGCATGTTGGAAATGCCTTTCCTTGGCTCAACCGTCAAATGCTGCATGGCATTGTGGTAAAAGTTTTTACACCTGCCGCTACAGCAGAAGAAACCCTCAATAGAATAAAAGCACTCTATACAAAAAAAACACGGGCCATTGCCGTGCCGCATATTCCTTGCACACAAGGACAAATTTTACCCGTAAAAGAAATTTGCACTTGGGCCAAAGCAAATAATATTTTTGCTTTTATTGATGGCGCCCATGGCCCTGGTCAATTAGAAATAGACCTCCACGATATGGGCTGCGATGCCTACGCCAGCTGCAGCCACAAATGGATGCTTGGGCCAAAAGGCACAGGATTCCTTTATGTGCGCAAAGATTTTCAGAGTACTTTACAAACCTATTTTGTTGGAGGTGGAAGTGATAATGGCAAATGGAATATGGCCAGTGTGCCAATTGCAACAGGAACATACGCAGATTCTGCCCACAGGTATTATGGTGGCACGCAAAATTTAGGCCTTTATAAAGGTGTAGATGCCGCCATAGATTTTATTGAAACCATTGGACTTAAAAACATACACAATAGAATAAGTTATTTGGGGAAATATACCCAAGACCAATTGCTTTCCTTAGGAGAAAAAATAGAATTAATTACCCCTACAGAAGAACGCTCACGCTGCGCGGTGAATGGCTTTAGAATTAAAGGTTTTGATTTTAGCAAATTCTATGGCAAATGTGCCGATGCCAAAGTGCGCATTAGAATGGTGCAAGAAAACGGGCTCAATTCTGTGCGTGTTTCCACCCATATTTACAACAATACACAAGAAGTGGATCGCTTTATTGAATTGGTAAGAAAGGAGTGCCAATAAGCACTATTATTTAGCTGCAATTACATCCAAAAGCGCATACAATTCTTCGTACTCTTTCATACCCGTTTTTTCTTCCGAACCGGCCAAAAGGCAAATGGCGTATGGATTAAATTGTGCAATTACTTCTGGAACGCTGGAAAGATTAAAAGGCAAATTCCAAATAATTTTGTATTGCAAACAGATCTCTTTTAATTCGTCGGCTCTAGCTGCAATGGCAAGGCTTCCATTTAATTGAAAAGCGTCTGCATAGGGCGCATAAGCACACAAGGTATTGGCCAATTCAACTGCCTCCATATTGTCAATATCCAAACTTTTTATGATGGGTTTTCCAATTTGAGAAAGGTCTTTCGCGGGTATCGCATTTTTTATTAAAACCACTTCCAATTGCAACAATTCACTGAGCTCCGAAATCTCTTCTAAGCCCTGTTCGCCAAACTCTCCCACGGTTAATGAACCAGTGGTCCAATCTATGATTTCCTTGGCTTTAATGGGCAGTAAAAAATCTACTGAACTTGGATCAAAACAAAAGCCCATATAGGCAATTCCCTCTGCAGCCGCAAAGCGCGCATCCGATAAATTGGTAATAGGACTGAGTTTAATTTTTACGGCTGTTTCCATCTATATAGTATGAATAATGAGGCAAGGAACGAATTGATTGAGCGGGGCAAAAGTAATTTAATTATGCCGTTAAGAAATGACAAATACCCATATTTATTTTCGTTTAAAAATAGGCACATTGCTGCAAGCTTCGCCGTACATAATGCTCTTAGCATAAGGCAAAAGTTTGGAAGTAATTTCAAGGTAAGCACTCGTAGGAATAGGTATTTCGCCACAACCTTTCACAATAATTCGTTGGTCTTGGTAGGCTGTAAAATCTATTTTGGCCAATGCTTCTTGAAACAAAATGCTTTCTGTTTCATGGTTCGAACCGAAAAAATAACGCTTGGCAAATGGCTGTGCGGCAACTCCTAATAGCATGTAAGCCCATACGGGCACAATGGCATCTGCGCTGCAATAAAAACTCACAATTTTTCCGCTGTATTGCAACCAATCATGCGCCTTCACAAACTCCTTAAAATCTTTTTCTTTTAAAATAAGCTCCCTAAACAACCAAGGTTTAATATCAAATAAAACCCTGTCGGCAGTATCAAAATAATCTTCCAGGTTGAGGGTTATTAACCCTGCATTGGCTATTTTATTTTCTATGGGTTCTGTGCTCATTTTAAATACACATTTCTATGAACAGTGCGCTTGCTAAGCACTTGCACCAAGCTGGTATCTGCTTTTAAAATTGTTTTGGAAACCAAATAATAATTGCCTTGTAAGAGGTACCCAAAATCTGCCTCTCCAGCGGTATTTCCCTTTTGATAAAACAAATAAATGCCTCTTTGAATATCTTCATAATTGGTATATAAAAACAC
Organism: uncultured Bacteroidota bacterium; assembly: GCA_903927505.1. Lineage (GTDB taxonomy): Bacteria > Bacteroidota > Bacteroidia > UKL13-3 > UKL13-3 > B1. The sequence goes on along the minus strand of CAIYNF010000059.1, from coordinate 26,332 downwards.
ATCGGCACCAGAAATTTTTGTGCCTAATAGATAATCGTAAGTTTCTACATACAACCTTCCATTAAACTCAGAGCTGTCAATGGTTACGATGGTATTTCCATTGTTGTTGCTGTTTCCTGTATCTGTTTTGGTACAAGCTGCAAAAAGTGCTAAGACAAAACTTAGAAGTAATAAATTATTTTTCATTGGCTCAAATTAGAATGCTTGCAATTTATTTTATTTCGCTAATTTTAATAGCATTGGTTCTTGATCTTTCTGTAATTGGCATACTTGCCGTATTAATTACAATATCACCCGATTTCAAATACCCCATTTCTTGTAGTTGGTCGTTGATATCTTGGATAGATTGATCTGTACTTTCAAAACCACGGTACAAGAAACCTCTTACACCCCAAACCAAGCTCATGGTTTTTAACAAACGCGGATTGGTAGTAAAAATAAAAATAGCCGCCTTTGGTCTGTAACTAGATAAACGATAAGCAGAATAACCAGAGAAGGTCATACCCACTACCGCTTTTGCTTTCAAGTGATCAGAAATACGCACGGCAGTAAATAATATTTCATCCGAAATAAAGGTTGGAGAAATTTCATCAGGACGTTTGCCTTTAAAATAAGGCGCATTGGTTTTTTGTTCTACTTGTGCAATGGTTTTTTGCATGGCACGCACACATTGTTCTGGAAAGGCACCCACAGAGGTTTCAGCACTTAACATAACGGCATCTGCGCCATCCATTACGGCATTGGCCACGTCATTCACTTCGGCTCGGGTTGGCACCGGACTGGTAATCATGCTTTCCATCATTTGGGTTGCAATTATTACCGGTTTAGACGCTTCAATACATTTCTTAACAATCATTTTCTGTAGCACGGGCACTTCCTCCATAGGCATTTCTACGCCCAAATCGCCACGCGCCACCATTATGCCATCCGAAACCTGAATAATTCTATCAATATTTACAATTGCTTCTGGCTTTTCAATTTTGGCAACCACACGCGGTTTCCATTCATTGCGTTCAATTATATTTTTAATATAAATAACATCATCAGCATTTCTAACGAAGCTCAAAGCAACCCATTCTACTTTTTGTTCCAATCCAAATTTCAAATCGTCAAGGTCTTTTTGCGTCATGCTAGGAATAGACATTTTGGTATTGGGTAGGTTAAACCCTTTTTTATTGGTTAAAAAGCCACCTACAATTACCTCTGTTTTTATGAGGTCCTTTTTATTGGTTTCCAAAACGCGCAGTTCCAATTTACCATCATCTAGTAGAATGCGTTCACCTTTATTTACATCTTTGGGCAGGTTTTCAAAGTTTACATAAATTCTTTCGGCCGAACCGATACATTTTTCCGTAGTAACTTCTAAAATAGCACCTGTTTTGAGTTCTATTTTACCATTTTCCATTTCACCCACACGCAATTTTGGACCTTGCAAATCCAGGAGCATGGCCACATGTGTTCCCAATTCGTCGTTTAACTTATTGATATTGTCAATTACCTTTTGATGGTCTTCGTAGGCGCCGTGCGAAAAGTTAAGCCTACAAACATCTACCCCCTCTTTTACAATAGCCTTTAAACTTTCGTAGCTGCTGGTTGCCGGACCGATGGTGGCAATAATTTTTGTTCGGTTAAATTGTAGTTCACTCATAATTTTATATAATCCAGCTAATTTTCGATTTTATTTTTCCTGCTTCAATAGGTGCAATTAGCTGAACACCATTGATTTTCATGCCTTCACGGGAAAAAGCCCCAGCGTCAAAAAATTCTAGACCTCCTCTTACAATCAGGAGATAATCAAACTGCTTGAGTTCTGGAAACAAGGTCATTCCAAATTCTTTATTGGCTAATAAATAGAAATCCAGGTGGTTTTCTTCGTCCTGAAAAGCAAATTTCGAAAAACTTGTTTCAGATTTGGGATTAAAGTCGGGCAATTTGAGATCTGCCACCCTTTCAAACTCAAAAGAAGCCATTTGGTTCAGGAAAAAGCAAAGTTTGCTAGCCTTATGTCCTGAAACAAAGCCAAATAGCATAAATGCTAAATCTTCTTCTACCTCTAATTGAAGTTTTTTCAAGTCCACAAAGTAAGGTATTTTGCCTTAAAATTGCTCAAAAAATCAATTTTTTAACATCAAAAATCAAAAAAACAGCATATAAATGAAGCGATTACAGGAAAACTTGGTTTTTATTTACAAAAAGTAGTTTATTTGCAACCTATTAAATCTTAAGAAAATGTCAGATATCAAAGGAAGAGTTAAGACCATCATTATGGACAAACTTGGCGTTGAGGAAAGTGAAATCAACGATGATGCAAGTTTTACGAACGACTTAGGTGCCGATTCATTGGATACCGTTGAGTTAATCATGGAATTTGAAAAAGAATTCAACATTGCTATTCCAGACGACCAAGCTGAAAAGATTGGCACCGTTGGACAAGCTGTTTCCTACATCGAGCAAAACGTAAAAGGTTAATTTATTAATCACTAATGCTTTCCCGCAGAGTTGTAGTAACAGGCCTAGGTGCTATTACGCCAATCGGAAACACCTTACAAGACTATTGGGATGGATTATCAAATGGGGTTAGTGGCTGCGCGCTCACTACCCAATTTGATACATCCAAGTTTAAAACCAAATTTTCTTGCGAAGTTAAGAATTTCGACCCCACCCAATTTATTGACAAAAAAGAAGCCCGTCGCATGGACCGTTTCACCCAGTTTGCCATTGTGTCAACTGATGAAGCGATTAAAGATGCAGCTTTCAACGATACCTTAAACAAAGACCGCGTAGGCGTTATTTGGGGAACAGGTATTGGCGGACTTCATACGTTTTTACATGAGGTGCGCGAATTCGTCAAAGGTGATGGTACGCCTAGATTTAGCCCATTCTTTATTCCCATGATGATTGGGGATATTTCTGCGGGTATGGTCTCTATCCGACATGGATACCGTGGACCAAATTTTGTAACAGTTGCCGCTTGTGCATCTTCTTCAAACGCTATTGCCGACGCTTTTAACTATATCCGCTTAAACAAAGCAGATGTAATTGTTACAGGTGGTTCGGAGGCTTGTGTAAATGAGGCCGCCATTGGTGGTTTCAATGCCATGAAAGCTTTAAGCGAAAGAAACGATGATCCTGCAACTGCTTCAAGACCTTTCGACCTCGACCGTGATGGCTTTGTATTAGGAGAAGGTGCTGGTGCATTGATCCTAGAAGAATACGAACATGCCAAAGCGCGTGGTGCAAAAATTTACTGCGAAATAATGGGTTGCGGCCTTTCGGCAGATGCTTACCACATGACAGCCCCACATCCTGAAGGTTTGGGAGCTACCAATGTAATGAAGTATGCTTTGGAAGATGCCGGTATGAAACCTGAAGATATTGACTATGTAAATGTACATGGTACATCTACACCATTAGGAGATCCTCAAGAAATTAAGGCAATCATGTCGGTTTTTGGCGACCATGCCTATAAAATGAACATCAGTTCTACCAAATCTATGACTGGTCACTTATTAGGTGGTGCCGGTGCTGTTGAAACAATTGCCTGTATTTTGGCATTGCACAAAGGTATCGTTCCTCCTACCATCAACCATTTTACGGATGACCCTGCTTTTGATCCAGCTTTGAACCTAACCTTTAACAAGGCGCAACACCGCGAAGTAAATGCAGCTATCAGTAACACCTTTGGTTTTGGTGGTCACAACGCCTCGGTGATTGTGAAAAAATTTGCTGAATAATTTTGTTCAGAAAAATCCTAACACTCCTTAAGCCGCGCAACGCGGAGCAACGCGCATTAGCACGAAAGATAAAATCCATTACAGGCTATATGCCCAATGGATTGATTGCTTATGAGCAGGCTTTGCGCCACCATTCCGTTTCTAGAACCATTCACCACAATGGTTACAAAGACAGCAACGAACGCCTGGAATACCTTGGCGATGCCATGCTTAATGCTATAGTAGCCGAGTTTCTTTTTAAAAAATACCCCTTTAAAGACGAAGGCTTCCTCACCCAATTGCGCTCTAAAATTGTTAGCAGGGAAAGCTTAAACGACCTTGCCATAAAAATTCATTTAAACTTATTGGTAGAATATGACCGCAAGGCCATGCAAAACATCAATTTGCGTAACAGTATTTTTGGGAATGCCTTGGAAGCTTTTATTGGTGCAATATTTTTGGATGCTGGATTTGATGGTTGCAAGAAATTTATTGTAGATAATTTATTGCGCTTCCATATTGATGTAGATAAACTTCAATTTACTGAAACCAATTACAAAGGCAGGCTCATTGAATACGCGCAGAAAAACAATAAACCTATTGATTTTGAAGTGTTGGAAACCTTAGATGGTAAAAATAAAATTTACCAAATTACCGTAAAATTTGACGGCGAAGAAAAAGGCAATGCGCAACATACTTCTAAGAAAAAAGCAGAACAAATGGCCGCTCAAAAAACTTTTGAGCTGATGAAATTGACACTAGAAAATTAATTTCCTTATTTTCGCATTCAGCGGCAAGACTATTAAGAAACAAATATGCCGCTATTTCTAATTCTCGTATGCGTTATTTCATTCAATTAGCTTACAATGGTAAATTATACCATGGCTGGCAAAAACAGCCAAATGCACATAGCGTTCAGGGCGAACTAGAAAATAAATTTACCATCCTCTTAAAAGAACCCATAGAAATTGTTGGTTGTGGCCGAACCGACACCGGCGTGCATGCGAAAGACTATTTTGCGCACTTTGAAAGTGAAGCTGAAATAGATACCGCTGCTTTGGCTTATAAACTCAATGGCATTTTGCCCAAAGACATTGTGGTACATGCTGTTTTTCCAGTAGCAGCAAATTTGCATGCCAGGTTCGATGCCAAATTGCGCGAATACGAGTATTGGATCGCCACAAAACCTACCCCATTTTACAATGAATTAAGCTTTTTATATACCAAAGAACTGGATGTGTTGGCTATGAATGAGGCAGCAGCATTACTGCTAAGTTATACCGATTTTGAATGCTTTAGCAAAGTACATACCGATGTAAAAACATTTAATTGCAACATTAGTTATGCCAAATGGGAATGGAAAGAAAAGGAGCAATTGGTATTTACCATTAGGGCCGACCGCTTTTTACGCAATATGGTGAGGGCTATTGTAGGTACTTTATTGGAGATTGGAAAAGGAAAATTGAACTTAACAGATTTTCAAAAAATATTGGAAAGCAAAAACCGCAGTGAGGCCGGCGCAAGTGTTCCCGCACAAGGCCTTTTTTTAACTAAGGTTGAATATGACAACAAGAATAATTAACTTGTAATTTTAAAATTAATTGCTATATTTTTGTGTAAGGAATTAATTATCGAAATAAAATGCTCACAGTAAATCCAAAATATATTACAAATAAGGCAGGTAAAAAAATATCTGTAGTGCTTCCTATGAGAGATTTCGAAGCAATTATTGAGGAGCTAGAGGAGCTTGAAGATATTAAGCTTTATGATGAAGCAAAAAAATCAAACGAGGTTTCATTCCCTATAGAAGAAGCATTTAAGATGATTGAAGCTAAGCGGAAATAAAAAAATGGTTTATCAAATTTCCATTAAAAAAAGAGCACTTAAAGCACTTGAAAAAATAAATGAACCTTATTATTCCCCAATAAAAAAGGCAATAATCGGGTTGTCACATAATCCTAGACCTAATGGTTTTAAAAAATTAAAAGGAAGAGATGCTTTTCGCATTAGAGTAGCACATTATCGCATCATTTATGAGATTTTTGACGAAACATTAATAATTGATATTATTGACCTTGGACACAGAAAAGAAATTTATGGGTAATTAAAAAATTACCCATAAAAATTAAATAAATTAAGCCAAATCATCCTTAGCATATTTTTGGTATTCGTCTACCAATTTCTTCTGGATAGCATACGCCAAAGCTTGGCAAGAATCAAAAGCCATTTTATTTTTGAAACAAGGAGAAAAAATACATTGCTATAGTAAGCCGCTCATACTTATTCGCGCTCTAAATACTCCTTGGCTTTTTCTTTGTAATAAGGCTGTAATTCAACTGGAAGCATTTCCAAAAGCTCGGTATTGTTGCGTGTCTTACGCTTAAATTGTTCTAAGTATTTAGGACTGGGTTTAGGGATTTCTTTGCCTTGGGTAGCCTCACGGGTTTGTTCTTCTTCTTGTTTTTTCTCAGCCTTTTCGTGTTCCAATAAACGTGTTAATATTTCTTGTTGGCGCATCAAAGTTTCTTGGGTAAGACGTTTATTTACCAAATCCTTTTCTGTTTCTTCCATCAGTTTTTGCAAATCACCCAATTGCTTGCCACCTCCTAATTTTTCTTTCTCCAAAGCATCCATTTGGCTCAGCATTTTTTGCATTTGTTGCCTAATGGCCATTTGTTGCGCAGACATACGTGCAAATTGTTCGCTGCCAGATTTTCCTTTTTCGCCCGTACCATTTTTATTCATCCCTTCGCGCATTTGCTTGTTCATTTCCTCTTGCATTTTCTTTAACTGACTCATGCTAGATTTTCCTGCACCAGGCTTCTTTTGTGGTTTACCTTTATTGCCTTTGCTTTTACCTTGTTTTTTCTCTTGCATTTGCTGCTGCAATTGCTGCAATGCATCGCTCAACATCACACCCAAGTTATTCATGCGGGTCATGGCATATTGCTGTTGAACCCTTATTTCTTGCGTATTTCGGATAGAATAATTGGTATTGGCATTTTCCAAATGATTGTTCATTTTGGTAACTTCTCTGTTTACAAAAGCCTTAATTTCGGGAACATTTTTACTCAAAGCCAAAAGGCTATCTTCAATCATTTTGGCATTGTCTTTCAATACCTTTTGCTCTTGTGCCAATTTCACAAATTGCGGATTGTATCCATTGATACTTTGCATTTGTGTCATCAATTTTTCTTGGTCTTTACTCAGCTGAATCAAGTTCTCTAAAATTTCACGCAAAGCCTTTTCATCTACCTCCGCCTTTTCTTCCTCTTCTTTTTCTTGTTGGTCTTGCATTTTCTGACTCATTTGCTCCATTTCGTCAGCAGCTTCCTGCTGTTCTTTGGAACTTTTCTTGTTATTTCCTTTTTGCAATTCCTCACTGCTGTTTTGCATTTTATCTGCAATCTTTTTTTCTTGTTCTTTGGTATCCGCCAACTCTTTTGGCGTTTCCAATTCTTGGTTCTTTTTAGCTAAATCTTGCAAGTCTTTTTGCAGGTCTTTAAAATCCTTACTTAGCTCGTCCTGCTTCTGTTTAAGCGCTTCCTTATTGCTAGATTTATCTTCCGTTTCTTTGGCAAGGTCCTTTTGTTTTTGGGCTAAATCATCTAAATTTTTCTTCACTTCCTCCATCTTCTTTTCCACTTCCAAATTCTTATACATTTCCAACATTCTGTCGAGTTCCTTCTCCACATCTTTGTTGTTCATTTCCATCTTATCGAGTTCCTTTTTAATGAGGTCTTTGTTTTGCACCTTCATCATATCTTCCAATTGCTTCATCAACTTTTTCATGTCGTCGGTAAGCAATTCCTCATACATTTTTTGCAATTCTTTTTGCTTTTCTAAAATGCGTTGGTCTTCTTCTTTGAAAGATTGTTCTTTTTGATTTTTAACTTTAAAATCTTTTTGAAGTTCTTCCATTTTTTGCGCCAAATCTTTCTGGCGTTGCGTAATGTTTTCTAACTTTTTCTTTTCTTCCCAAGTAAGTGGTTGTTGCGTTTTAAGCTTTTTCTGAATCTCTTTTAACTCCTTTGCCAAATCTTTTGATTCCTTGAGGGTGGCCTCCATTTTTTCTTCTAAAGCTTTGCTGTTAGATGCTGCGTCTTCCTTTATTTGGGCTTTGTCTGGCGCTTTTACAGCAAATACTTTGCTTCTCGTGCTTTTTGGCCCATGCACCCCATCATTGTCCCAAATTTCAAAATAGTATTCCAATTCATCACCTTGGGCAAAGTCTATTTCATACAAATTAAAAACATGGTTGATATTTAAATTTTTATCCAAAGCAATTGGCAAATTTTGCGATTGCAATCCTTTGTCTGTTTTTTGTTTGACACTCGATTTTAAAAAGCGGTAATTAAAACTAAGTTTACTCAATCCATGATCGTCTGAAGCTTCACCACCAAAATAAATGAACTTTCCACTAAGGGTATCTTTTTGTTCTTCCATTTGTATAGCTGGAAAAGCATCTGGAATCACCTCAATATGAAAATGCAATGAATCACCATTTAACTCCTTTTCCTTTCCTAATTTAATGGTATATGAATCTGCTAAAAAGAATTTTCTGCTATAAGTAAAATGAGCAAAATCTTTTGAATTGGCATGCGCCAATAATTGGTTAAATTGAAGCAAAATTTCATCAGTTTGCTTGCTCAAAAACTGCCATTTTACAGTAGTTCCAGCCGGAATAGATATATCACCAGGATTAACAATTAGCTCCTCCTTTTGATGCAAATAACTGGGAAATTGTAAGCTAACAGAATAGTTTAACATCACAGGTTTTGCTTTTACCTCCAAAACTTGTTCTGCATCTTCAAAACCCAAGGCCTCTAAATAAAAAGGAAAACTGTTTTGTACATTTCTAAAAACAAACGAAAAATGCGTGGCATCCATTTTTTCTAAATGCAAGGTTTGCTTATTGTAATGAATAAAAACTTCATTGGGAATTTCCTTTCCACTTACATTTACTTTTAACTCAAAATCTTGGTACTGATTTGCCTTTAGCGCTTTGTTTTCTATTTGAAAATTAAATGGCGCCGGAACTTTAAATACTGTTTTATATTGAAACACGCGTGTGGCACCATCGCTCACCAAACTTGGCGATACAATTAACAACAGCAATAAAAAGACAACTGGAACAATTGCCCAACGCGCATATTTTAAATTTGCCTTGTAATCTACTGCTGCAGTAAACGGAATGGGCGAAAGATTTTCAGATTTTTGCGCAATGGCCGCTAGCAACAAGTCTTGGTTCGAACCAACTTCTTTTAACAATTGCAAGGTATTGGTTAATTTATCTGAAATGCCGCTAAAGTGCTTTCCTATAATGCTTGCAGCCTGTTCATGTGAAATTTGTTTGCCAATTTTTAATAGATGCGCTAGCGGAATAATTACAAACTTTACCAACAAAACAAGGGACAAAAACAACAAGCTAAAAAATAATATTTCTCGCACGCCGCTGGTATACCTTCCAAAATATTCCAACAAAGAAATAAGCAAAAACACAGCAACAAATAATCCCAAAAAAATGATACTGCCTTTTAAGAGGAGATTCTTATAATATTTCCTGATAAACGCATCAAGTTTCTGAAGAAGTAATTGGTTAGGCAACATGATCTCTTAAACAGTTTTTAGTTTATATACATAAATGCTACGTAACGGATCATTAACGTTGGGCAAAGGGGTATTGTTATGCGTAATTATTAGTTTCAAAATAAAAACAAGAATAAGCCAAAAGAAAAAAATATTACGTTAAATTCAAAACGGGGCTTAGGAAATTTGATGCACAAAAGAAAAGGTATCGCCATCAAACAAGCCTTTATCGCTCAATTTCAGGTGTGGAATAACCAATAAAGCCATAAAAGACAAACTCATAAAAGGCGCTTTTAGGGTCGAACCAAGCTCTTTTTTACTAAACTGATCCAAAGCAATATAATCTTTTGCAAGCTGCCACGCCTCTTGGTTGCTCATTAAACCCGCTAAAGGCAAAGGAATAACATGGCTTTCTTTTTCGTTGCAAGCCACCAAGGCTCCTTTATTATAAATAACCTGATTAATGGCTGCACAAATTTGTTCGTCGTTGGTCCCTACTGCAATAATATTATGACTGTCATGTGCAACAGAACCGGCAATGGCACCCGTTTTTAGGCCAAAATTTTTGATAAAGGCAATAGCAGGTTTGCTGTTTTGGTAGCGGTTTAAAACCACCAGTTTTAAAATATCATTTTCGCAGCCAATTTCATGCGGTGCAACAAAAATTTTATCGGTAATTAATTGTCCATCCAAACAAACAATTACAGGCTCTTGCGCATTGGGGCTGTAAGCCAAATCACTTGCAATTATTGGTTCGGCCGTAAAATTATTGATGCATTCAAAGGCTTCACTTTCAAACAAGCAATTTCTATTTTCGGCTACTTTGTTTCCTTTGATAAAAGTTTCGCTTACTTTAAAATTTACCAAATCTTCTACCACAATAAAGTCTGCGGCATCGCCCACTTGCAAGGCACCATGTTTCATTTGGTAATGTTCTATTGGGTTGAGACAGGCCACTTGTAAAACTTTAAACAAATCATTGCCCTTTGCCACAGCCCTTGCCACCAATTGATTGATATGTCCTGCCAATAAAGAATCTGGGTGTTTGTCGTCGCTACAAAACATGAGGTTTGCGAAATGCAAATCCATCAATGGAATTAGGGTTTCAAAATTTCTAGCGGCACTTCCTTCACGGATCAAAATTTTCATACCCAATTTCAACTTCTCCAAGGCCTCTTCAAGGGTAAAACATTCATGGTCGGTACTTATTCCTGCAGCCACATATTTACGCAACGCTTCACCACTAAGTCCAGGTGCATGGCCATCAATGGGTTTTCCCAATCTATGGGCCGCTTTTATTTTCTCATGAACTTCTGGATCGTCATAAATTACGCCCGGAAAATTCATCATTTCTGTAAGGTATAGAATGTTTGGATTTTCTAATAAGGCAGCAACTTCCTGCGCATTTAAAGTGGCGCCAGCCGTTTCAAAAGTGGTGGCTGGTACACAAGAGGGTGCCCCAAAATTGAAATAAAACGGAACCGTATTTCCATTTTCAATCATAAATTCAACGCCTTTCAAACCAAGCACATTGGCTATTTCATGTGGGTCGCTGATACTGGCAATGGTGCCATGTGTTAGCGCCATCCTTGCAAATTGCGAAGGCGCCATGAGCGAACTTTCAATATGCACATGCGCATCTATAAAGCCTGGCATTATAAACCTTTGCGGGGCCTCTGCCAGTTCTTCTATTGATTGAATAATTCCATTTTCTATGTGAACAGCCGCAGGAAAAATATTCTTGTTTGCAATATCTACTAATTGACCTTTTACCAGCATGACTTACTTTTTTAGTTCTTGCACATAAAACTGAAAGGGCAAAAAGGTTTTGATACCTGCCTCTGCCACCCAAACCGGACCATTATGCCCCTGCAATATTGTTCTGATGGTTTGTTTAAAGCGCAATTCATATTCCGATAAACTTTGCAAACAGGCACCACAGCAAGTAATGGGGTCTTTTAATTCATAATCCATTGCCCGGGCAGTAATGGCCATTTCTATTATTGGCACATCCGGATAATTGGCTCCGGCATAAAATATGGCCACCCTTTCGGCGCATAAACCACTCGGAAAGGCCATGTTTTCTTGGTTGCTCCCTTTTATGATGACACCGTTTTGTAAACGCAAGGCACATCCTACTAAAAAGCGTGAATAAGGCGCATACGCACTTTCCATTACCCCTCTCGCTGCTTCCAGTAATTCTTGGTCGGTTCGAACCAACTCCGATGGGCTAGCATATTGCTGAATAAGCGATTCACGTTTCACAATTTCCATATTCAATGTTAAGGGTTTTTGAGGAATACTCCCCTAAAAATTGCCCGAAGCCAATGTTAAATTTTAAAATTGTATTTATAAATTGCCATTATCCATTGGCATTGCCACGTATTACAATTGCCTCATCAGGAATTGTTTTGGTATTATGTACCCCGTAAACTATCTTTGCACGGCAAATAACAAAAGGTATTATTTGCCATGTTCCAAGACAACAAAAAATTTTTCGGTGAAGGTTTAACATACGACGACGTATTGCTTTTACCAGCTTATTCCGAAGTGCTTCCTAGAGAAGTAATTACTTCCACTCAATTATCACGAAATATCCGCATCAACATTCCTATGTTGTCTGCTGCTATGGATACCGTTACAGAATCTAAGTTGGCCATTGCTTTGGCGCAACAAGGAGGCGTTGGTATTTTGCATAAAAACATGAGCATAGACCGCCAAGCCGATGAAGTGCGCAGGGTTAAAAGAAGTGAAAGCGGAATGATTTTGGACCCACTTACACTTCATGATGGTGCCACTTTAAAAGATGCACACCGCATTATGAGTGAAAATAAAATTGGTGGCATCCCAATTGTAAACGACAATGGCAAATTGGTAGGAATTTTAACCAACCGCGATTTACGTTTTGAAAAAGATTTAAACAGATCAGTGACCGAAATAATGACCAAAGACAATTTGGTTACGGCTCCAGAAGGTACTGATTTAAAAATGGCCGAAAGTATTTTACAAGAATACAAAATTGAAAAACTTCCTGTAATAGATAAAGATGGCAAGTTAAAAGGATTGATTACCTACAAAGACATCCTTAAAATTAAAGACCATCCTATGGCTTGCAAAGACCAACACGGCAGATTAATAGTTGGCGCGGCAGTAGGTGTAGCGGCAGAAACCGAAGCACGTATTACGGCATTGGTTAAAGCAGGTGTAGATGTAGTTATTATTGATACAGCTCACGGACATTCAAGAGGTGTTATGAACGAGGTAAAACGCCTCAGACAAGCCTTTACAGGTATTGATATTATTGCCGGTAATATTGCAACGGGCGATGCCGCAAGGGCATTGGTAGATATGGGCGTAGATGCCGTTAAAGTAGGTGTTGGACCAGGTTCAATTTGTACTACCCGTATTATTGCAGGTATTGGTGTACCACAATTAACCGCCGTATATGAAGCAGCCAAAGCCATTAAGGGCAGCGGCGTTCCAGTAATTGCAGATGGTGGTATCCGTTACAGTGGCGATTTAGTAAAAGCTCTTGCCGCAGGTGCCAGCACCGTAATGAGTGGTTCTATTTTTGCCGGTGTGGAAGAAAGTCCAGGGGAAACTATTATCTACGAAGGACGTAAGTTTAAATCGTACCGTGGTATGGGTTCTATTGAGGCCATGAAAGAAGGCAGCAAAGACCGTTATTTCCAAGATGCCGAAGACGAAATTGCCAAATTGGTTCCAGAAGGAATTGTTGGTATTGTGCCCTTCAAAGGATTGCTAAAAGAAGTAGTATACCAATTTGTGGGAGGCTTGCGCGCAGGTATGGGTTATTGCGGCGCCAAAACGGTGGAAGAATTGCAAGAAAATGGTAAGTTCATAAAAATAACCAGCGCAGGTTCTAAAGAGAGCCATGCCCATGATATTACCATTACCAAAGAAGCGCCAAACTATAGCAGGAATTAATTATGAGAAAGGCTAGTCTAGGCTTTCTTTTACTAATTTTCATTTCAAGTTGTGCTATTCCATATTATATTCTATTTGGAATTACGAAACCTAAAAGTGAAAGTATTTCTGAGCAATTAATTTACCTAAAGAAAAATAATATTCAAGTAAATGAGGATGTATTTAAAATTAACCATACCTATTACGACTCTTTGAATTTTGACAAATTCAAGTTGGATTCAATCCCAACGGTGGAAAGCATTTCACCAGTTCAAGTAAGAGTTTACGACAATTTAGGAAATTTGGTTTCAGGATGGGAGGTTTGTTTCGGTAAAATTGAACATTTCTTTCCATTAACCTCTCCTCCTGATTCACTTGTTACCTTTAAAAGTAGGTATTGCAATAATAGTTTAAAGCTGGAAAATGATTTGTCCTTAATCAATTTAACCTCAGACCAAAGAATTAACTTGAACCGTAGAATTGAAAATTCAGATTATATTTTTATAGTTCTATGGGAAAAATCTCTAGGCATTTTTTCGAAAAAAACTTTAAAGCATATAAATAAGTATATTGAAAATCATGCCGAGAAAAAGAAAATGCTATTTCTTAAATTAAACACTTCGAATTAATTTATAGGCTTCAAAACTATTTCTTTTCTATGTAAACAATTGCCACTAAATATTTAATAACCAGTGAATTTTTGCTACGAATAAACCCTCAAGTTATTGCCTGTTAAGGTAGTTTTATAAACGGTTAAACCGTTTTTGCCGTTGTTGTTTACGCCTGAACCATTTATGGCAAATGTGGCGCCATGGGCTCCGCAATACCATTGGTTATTAATTTTATCATATACCACCCGCGATTCACCTTGGTGGCTGCATATTACCGTTGCAGCTGCATAAGTACCACTTAAAGTTTGGGCAATTACCACTTGGTTTTGGATAATATATCCGCCTTTCACTTTTAAGGCTGCATTGCTTGAAGCTGTTAAGTCAACAGTAAAATCTACGCTACTTGGGGTAACATCTTGCTTTTTGCAAGAACCCAGGCATGAGGCCGTTAAGGCAAACGCCGCTCCCACGCCAATACTTGATAAAAAATCTCTACGGTCCATATTTATTTATTTTTGTGAACTTAACGCCACAAATTTACTTCTTATATAGCCCATAGCTCAACTTAACAGTAATCTTACATTTCTATTTGTAAGGAATCAAATAAACCCAAAGGAGAAAAGCAGAAATTCCTTATTTTCGCCTCAAGCAAGATTATTATGATAGAATTACAAGGCAACCACAGCAGGTATTTTCAACAACAATTTGACACCACAGTGGAATTTATTATTCCATTTATTGAACGCGAAAAGAAAATTGAAAAAGGCATGCGCTTTTTAGAAGTAGGAAGCGGCTATGGCGGTGTTTGTAAAGCATTTACCAATGCAGGTTGCAAGGTAACCGGTATTGAATTATTAGACCATGCCAGTGCCATTGCCAAAGAGTTCTTAAAAGAAGAAATCGCAAATGGTTCGGCCGAAATTATTGCTAAGAACGTTTATGATATTAACCCAGATGCCGACTTGCCAGAAAAATATGATATCATATTATTGAAAGATACCATTGAACATATCCATGGACAAGCACAGTTTGTAAAACATATTATCAAATTCTTGAAACCAAACGGGGTTATTTTCTTTGCCTTTCCACCTTGGTTGATGCCTTATGGCGGTCACCAACAAAGTTTAGACAGCAAGTTTTTAGAAAAATTACCTTACTTCCATATTTTGCCAACACCTATTTACAGAGGCATTATGAAAGCTTTTGGCGAAATTGAAGGTAGAATTATTGATACCCTTGAAGTAAAAGAAACCCAAATTAGCATCAATAGGTTCGAACGCATTACCAAGGCTGCTGGATTTAGCATTGCCCAAAGAGAGTTTTACTTAATTAACCCAAGCTATAAATACAAGTTTGGGGCTAAGCCAAGAAAACAATTTGCCTTTATTAGCGCACTCCCTTGGATCAGAGATTTTGTAACAACAACTTGTTATTACGTATTAAAAATTAAATAAGTTTGTGTGTAAAATTTAAATGCAAAAGCTGTTAAACAGCTTCTGCATTTAAATCGTAATGACCCGCTTCTTCGTATACGCGTTTCAATTTAAATTCCTTCATTGGCGAAATCACCAAAGGCACTTTTTCTACTGTAACAGAAGAGGTATCTAGGCCAAAAGCCTTCTCCTCACTAATGCTAAAGCGGTCGAGGGCAAAGTAAGCATCCATGATCCAACGCTCATAACCACTCAAATCATTTTCGTGCGAGAGGTGACGTTTTAATACAACAAAACGGAAATCACCCGTAATATTTTGCTCGCGCAAAGAGGTATACCTTGAAGTAACATCCACTTCTTTGTTTCGAACCAATTCTTCTACCACTTTTCTAAAATAGAAATTAATTTTTTGTTCAATCCTAAAGCCCAATTTGAAATCTATTTTAATAATATCATTGGGAACAATGTGCTCTACTTTATACTCCATGGTATAAGGTTTTTCATCTACGTTAATATGCACAAACCAATAGATATCTGCGCGTTTCGGACGTTTTTGCAAGATAGAATACATCACTTTTGATTCAACTTCGTACAAAGTATCGGCACTGGTTAAATACACCAAGTGGGTAGAATATTTTGAAATAGAATTGTCTTCACTCAATTGCTTTAAAACAGGGATATAGGTTTTAAGGGACACAAATTCTGTTAAACGGTTTTTAATTTTTCTTCCTCTATACCAAACCCACATTACAAAAATGAAGAAGCTACTGAGCAACAAACTGAACCAACCACCGTGCTCAAATTTGATTAAATTGGCTACCAAGAATGACCCTTCTATGGTAACATAAATAAGTAAAAGTGTAGCCACAAAAAAGCGGTTCACTTTTCTACTTAGTAAATAATTGGCCAGCAATAAAGTGGTAGAAAGCATGGCAATGGTAATGGCCAAACCATAAGCTGCATCCATATTAGCAGATTCTCTAAAATAAATTACTACCCACATACAACCAGCCCAAAGTATCCAATTGGCGCTAGGTACATATAACTGACCTTTTAAATCTGAAGGATATTTAACAGCAACTTTTGGCCATACATTTAAACGTACTGCTTCAGAAATTAATGTAAATGAACCACTGATTAAAGCCTGACTGGCAATAATGGCGGCCAAAGTAGCAACTACAATTCCGTATGGTAAAAACTCTGGCGACATTAAAGAATAAAAAGGATTTACTTTTCCCAATGGCTGGCCTTCCATGGTAAGCATTTGCGCGCCTTGGCCGAAGTAGTTTAACAACAAACACGACTTTACAAAAATCCAGCTGATACGAATATTTTTTCTTCCGCAATGCCCCAAATCAGAGTACAATGCTTCCGCTCCAGTTGTACAAAGGAAAACGGCACCTAAAATCCAAAAACCTTGTGGGTAATTTACCAAAAGGTTATAGGCATAATAAGGATTCAAACAATTTAAAACATCTGCATGCAAGGGTATATTGGCAATACCTAAAACAGCTAACATACCAAACCAAATAAACATAATTGGACCAAATGCCTTACCTACCAAATTAGTACCACCTCTCTGAACTAAAAATAACAAAGTAATCAGAAAGAGTACAATTGGAACAGTTGGAATATCTGGTCTAATAATGCGCAAACCTTCTACCGCAGAGGCAACAGAAATGGGAGGAGTAATTACACCATCGGCAAGGAGGGCACAACCGCCAATAATTGCAGGAAGTATAAGATGTGGCCTGCGCCTTTTTACCAATGCGTATAATGAAAAAATACCACCCTCACCATTATTATCAGCCCTTAGGGTAATGATCACATACTTTACAGTAGTTTGTAGGGTAAGGGTCCAAAAGATACAACTAAGCCCTCCGTAAATGAGTTCCTTACTAATGATTTTATCGCCAATAATGGCTTTTAATACGTACAAAGGAGAAGTTCCAATATCGCCGTATATGATTCCAAGAGCGATTACCAGGCCTCCAATGGTAAGAGAGTCGAGGTGGCCGTGGCCATTTTTATGTTGTGTGCTCACAAAAGTTTTATAATGTCAGTACAAATGTATCAATAGGAAATTAATTGCAAAGGTAAAATTATTTGATTGGCCTAATTTGCCATTTCACTAATAAAATGAACATGCAATAAATGCAAATCGTCTTTGCTAAACTCCTCGCCGTATTCCTTCATGGCAGCTTCCATTACATTTTCGTTGGTTTTTCTAAAGAAGTCCATAACCTCTTCCACAATTTCCTCCTCAGTAACTTCATTTACGTACCTGCTCAAATTAAGTTTGGTTCCGCTATTTACAATATTTTCAATTTCTACCAAGAGTTCTTCTTTCTTGATGCCTTGTCCACGCGCAATGTCGTCAAGTGACACGCGCTTATCAATATTGGTTATAATGGCAATTTTACGTGCAGATTTATTCACTACCGATTTAATGGTCACATCTTCGGTTCGTTCAATATTGTTTTCCGTAACGTATTTTTCAATAACCGCTAAAAAATCTTTACCAAACTTAGTTGCTTTACCGGCGCTCACCCCTGTAATCTTAGATAATTCATCTAAGGTAATTGGGTATTTAAAGGCCATTTCTTGTAAAGATGGCTCTTGGAAAACAATATAAGGAGGGAGATTTTTTGCCTTTGCAACTTTTCTACAAAGGTCTTTTAGGATGCTAAATAAAACCTCATCGTAAACTATTTCCACCTGACTATCGTCTTCGTCTGTATCAGTAAATTTCTCAAATTTCCTATCCACAGACATTTCAAAGGTGCTCGGTTTTTTCAAGAAGGCTTCCCCTAGTTCATTAATTGCAATGAGGCCGTAATTTTCAATATTTTTTGATACCAGACCGCGCAATAACAATTGGCGGATAACCGATTTCCAGTAATTGTCATCATGGTCTTTGCCAACGCCAAAGCTACTTATTTCATGGTGACCGCTCATGGCCACTTCATGGGTTTTGCTGCCAATTAAAATATCAACGCAATGTTTTAGGTTGTATTTACCCTTAATTTCTTTGATCATTTTAAGGGCAGCAATGGCAGCCGCTTGGCCATCCACTTTTTCTTTAGGATGTCTGCAATTGTCGCACATTTTGCCACAATCTTTTTCTGGAAATTCCTCTCCAAAATAGTGCAATAAGAATTTTCTTCTACAAGCAGCAGATTCTGCAAAAGCTTCGGTTTCAAAAATTAGCAGCTCGCCAATTTCGCGTTCGGCAACAGGCTTATCTTTTAAAAACTTCTCTAATTTTTCTATGTCGGCAGGGTTATAAAACAACACACACTCCCCTTCCAAACCATCTCTACCGCCTCTACCTGTTTCTTGGTAATAGCCTTCAATACTTTTAGGAATATCATAATGGATTACAAAACGTACATCTGGCTTGTCTATACCCATCCCAAAGGCAATGGTTGCCACAATCACATCGGCATCTTCCATTAAGAATTTATCTTGGTGATCGGCCCTAACCTTGGCATCTAGGCCAGCATGGTAAGGTAATGCCTTGATGCCATTTGCTTTTAAAATACCTGCAATTTCGTCAACACGTTTACGACTCAAACAATAGATAATACCGGTTTTATTGGGGCGCGCTTTAATGTAGGAAACAATTTCCTTGATGGCCTCGCCTTTTTTGCCTTTTGAGCGTACTTCGTAATAAAGATTTGGACGGTTAAAAGATGATTTAAAAACAACTGCATCGGTCATTTGCAGGTTTTTGATAATATCGCTTTGCACCTTAGGTGTAGCCGTTGCCGTTAGGGCAATCATAGGTACATCCTTAATTTCCTTCACCATTTGTTTGATGCGCCTGTATTCTGGGCGGAAATCATGCCCCCACTCTGAAATACAATGTGCCTCATCTACGGCCACAAAAGAGATGTCTATGCTTTTAAGAAATTCAATTGTTTCGTCTTTTTTCAATGTTTCCGGTGCTATGTAAAGCATTTTGGTAGTTCCGGTATTGATATCTTTTTTTACAGCTGTAATTTCACCTTTGTTGAGGGAGGAATTTAAAAAATGGGCCACGCTATCATGAGAGAGGGAGCGAATGGCATCCACTTGGTTTTTCATTAAAGCAATAAGCGGTGAAATGATAATGGCTGTACCAGGCATAATGAGCGCTGGCAATTGGTAACAAATTGACTTACCTCCGCCCGTGGGCATAATTACAAAACTGTCATTGCCACTTAAAAGGTTATGAATGATGGTTTCTTGTTCTCCCTTAAAACTATCAAACCCAAAATAATTTCTTAAAGCTTCTTTCAGATCTGGAATTTCTCCCAAGGATGTTTCTTTTACACGTTTCGCTGCCGCCATATCGCTGATTTTTTAGAAAAAGTAGGCTAATTTAACACAAAAAATCGAGGAAATAAAACTAATTAGACGAAAAACTTTATTTAATTGCAATAGATTTGCCTTCCCTTAAGTCGAATTGGAAATTTGAAACAAAATGCATCATAAAAATCATTACGCCATTATAATGGCAGGCGGCGTTGGCAGTAGGTTTTGGCCAAGTAGCCGTAGCCATTACCCCAAGCAATTTTTAGATATTTTAGGAACTGGAACATCGCTTTTACAGCAAACTTATAAGCGCTTTTTAAAACATTTTCTTCCAGAAAACATCTATATCGTTACCAATGTTGCCTATGTTGGCTTGGTAAAAGAACAATTAATAGGTATTAACGCGCAACAAATTTTGGGCGAACCAATTGGCAAAAATACCGCAGCTTGTGTGGCCTATGCTTGCGGAAAGATTAGCAAAATTAACCCAGAAGGGGTTTGTATTGTAGCCCCTAGCGATCACCTTATTTTAGATGAACAAGGTTTCTTAGACAAAGTAAGCCTGGCCATGACCTTTGCAGAAAAAAATCCTGCCTTGGTTACTTTAGGAATTAGGCCAAGCAGACCAGATACCGGTTATGGCTATATTCAGTTTCACGACGATAACGGCAATGATGATATCCATAAAGTAAAAACCTTTACAGAAAAACCAAGCATAGAATTGGCCAATACTTTTATTGAAAGTGGAGATTTTCTTTGGAACGCAGGCATTTTTATTTGGAGCATTGCCAGCATCAAAGCGGCCTTCTTGGAGCATTTAAACGAACAGTTCTCTATGTTTAATGAAGCCCTCGATTCTTACTTTACTGAAAAGGAAAGTGATACCATCCAAGGAATTTACGAACAAACCCGCAGCATTTCTATTGATTACGGCATCATGGAAAAAGCAAATAATGTTTATGTTATTCCCAGTGATTTTGGTTGGAGCGATTTAGGTACATGGACTTCTTTATACGAAATCTCCCAAAAAGACGAACACAACAATGTGAGCACCGGAAAAAACATCATGTTATACAATACCAATGGCTGTATGGTGCATACTTCCCAAAATCCGGGGCAGAAAATTGTGGTACTTAACAGTGTAAATGATCTTATTGTAGTTGATACCCCAGATGTATTGCTCATTTGTGATAAAAACAAAGAGCAAGAGGTAAAGGAAGTAGCAACAGATATTAAAATTAAATTCAGCGAGAAATACAGCTAATCATATTTAACCATGATAGCAAAACTGCAAGCAGGAGATTATGTAGCCATTGCCGCAACCGCCCGAAAAGTTAGTGCAGCAGAAATGGCGCCAGCCATTGCCATTCTTAGTAATTGGGGCTTACAAGTGGTTTTGGCAGATGATTTATACGCAGCAGAAAACCAATATGCGGGCAGCGACCATCACCGCAGCCAGGCTTTTCAAAAGCTATTGGACGATCCAAAAATTAAGGCCATCTTTTGTGCACGCGGTGGCTATGGTACCGTGCGCATGATAGACCAATTAGATTTTACGCAATTTTGCAAAACGCCTAAATGGATTATTGGCTATAGCGATATCACTGTTTTGCATGCGCACATAGAGAAAAACTTTGGGATACCTACCCTGCACGCGCCCATGCCTATCAATTGGCAAGCCGATAAATTACACCAAGAAAGTTTAGACTTCTTAAAAGACAATTTGTTCGCTGGGCCCCAAACCATCAGCTTTGCGCCGCATCCACTTAACACTAATTTGCAAGAAATTAAAGGTAGCCTCATTGGCGGAAACCTATCTGTATTGTATGCTATTCTGGGTTCGAACAGCGACCAAAACTATAGCGATAAAATTTTATTTTTAGAGGACTTAGATGAATACCTCTACCATATAGACCGCATGCTTATTGCCCTCAAAAGAGCAGGTAAATTGGCCAAATTAAAAGGTATTGTAATTGGGCAAATGAGCGACATGAAAGACAATGCCGTTCCATTTGGAAAAACTGCAGAGGAAATAATTTTGGAGGCTGTAAAGGAATACAATTACCCCGTGGTATTTGGCATTCCGGCAGGGCACGAAGCACGCAACTTAAGTTTAATTTTGGGATCAAACTACCAATTAAAAATAGGTGCATCCCTACAATTGGTGCCCGAAAATTAATTAGTGTAAAACCACTACTTTTCCAATTCCCATTTGTTTTCCATCTACACTCAGAATTAACACATAAGTTCCATTTGGCCAATCGACACATGAAATGCTTTGTGTATATTTTAATCCTTCTTGCAAAGTAATTGTCTTTTGAAACGAAGCATTCATGCTCATTACTTGCAGCTGCGCAGGCTTATCCAGCTTGACTTTTAACTGAATGGCAAAATCTGTAAGCGCAGGATTTGGATATACATTCTGAAACAAATCTGTTTTTTCCATAACCACATTTGATTCGGCAAAATTACTTTCAACAGGACGTAAAGTGGTTTCCAAAACTTTCTGCAAACCATCTAAATTGCTGTAAACTCTTTGCATATTGGTAATAATAGTATCCTTTTTGCTGTTAAAATCGAAATGACAATTGCGGGCATTTAATTCCAATAACAAGGGATCAATTTGCACCGGAAAATGCATTTGCTTTGCCAATCGCAATTCCTCACATGCCTTCTCTGGTTCATTGTTTATGGCATAGGCAAAGGCGCGGTTATGGTATACATAACTGTTATAAGGATCTATTTTTTGAGAGTAATTCAAACAGATAAATGCACTGTCTATTTTACCGGTTTTGGCCAATGCAAATCCCCTATTGTTCCATGCATACGCATACTTTGGTTCGAGCGCCAAGGAAAGTGCGGTGTATTTTAAACAACTATCGTACTGCCCTACCAATGATTGGTTATAGGCTTTGGCATTGTACATAATTCTATAGGCGTCTCTTTTATCTGCAGAGAGTTCAATATACCTTTTGTAGTAGGCTTCAGATTGTTCATGCTGGTTCAAACGCAACATAATTCCACCCAAAGACATATTGGGATAATTGTAATTAGAATCAATTTTAATGGCCATCATAAAATCTGCAATGGCTTTGTCAAACTGCATGCTGTCTCTGTATATATCTGCTCTGCCAGAATAAGACTTAACATTATACGGATTGATGCGAATGGCGTTGTTATAGGCAATCAAGGCCTTGTCGTGCAAACCCATTTTCACATATATGTTTCCTAAATTGTTATAACTGTAGTATACAATATCGGGGGCCAATTCAATGGCTTTTAACAAATAGGGAATTACCTCATTGGGATTAAAATTGGGATTGTCCATTAACACATAGCCAATCTCTGCATAGGGCGCATAATAAGTTGAATCAATACTTATAATATGCCTGCTCATTTCCAAACTCTCTTGCATGCGTTTGGTATTGGAATAGCACATAGAAATATTGTTGAGGTTCTTTAAATCATTGGGGTTAATTTCTCGCGACTGCAGGTGATACACCAAAGCGGTGTCGTACATTTTTAATTGAAAGAAAGCATTGCCAATATTGTAATAGGAGCAGGCTTGTTGCCCATCATAGTAAATTGCTTTTCTATAATTTTCTATGGCTTGTAGGTATTGTTTGCTATCGTATAAAATATTCCCAAGGGTATTGTAAGCAGTCTCGCGAAATTGCTTTTTCTTTATCAATTGATTGGCAATTTCTTTGGCAGCTTTATACTCTTTTAAACCATAATAGGCATTGCATTTATTTGAAATTGCAGCATAATCATTGGGTTCTAAACGAATGGCTTTATTGTAATTCAACAAAGCCATTTTATAATCGGAAAAATGGTAGTAGCAAATTCCCAAATAATTATACAAGGCATTGGTTTGAACGCCCAATTCTTCTGCTTCTAGGAATAAATCGAGGGCAATTTTGTAACGCCCTTTTTCATAATTCTCTACGCCCATTAAATACTGTTCGTAGGCCTGCGGTTTTTGGGCAAATAATTGAAAGCTACCAAGGAATAGAAAGAAGCAAAAAAATATTTTTTCCATGCTATCATTATTTATTTAAAATACATGGTAGCAATAAAAATACCACTGATTACACATACCAAATCAACCAGTAACATGATGCTTAAAGTATAGCGTGCATCTTTAACATTTACAGAACCAAAATACAAAGCTACCACATAAAAAGTGGTTTCGGCTGCGCCTTGAAACAAGCACGACAATTGCCCTGTAAGGCTATCTGGCCCATAGGTTTTCATGGCATCTAACATAAAACCACGCGCCCCACCCGCACTAAATGGTCGCATGATGGCAACAGGAATGGCATTGATAATTTCTTGACTTACGCCAAAAATACCTAGGCTCGATCCAATTCCATTCATAACAATATTCATGAGGGTAGAGTTTCTAAAAATACTCAAGGCCACCAACATGGCAACCATGTAAGGTAAAACGCGTACACCTGTGGTAAATCCATCTTTGGCGCCATTTACAAACGAATCAAAAATATTGGTTTGATTGGCTTTAAATATTTTTTCTTGGTAGATAGAATAGCCCACCACCAATAAAATAATAAACAACAAAACACCATTGCTTAAATTTCCTGTAAAGTGAAATTTCTCAATGCCATCTAGTTTGTTTATGTATACCAACAACAAAGCTATAATTGCCGAAACACCTGCTACCAAGCTTACAACAACCAGGTTCACTAAATTTATTTTTTGTTTAATACTCACAAAAATCAAAGCTGCTAAAGTGCCAATAAAGGAAGTAATAATGGTGGGCAACATAATATCGGCAGGATTTGTTGCATGCTGTGCCGCGCGGTAACCAATAATAGAAGTAGGTATTAAAGTAAGTCCGGCCGCATGCAAACACAAGAACATAATCTGACTATTGGAGGCCCTGTCTTTATCCGTATTGGTTTCTTGCATACTCTCCATGGCCTTTAAACCAAATGGGGTGGCGGCATTGTCTAATCCCAAAAAGTTAGCGGCAAAGTTCATGGTCATAAAGCCATAAGCCGGGTGTCCTTTGGGCAATTCAGGAAAAATTTTACCAAAGAAAGGCGCCATCACCCCTGCTAATTTTCCAATGGCATTAGAATCATTGAGCAAATTGAGGAGGCCACAAAAAAAGGTAAGGTATCCTATAAGGGGCAACCAAATATCCATGATGGTATTTTTGCAGGTAGGGAAAATGCCATCGGCTGCTTGCTTGCCAATATTGAGTTCAACAATGCCATTTTCTAATAATTTATAGGTAGTATCGGTTCGAACCAAACCGTTGGCTTTGTTAGCATTTAAGGCAGCAATAAAGGCCGTATCTTGGGTAAATTTTGCCAAAGGAAACTCCGCTACCAAAACAGGATCATTTTGTTTCCCATTTACCAAACCATTGAGTGAATACATTCTATTTACAAAGAGCAAATAAAAAATGTACAGCGCACTAATTGCAATCATCCAACTCCAGAATCTACTTAATGCCATAGGGTATTGTTTTGTTAGTCAATTCTAAGCAATTCAAACGAAAGCCAAAAATTAGTTTTCCCACTTATTCACGCTTGTATTTAAAGGTTTATAAATCTGTGCCTTTGCGCTAAATAAATTCAAGAAGTCTGAAATGACATCCTTATTAAATACTTTTATTAAAAAGGATTTAAATTCTATTATTTTTATAGAATCTATATCTTTGAAAATATGGAGCAATCAAGGATACATTTATCTGCAGAAGACAAACTCAAGAAACGCCTTGCTATGAGTTATGAGGAGAGATACAAATCTGCTATGAAATTTATTCGCCTCCTGCATCAATTGAAAAGTGCTAAAATTACTAAGCCAAAATCATAAATGGATATATTAGACGATAATATTATTGCGTTTTGGAAATCTCTTGCTGCAAACGAGGTTGAATATATCATGGTTGGTGGATTTGCCTCCATTTTACATGGTGTTTCAAGAATAACCCAAGATGTAGATATTTGGTTAAAAGACAACAAAGAAAATAGAAGAAAATTTAGAATTGCGGTAGCATCTATTGGTCTCGGTGATTTTGAAGAATTAGAAACAACAGAATTTATTCCTGGTTGGACAAATATTTATTTAAGCCATGGCATTGAATTAGATATTATGACTTATTTAAAAGCTTTCCCTCAATCATCATTTGAAGAATGTTTCCAAAAGGCTTATATAGCAAATATTGAAGGCGTTGATATACCCTTTTTACATATAAATCAACTCCTTCAAGAAAAGAAAGCAAATGCCCGTCCTAAAGATTTATTGGATATAGAAGAGTTAGAAAATATACTAACACTCAAAAAAAATGACCCAAAGTAAATTACTTTGAGTCATTTAATATTTTGCCAGAAGCCAGCGGCCAGAAGCTAGAAGCTAGTTTACTATCCCAAATACGCTTTTAAGATTTTACTCTTGCTAGATTTACGTAACCTGCGAAGGGCTTTTTCTTTGATCTGACGAACACGCTCACGCGTTAAGCCAATTTTCTCTGAAATGTCTTCTAAGGTATGTGCAGGCCCACCATCTAAACCGTAATAGTATTTCAATACATCGCGTTCTTTTTCACTCAAGGTAGAAATTACGCGGTTGATTTCTTTTTGCAAAGATTCGTTGATCAATTGAACATCCGGACGAGGTTCATCATTGGTATCTAAAATACCCAATAAGGTATTGTCTTCACCATCTGTAAGCGGCGCGTCAATACTTAAGTGACGACCAGTAGAACGCAAAGCATTTTCAACTTCTT
>CAIYNF010000058.1 GCA_903927505.1 uncultured Bacteroidota bacterium | reverse complement strand
TCAAACAAATTGGGAATCAATCATTAATTACTTATTGTTAATTATAGGTATATTACTAATTGCCATTATTTCATTGGTATTTAAAATTCTTGCTCGTATTGGCGATATTCAAGGCAAACCAGTAATTAATTGGAACTCGGTAAATGCCATTTTGATGATGTTGTTTTTAGTTATTGGTATGGGAGCTGCCTTTTGGGAGTTTTATGCTCATGGAAAATTAACTGTTTTCAACCAAGGTCCTGCTTCGGAGCATGGCGCAGAATACGATAATATGTTTATGATTACATTTGCTTTAACGGGCGTTGTATTTGTAATTACACAAGTATTGTTATTTTGGTATGGCTTTAAATATAAATCAGATGGCAAACGCAAAGCCTTGTTCTATCCCGACAATCATAAAATTGAAATGTGGTGGACAATAGTTCCTGCAATTGTTTTAACTGTATTGGTTATACGCGGTTTAATTACATGGAACCACATGATGTATAAAAAAGAAGATAATGCGCGTAAGATTGAAATCTTTGCCTACCAATTTGGTTGGAATGCGCGTTATGCGGGAACAGATAATAAATTAGGAGCACACAATTTCCGTGAAGTTGGTAAAGTAAACGCCCTTGGTGTTGATACCAATGATGTTAATTCTTATGATGATATCATCACCAATGAATTGCACTTAGAGGTTAACCAACCTATTGATATTGCATTCCGTGCAAAAGATGTAATTCACAGTGCATTAATGCCACACTTCCGTGTTCAAATGAACGTAGTGCCTGGCTTGCCAACCAAATTCTCTTTCAAACCAACATTAACTACAGCAGAAATGCGTAAGAAATTGGGCAAGCCAGAATTTGATTACATTTTGTTATGCAACAAAATTTGTGGCAGCGCACATTACAGAATGAAAATGTTAATTGTAGTTGACACCAAAGAAGAATACCAAAAATGGTTGAACACACAAAGCGTATTGGTAGCTGGTAAAGTAGCACCTAAAGCCGTAGCAATAAAATAATAAACCTTTTTAAGAACAATATATTTAAATTTATATGAGCGATCACAATACACAACACAGTCACGAGGAACATGAACACCACGAAGGCGGCTTCTTCTCGAAGTATGTTTTCAGCATGGACCACAAAATGATTGCAAGACAATTCTTGATTACCGGTATTATTATGGGTACAATCGGGATGTTGATGTCTATTATTTTCCGCATGCAATTGGCTTACCCAGACATGAAAATGCCTTTCTTGGAAGGTATCATTGGTCATTGGGGAAAAGATGGCAAATTGGATCCAAACTTTTATTTAGCCCTTATTACCATACATGGTACTATCATGGTATTTTATGTATTAACCGCTGGTTTAAGTGGAACCTTTTCTAACTTACTTATTCCATTGCAGGTGGGTGCCAGAGATATGGCTTCTCCTTTCATGAATATGTTATCTTATTGGTTCTTCTTCCTTTCTTCAGTGGTATTGTTGCTTTCTTTATTTGTTGATGGCGGACCAGCTTCTGCAGGTTGGACAGTATATCCTCCTTTATCGGCATTGCCACAAGCGATCCCCGGTTCTGGAACAGGTATGACCATGTGGTTAATTGCCATGGTATTGTTTATTGCTTCAGCATTATTAGGTGGTATCAATTACATTGCTACTGTTCTTAACATGAGAACAAAAGGAATGAAAATGACCCGTTTGCCATTAACCATTTGGGCGTTTTTAGTAACAGCTATTTTAGGTTTGTTATCATTCCCGGTTTTATTGGGAGGTTCATTGCTATTGATTTTCGATCGTAGCTTTGGAACTTCATTTTACATGTCGGAAATTGTTGCTGAATTTGCTGGTGGTATTGAACGTACTGGTGGTTCTCCAATTTTATTCCAACATTTATTCTGGTTCTTAGGTCATCCTGAGGTTTATATTATTTTATTACCTGCATTGGGTATTACTTCTGAAGTAATTGCAACCAATTCACGCAAACCAATCTTTGGTTACCGTGCCATGATTGCTTCTATATTAGCAATTGGTATTTTGTCATTTATTGTATGGGGTCACCATATGTTTATCACAGGTATGAATCCTTTCTTGGGATCGGTATTTATGCTTGGAAC
The DNA here is from genome assembly GCA_903927505.1 of uncultured Bacteroidota bacterium. GTDB lineage: Bacteria > Bacteroidota > Bacteroidia > UKL13-3 > UKL13-3 > B1. The sequence goes on along the minus strand of CAIYNF010000058.1, from coordinate 7,913 downwards.
CCTCATTATTGCTGTACCTTCAGCAGTAAAAACATTTAACTATTTGGCTACACTTTGGCAAGGTGATTTAAAACTTACTCCAGCTATGATGTTTGCCATTGGATTAGTTTCGTTCTTTATATCTGGTGGTTTAACGGGTATTTACTTAGGTAATGCAGCATTAGACATTAACTTACACGATACTTATTTTGTAGTTGCTCACTTCCATTTGGTAATGGGTAGCGCGGCTATTTTTGGTATGATGAGTGGTATTTACCATTGGTATCCAAAATTGTTTGGCCGTATGATGAATGAAACTGCTGGTCATATCCATTTTTGGTTAACTATTATTTCTGCTTATTGCGTATTCTTCCCTATGCACTTTATGGGATTAGCTGGTGTTCCTCGCAGATACTATGCAAACACTGCTTACGATCAATTCAATGTATTTGTTGACATGAACCAATTTATTACCATTGCAGCTATTTTGGGTGCATTGGCACAAATGATTTTCTTGGCAAATTTCTTCTACAGTATTTTCAAAGGAAAACGTGCTCCTCAAAATCCTTGGAATTCTAATACATTAGAGTGGACAGCTCCAGTAGAACATTTACATGGCAACTGGCCTGGTGAAATTCCTCATGTATACCGTTGGGCTTATGATTACAGCAAGCCAGGTGCACAGGAAGATTTCATTCCTCAAAATGTTCCAGATGCTGGTCAAACCGACCCTAACGAAGAAGCAACAGGCTTACCTGCTGTTCATTAATAGGTTTTGTACAGAATCATAAAAATTGTTTTAAACTTGTTGTAGGTTCAGCCCGTTTAAAAATAATTACCATGATAGCACAAAACAAACAAATTAGATTTAGACGCTTTGGTATTTTAACCATAGCGGCAGTGTTCTTTCTCATATTTATAGGTGGATTGGTGCGCAGCACCGGAAGTGGAATGGGATGCCCAGATTGGCCAAAATGTTTTGGACAATATGTACCTCCTACAGATGTAAGTCAGCTTCCAACAGATTATAAAACACAGTTTGCAGTTGCTGGAAAAGAAATTGCAGATTTCAATGTTTTTAAAACCTGGACAGAATATATCAATCGTTTAATTGGAGCCATTATTGGTTTATTGATTTTACTGACTGTTGTATTTGCTGCACCCTACCTGAAAAGTGAAAACAAGAAAATATTTTGGTTGAGTTTATTGGCCTTTGTACTTGTAGGCTTTCAGGCTTGGATTGGCGCTAAAGTGGTTTCTTCTGACTTAGCAGTTTATATGATTACCATTCATATGTTAATTGCATTGGTAATTGTTGGTTTATTAATTTATACCATTACGGCCAGTCAAAATTTTAAAATACCGCAATTGGCAAGCTTTCCACCCCTTAAAGGAATTATTTTTCTTACTTTATTGCTTTCTTTGGTTCAAATCATAAGTGGCACGCAAGTAAGAGAAGCAGTTGATAACGTAGCCAGCAGAATTGATGATCGTTGGTTATGGACAGATCAATTGGGAATTATTTTTAAGTTTCATAGAAGTTGGAGTTTATTGAACTTGGCTCTAAGTGCTTATTTAATGATTCAATTTAAACGCGTTTTCGAACGCAATTCCATACTTTACAAAGCAGCATTGGCTTTGGTTTTGTTAATGAGTACACAGGCATTAACAGGAGCAGTTTTGGCAAACTTAGGTTTCCCTTCACAGTTTCAAAGTATGCATCTTACCCTGGGTAGTTTAACAGCAGGCATGCAAATTTTTATAGCCATCCTGGTGTTTACAAAAGTGAAAGAAATAAAAGAAAACGTTTAACGTGGAAGCAAAAGCAATACATACAAATGAGTCGCAAACGGAGCTAAGTTATCTCAAAGCAAAGTTGGCAGATCTTAACCAATTGGTTAAGTTACGCCTCACTTTCTTGGTGGTATTTTCTTCGGTGGTAACTTATTTAACTGCTGCGTCTGGTGCTATCAATTGGTTGGAGGTAGCCATGCTATCTTTGGGCGGATTTTTGGTTACAGGTGCTTCCAATGGTATTAACCAAGTTATAGAAAAGGATTTCGACAAACTCATGTTGCGCACGGCTAATAGGCCGGTTGCCACCAATAGAATGAGTGTAATGCAAGCATCTATCATTAGCCTTTCGATGGGAATAAGTGGGGTTTTAATTATCAGTACTTTCTTAAATCCATTGTGCGGTTGGTTGGCATTGGGTGCCTTATTGAGTTATGCTTTTATTTATACACCTTTAAAGCGTATCACTCCAGTTTCTGTATTGGTGGGTGCCTTTCCGGGGGCCATTCCTACACTTTTAGGTTACGTGGCCGTTACAGGTAAAATAGACATTGTTGCTTTGATATTATTTGGCGTTCAATTCTTTTGGCAGTTTCCACACTTTTGGAGCATTGCTTGGATATTGGATGAAGATTATAAAAGAGCAGGATTTAAAATGTTGCCTTCAAATCCCGGAAGAGATAAAGGAACGGCTTTTCAAACGCTTACTTTTAGTTTGGTATTAATTCCAATTGGCATGTTACCTTATCAATATGGGGTAAGCGGCATAGTTTCTGCGTTCATTGGTGCATTTGGAGGATTAATGCTGAGTTATTATTCTTATAAATTATTTAGAAGCTGCGAAATGGCAGATGCTAAAAAATTGATGTTTGCTTCATTTGTATACCTGCCAATGGTTCAATTGGCTTATTTAATTGATAAAATTTAAGATGACAAGTTCTGTAATAAAAAACGAAGAGGCCAATTATGTAATCAATCCAAAGAAATTTGTATTGTGGTTACTCATTGTTGCCAGTGTGATGTTGTTTGCTGGATTTACATCGGCATATATTGTAAGAAGAGGAGAAGGCAATTGGGAGATATTTAATCTTCCTTCATTATTTGCTGTTAACACCTTGCTTATTATTCTTTCTTCACTATTTATTCAATTGTCTTATACCGCTGCCAAAAAGGACCAAATGGCGCGCATTAAATCATTTATTGGTATTGCATTTTTACTAGGCATCGGTTTTTGCTTTGGACAGTATTATGCTTGGAAACAATTAATTGCTGATAATGTGTTTTTTGCCTTTTCGAACCCATCTAATTCATTTGTTTATGTTATTTCTGGTGTTCATTTATTTCACGTTATAGCGGGTTTGGTTTTTATGGCCATCATGCTCATTCAATCGTTTCAAAATAAAATTCACAAGACTGCCTTGTTATATTTAAATATGTGCATTACTTATTGGCATTTCATTGGCATTCTTTGGATCTATCTCTATTTATTTTTATACCTATACAGATAATTAATAACCTAAAACAAGCATAATTTTAAAATGGCTACAAACACTTTAAGCACTGAGAAAAAGTTTACATGGGGTGGTGGTAAATCACCATTTAATGTAAGCTATGGAAAGTTGATGATGTGGATCTTCTTACTTTCTGATGCATTTACATTTTCATCCCTGCTGATTGCGTATGGATTTATCCGCTACAGCTTTCAATCGCCAATTCCCAACACAATTGTAAAACCACTTGCAGAAGTAGGTCATAATTTTGTTGAGCAAATGAACGAAGCTGGCTTGTTTTTACAAGACCATTGGCCTTCGCCAGAATTGGTGTTTAACCATTTTCCTTTTATTCATGGCATTCACTTGCCTTTGTTCTTTGTAAGTTTAATGACTTTCATTTTGATCTTTAGTTCTGTAACCATGGTATTAGCCGTAGAAGCTGGTCACCGCATGGCTAAAGGTGAAGTTGCAAAATATATGTTGCTTACCATAATTGGTGGAGCCATGTTCTTGAGCTGTCAAGCTTGGGAGTGGACAACCTTTATTGGAGAAGGAGCGCGTTTGTATGGCAATCCTTACGGACCAAGATCGTTTGCCGCCTTGTTCTTTATTGTAACTGGGTTCCATGGTTTCCACGTATTTTCGGGTGTGGTTTTAAATGTAATTACCTATATCAATGTATTAAATGGCACATATGAAAAAAGAGGTCATTATGAAATGGTTGAAAAAGTAGGATTATATTGGCACTTTGTAGATTTGGTTTGGGTATTTGTATTTACCTTTTTCTACCTTATTTGATTTATTATATAACTTAAAAAAATATTGTAAAATGGAACACATAGAACACATTGAGCATACAGAATCTCCTAAAGACATGAAAGCACAAATCTGGAAAACATTCTGGATATTATTTGCCTTTACTGTAATAGATATCGTATTATACTTCTTCTTGATCTCTTACCATTCCATGATAAAAAACTGGTTGTTTATTGTCTTGGGTGTTGTAAAAGCATATTATATTGTTGGGGTATTTATGCACATGAAATTTGAAAGAAAAACATTAATGTATAGTATTATTATTCCGATGGTATTTGTTGTTTTCTTTATTACCCTTATGATTATTGAAGGTGATTACACCAACATTTTAAGGTGGGTTAAATAATGAAAAGAAAAGGATTTTGGATTGCAACCGGACTACTTGTAGTTCCGGTTGTTATTTTTTATATGCTTAACGCCGGCACCATGAATTTTAAAACGCTGCCTATTTATGGCGAGCGTATTGCACCAGATGGCATTAAACAATTAGATACTATTTATTACCAAGTTCCAGACTTTGATGTTACAGACCAAGATGGAAAGAAGTTAAATTCAAAAGAATTGAGCAATGGTATTGTTATTGCCAACTTCTTCTTTGCCAATTGCAAGGATGTTTGTCCTACCATGAACAGAAGGTTGGCAGGAGTTTACGAAAAATACAAAGAGTTCTCTGAGGTGCAATTCCTTAGCATTACCGTAGACCCTGATAACGATTCTGTTTCGGTACTCAATAAATATGCAAGTAAATACAAAGCCAACTCTAAAATTTGGCACTTTGTAAGAGCAGAAAAAGAAGAATTATTTAAAATTGGCCAAGGATTTTTATTGCCAATTAATGTTGAAGAAAAAACAATTGACCATAGTCAGCAGTTTATTTTGTTAGACAAATCAAAAAGAATACGTGGCAGCTATGATAGCTTTAGCGACGTAGAAATAAAGCGCTTAGAAGAAGATATAAAAGTTTTATTATATGAATACCACCACCCAGGAAAATAGAGACAAGATTTTTTTTAGACTAGCAATGGGATTATCTGTTGTAGTTTTTATTGCTGTAATTGTATTAAACAAAAAAATACTACCTACACCTGCAGTATTGCCTTCATGGACATTTGTTTTACCGCTCCTTAACGCCATTATTAATGGCACTTGCTCCTTGCTATTGATAATGAGTTTATACTATATTAAAAAGAAGGATATTCAAAGTCATAAGGTAATTAACCTAGCTGCTTTTGTTTTAAGCAGTGTGTTTTTGCTAAGTTATGTTTTGTTTCATTGGCTAGCGCCAGAAACACATTATCCAGAAACAGTAGCATATCGCCCATTGTATTATGTTATTTTAATTTCACATATTGTATTAGCTGCAATAGTTTTGCCATTGGTATTAATAAGCTTTTACAGAGGCATTCAAATGCAAGTTGCTTTGCATAAAAAGATTGTACGTTTTGCCTATCCAATTTGGTTGTATGTAACCATAACAGGTGTTATTGTTTATTTTATGATTAGTCCTTACTACCCTATTTAAATAGTTAAAGGCATATATTTGTACCATGAACCAAAAGAGAAATCTCTTATTTAGTTTACTTATTTCCTTTTTATTGGTGGGTAATTTCTCTGCACAAGCGCAATGTGCCATGTGTAAGAGTAATATAGAAAAGGCACGTGAAGATGGCAGTACACAAGTTGGAAATACCTTAAATAATGGCATTCTGTACCTCTTGGTTCTGCCTTATGCAATTGCGGGCGTGTTTGGATATATCTATTATAAAAAACACAAGGAAAAGCAATTAGCTGAGAAATTAGCAGCACAAGAAATCCCTACACCACAAGAGTATGTGTAATAAATACGAACCATCCAAAGCATTGGCAATTGCTAAATGTAAATGTCCGCAATGCCAAAGTGGCAAGATGTTTAATTATCCATTTTGGAACCTAAATAAGTTTACTGAAATGGATGCAAATTGTAAAGTTTGTGATTTGAAATATGAAATTGAACCTGGCTTTTTTTGGGGGGCAATGTATGTGAGTTATTTCTTAACAGTTGGCCTCATGTTGGTTTTGGGTGGTTTTATCTTATGGGTAAGCAATGGCAATGCCGATTTCTGGGATTATGTTATTCCAATTATTAGTTCATTAATTCTTATATCACCTCTTACCTACCGTTTTGCAAGGGTTTTGATGATTTACTTCTTCTCCCCTATTAGCTTTAATCCAGACTTGGTAAATAAATAGACCCATGGAAAAATCCATCTTATTTTATGATGGACATTGTGCCCTTTGCAATTTCTTTGTACGCCTTGTTATTCGGTTCGAACCGAAACAACTAATATATTTTTCACCTATACAGTCTTTAGAGGCAAAAACAATATTGGCTAAACACCACATTGATGCTGCAATTGATTCTATTGTATATTACGAGCAAGGAAACTGTTATGTGTATCATGAAGCTGTTTTCAAAATTTTAAAACACCTAAGTTATCCAATCAAACTTACATTGGTCTTTCAATATTTGCCAAGCGTATTCAATAAAACTGTCTACAAAATAATTGCTAAAAACAGATTTAGGTTCGGAAGAAAACTAAAAAGTTGCCCGCTACCAAAACCAAGTATTAAAAATAGGTTTCTTGGCATATAAGCCGCAAAGGCTTAGGAATGAAAACCAATTGAAATTAAAGCAGCCAATCCAATTCCAATAAGCACAGCCGTTACCTTCTGCTTACTGAAATGATGTTGTTCACTATTTTCAAACAATATGGTTGTTGAAATATGCAAGAAAGTACCTATTACAAATGCCATGAAATAATTGAGAAACTCTTTATTGATACTATTGCCTAAATAAATACAAAGGGAAGCACCTATTATTGACATTGAGCCATATACAAAAATAATTTTTCGCAAGGTTGTAGTTTGCAATTGGATACCTTTTAAAATACTTATTAGTGCAAATGCTGCAGGAATTTCATGAAGTATAATTCCAAACAATAAGGAGTAATAACTTGTATTATCTTCAATCCATAAAGCTCCCAAGGGGATGCCCTCTGTAAAAGAATGAAGACTCATAGAAACAACAATACCAATAGGAATAATATTTGATTTTAATTTATGGTGTACGTGCATGTGCCCATGTTCTATGCCTTCTGAATATCTTTCTAAAAATATTTGAAAGAAAAAACCACCTAAAACCAACAAGCCTTTATAAGGATCGAAGCTCTGAAACACTTCAGGAATAAGATTAAGCAAGGTTATACCTAACAGATAAGCACCAGCAAATGCCAAAAACCAATTGAGTTGTGCCTGGTATTTTTTGCTGCTTTTAATGGCTAAAAATCCACCAAGCAATGGACCAAATGGTAATAATAAAAACCAAAAATAACTCATATAGAAACTTTGATAAACTTGTTTACATACCTAGAAAAACTTATACCAAATAAACTGCCAACTAAGGCACCAACAATAACATCTAAAGGATAGTGAACACCAACATAAACTTGTGAAAATGCAATTGTAAATGCCCAAAACAAAAGCACGGGCAAAACCCATTTTTGCGCTTTAAAAAAGAAAGAAATAAAAACGGCAAGAGCAAAATGATTGGTGGCATGGGCAGAAATAAAACTATATCCCGCGCAACTGCTAATGAGATGCTTGGTTATACCAATTAAATTAGGTTCAACACAAGGTCTCAAACGCATAAAGGTATTCTTAATTAAATTGGCGCTAAATTGATCACTTGCCAATATCATTAAGCTAATGGTTAGAATAATTTTCCAAGATTCCTTTTTGTATTTTTTGATAATTACAAAAAGAAAAAAAGCATACAGTGGGTACCACATTTCT
>CAIYNF010000057.1 GCA_903927505.1 uncultured Bacteroidota bacterium | reverse complement strand
GAGCATGGTCGAAGGGTCTTTCTTAGGAAAATTTACCTCAAAGAGAAAAATGCTTCGGCAAGCTCAGCATGACGTCTCGGGAGGCTTACGAGGAAGGTAATATTTAATAATAGACTAATTAAAAAAAATCTGGATTCTGGACTCTGGATTCTGGACTCTCAAAGAAACTCGTCTATCGCTTCTTCAATAAAAAACGCGTCTCATTTTGTGCTGTTTTAAAAAAATAAAAAATATGCTACATTTGTATGAGTTACGTTTAAGATGAAAACAACAGATATAAATTTGAGTTTAATTGATGGGTATTTGAAATTGTTGGAAAATTTAAGTCCAAGCAATAAACTCGACCTCATTTCAAAGCTTACCAAATCTGTTAATGCTGATTTTTCTGAAAAAAAGTCCACTTTCTATAAGGCTTTTGGTGCTTGGGATTCAAAACAATCTGCCGATGAAATTATTCTTTCAATTAAAGGTAGCAGGTCGTTTAGCCGAGAAATTGAACAGCTTTGAAAAAGTACTTATTAGATACAAATATTTGTATTTACTTCATAAAAGGTAAATTTAACCTGAAGCAAAAATTCGAAGAAATTGATCCGAGAAATTGCTTTATTTCTGAAATCACCTTGGCCGAATTAAAATTTGGTGTTCAGAATAGCGATCAAAAAGAAAAAAACCAAAAGGCATTAGACCATTTTTTAAGTGGCATAAATGTAATTCCTATTTTTCATTCATTAGATTTATATGCACTTGAGAAAACCCGATTGCGCAAGGAGGGAAAGATTGTTGATGATTTTGATATATTAATTGGCGTGACTTCAATTACGCATCATTTAGTGATGGTAACCAATAATGTTGATCACTTTAAACGTCTTAAAAACATTAAGTTAGAAGATTGGACAATTTAATTCGCCTAAAAGAGAAAAGTGGTTCGGCAAGCTCAGCATGACGAACCTAGTATAGCAGCGCCAGAAAATCTCATCCGCCGAAGCTTCAGCGCAGGTGGACTCGCCTCTTAAAAAAATCTGGTCTCTAGACTCTCCAAAAAAAACTCGCTTCTCGCTTCTCGTCTCTCGCTTCTTTCCCCTACCTTCGCCAAAGAATGAATATTCTTCAAATAACCAACCGCTTTCCTTGGCCACTTAAAGATGGTGGTGCCTTGGGCTATTTTAATTTTACCAAAGGATATTACCAAGCCGGTGTTAATCTCACATTGGCCTCCCTCAATACCGAAAAACATTATATCACCCTTGAAGAAATTCCAGACCATGTAAGCGAAATGGCCGATATTCATTTGTGTTATGTAGACAACCGTGTGAAGCCTTGGAAAGCATTTCTCAATTTGTTTACCAAGAAATCGTATCACATCGAACGTTTTATAACCAAAGACTTTGAAACCCAATTAGAACAATTGTGCAAAGACAAACAGTTTGATGTGGTGGTATTCGAAAGCATTTTTGTGGCCCCTTATTTGGATGTAATTAGAAGAAATTCTAAAGCCATTTGTGTGCTTCGTCAGCATAATATTGAATACCTTATTTGGGAAACTTTGGCAAAAATAGAAACAGATACCCTCCGTCGTTGGTACCTGCACCTACTCAGCGAAAGGCTTAAGAACTATGAGCTGTCTATGCTCAACCAATTTGATGGAATATCTGCCATCACAGAAATAGATAAAAATATTTTGCTCGAAAGTGGCTGCCAAAAACCTATAGAAGTATTTCCATTTGGCATTCACATCGATAAATTGGTTCGAAACAATTCCAATGTAGAAATGCCAAGTTTGTTCCATTTAGGCTCTATGGATTGGATGCCGAACCAAGAGGCCATGAAATGGTTTATTCAGCAAGTTTGGTTCGATATCAATGAACGTTTTCCAAACCTGCATTTTTACTTGGCAGGAAGAAATATCCCCCTCTCGTTTTTTGATTTTAATAACCAAAACAATATCCGTGTTTTGGGCGAAATTGAAGATGCCGTTGGCTTTATGAACGAGAAAGCCATTATGATTGTCCCCTTGTTTTCTGGTAGTGGCATACGCGTGAAGATACTAGAAGGAATGGCCCTTGGCAAGTGTGTTATCTCAACAGATTTAGGGGCGCAAGGCATAGATGCCATAGATGGAGAGCATATTGTAAAAGCAAATTCTGCCGAAGAATTCAAAACTAAAATTGCTTACTTGGTTAACAACCCAAGTGAGATTTTACGCATAGGAAACAATGCCGCAAAATTGGCTTGCGCGCAATATGATAACCACAAAATAATAGCGCGTAAATTAGATTTTTACCGCCGTTTAGCCCCTGCACATTAATGCGTATTTTACTTACTACCCTCAACGCAAAATATATTCACATGAACCTTGCAGTACGTTTACTGTATGGGTTGAACCAAGACCATGAGGGATTGGAATGGAAAGAATTTGCTATTAAAGAAACACCCGATGGCATTGCGCAATTTTGCAAAGATTTTGAAGTGGTGGCCTTCAGTTGTTATATCTGGAATATCACGCAAACACTAGCCGTTGCAAGGCGTATTAAAGAATTAAATCCGCAAACAAAAATACTTTTAGGCGGACCAGAAGTGAGCTACGATTGGCAAGAAACCATTGCTTTGCCCGAGGTAGATTTTATTATTCCGGGTGAAGGAGAAATTCCTTTCAGCGATTTTTTAAAGGCCTATCCCCATATAGAAAAGGTAGACAATTTAGTTTACAAAAAAGACAATAAAGTTCAATTTGTACCTGGTAATAAGTCCTTTGATTTACTAGAATTGGCCGAGCTCAACCCATACAAATTTGAGCCTGTTGAAGATATCAAAACCAAAGTAGCGTATTTAGAAACCTCACGCGGTTGCCCATATAAGTGCGAGTTTTGTTTGGCCAGTTTAGACAATAAAGTTCGTTACTTGCCAACACCTTCCATCAAAGAAAATTTGTTGTATTTAATGCAACATGGAAAGGTGATAAAGTTCTTAGATAGAACCTTTAATGTGAAGAAAGATTTTACCTTAGAAATCTTTCAATTTATATTAGACAATCATTTACCCGGTAATGTTTTTCAATTTGAAATTACTGCCGATATTGTGCACCCTGATATTGTAAAGTTTGTAAAAGAGAAAGTGCCCAAAGGCTTGTTCCGCTTTGAGATTGGGATACAAACGGTAAACCAAAAAGCAAATTTAGAGGTGAGCCGCAAACAGAATTTTGAGAAGACAAAAGCGGTAATATTAGAGCTCCATGCGTATGTAGAAATGCACCTCGATTTAATAGTGGGTTTGCCCCTCGATTATTGGGCAGATATTCAATACAGTATTGAGCAAGTTTTTGCCATTCATCCGCCCGAGTTACAATTGGGATTCCTCAAGTTTTTAAAAGGCACTCCTGTGCGTGAGCGCTATGCCCAATATGGTTATCGCTTTGATCCCAATCCGCCGTATCAAATTATTGAAAGCAATTATTTGAGCAAAGAAGAATTGTTTCAAATTACTTTGTTGGAGGAAGCATTGGAATTGTATTGGAATAAAAGCAGGGCGCAAAACACGCTTTTATATGCCGAAAAAAAATACGGCATTTTCCCTTTCTTAATTGGTATTGGTAATTGGTTTCATGCCCGATCCAATTTCCATAAACACAGTTTAGATGAAAGTTTTGAATTGCTCGCATCCTACTGTAAACAGGCCTATCCAGACGATACCCTCATCCAAGAACTCATAGCAGTAGATTATTATTTGCATTTTAAAGTGAAGCCCAAAACCATGTTTTTAGAAGAGGTGGACCGAACGCAAAAAACTGCCGGCATTTTACAACTTGGTTTAAACCAACACCGCTATCGTTTCATTGCCATTCCACTCAGTTTCTCTTTCAGTCATTTTCAAAGCACGCGTCAATTTCGGTTCGAACCGACCCTGCTTTATGTACAATATACAGGCACCGAAAAAGCCACCATTGCAGGGGAATGTAGCTTTTAGTGTAAATAGAAAAAAAACAGCATCTTCGTAATATGTCGAGTCACCATGTAGTTAGAGATTCCCAAGAACCCGCATTGATTATTGCCAATGGCGAAGCTTGCAGCTATGCGCTGCTTGCGCAGTTATTGGAATGGAGCCCTATTGTTATGGTATTAGACGGTGCCTTGCAAAGGGTATTGGAGTTAGGAATAAAGATTGATATTGTTTTGGGTGATTTTGACCGCGAGCACCATCCAGAGCAATATTTGCTGCACCAACAACCCGTTGAAATAATTCATACCCCCGACCAAAATAAAACCGATTTAGAAAAAGGCATTGACCTGTTGTTGGGCAGAAACCACAAAGCCATTCATATTGTTTGGGCAACTGGTAGGCGCGCCGACCATACCATCAACAACATGAGTACCTTGGCAGCCTATAAAGACAAAGGCGTATTGGTAATGTACGACGATTATTCAAAAGTATATTGCCTGCCGCATTCTTTTGATAAATGGTATGTGGCAGGAACGCCTATTTCTTTAATTCCTATGGGAAAAGTAACAGGGGTAAGTACAGAAGGCTTAAAATACAATATGCAGAATGAAAGCCTCGAATTGGGTCTAAGAACTGGCAGCAGCAATGAGGCTGCCGCAGATGGCACGGTAAAAATTAGCTACCAAACAGGAGCCTTGCTCATGATGGAGTGTTGGGATTAACTTAAGGTTAATTACGTATTAAATTTTTGTCAGGAATTGTTTTTTTACATTATTTTTTTGTCATGGTTTTTTAATTATTTCCATTCTAACTTTTAGTTGATGTTGTGCTAATAATTTAGAAACACACGAAGGGCAATTTTGAAGGGTAAAGTAAAATTACCATGAAAAAATTTCCTTTTATTAAAATTCTTTTGGTATTCTTTTGTTTGTTTCTGCACTTCAAAAGTAACGCCCAAATTAATGCCCAACTCATAGGGCGTTATTCAATTGGAACATACAATTCGAATGGAGGCGTTGCCGAAATATCGGCTTACGATCCAATTTCGAAAAGAATGTTTGTTATTAACGGTCCTGATACCACCGTTAAAATTGTAAACATTGCTAACCCAAGCAATCCAATTTTGGTATCTACAATTTCAGTAAAGCCTTACGGTATAGATGTAACGTCTGTAGCGTGCAACAAAAATGGCTTGTTTGCTATTGCAGTTATAGATTCAAATGGCAAAACAAATGCAAGTAATATTGTATTTTTAGATGCCAACGGAAGTTTTATTAGCAAGGTTAAAGCAGGCGCAAATGCTGATAATTTGGCTTTTACCTCTAATGGTAAAAAGTTGTTGGTAGCCAATGAAGGTGAGCCTAATGTAGGTTACACCATTGATCCAGAAGGTTCTGTTTCAATTATTGATTTAAATTTAGGTGCGGCTAGTTTAACACAAGCAAATGTGCAAACTGCTGGTTTTACTGCGTATAATTCACCTGTTGTGATTGATTCAAAAATTCGTATTTATGGAAGAATTCAAACAGCCTTAGGTGCATTTTTGAGAAATTCAACAGTTGCCGAAGATTTAGAGCCAGAGTATATTTCTATTTCTGACGACAATACAACAGCCTGGGTAAGCTGCCAAGAAAACAATTGTGTGGCTGTATTGAATATCAATACTGCAACATTTACTTCCCTAATGCCTTTGGGTTTTAAAAACCATAACCTAGCTGGTAATGGGTTAGACCCATCAGACAATGGGGGTATTGCCAATATTGGTACATGGCCAGTTTTTGGTATGTATATGCCAGATGGTATTTCAAGTTATAAAGTTGGTTCACAATCTTATTTTGTAACAGCCAATGAAGGTGATGCCCGCGCAGATTGGGGTGCAGCTAACGTAGAAGAAGTGAGAGTTGGTGCTGCTGCTTATGTATTAGATACAGTTAAGTTTGGAGGTGTAGCAAATGTAACAGCCTTAAAAGCAAATGCTGCTTTGGGAAGATTAACAGTTACCAACCGTTATGGAGATTTTAATGGCGATGGTAAATTTGATAGTATTTTTGTTTTTGGTGCGCGTTCGTTTTCAATTTGGAATGCCAGCACTGGTTCATTGGTTTGGGACAGTAAAGATGAATTTGAGCAAAAAGTTTTAGCAACATTCCCAAGTAATTTTAATACAGGACATACAACCAATGCCATTGATGATAGAAGTGACAACAAAGGCCCAGAGCCTGAGTCTGTAACTATTGGAAAGATATTGGATAGCACCTATGCCTTTATTGGTTTAGAAAGAATAGGTGGTATTATGGTTTATAATATTACCGATCCAGCGAACCCTTATTTTGTTCAATACATCAATACTAGAAATTTTGCAGTTACACCTAATCAAGCAAACTTAAGTGCAGTAGGTGATTTAGGTCCAGAAGGCATTGTATTTATTCCTCGCACTGAAAGTCCAAATGGCAAGGATATGATTTTACTTTCTAACGAGGTGAGTGGAACTGTTTCAATGTTTCAAATTAATTCACGCAGCGCTTTTCAATTGCAAGTATTGCATGCTTCAGATATGGAATCGGGCATAGACGCTCCAATTGATGCGCCTAATTTTGCTGCGGTTTTAGATACTTTAGAAAACACTTATTTAAACACGGTGAAATTGGCATCAGGTGATTGTTTTATCCCTGGTCCATTTTTAGCTGCTGGTGAAGATGTAAGTATGCAAACGCCATTGCGCACAACAGCAGGTTCTTATTACGCTGGAACAACTTCAGGTTTGAGAGCTGCAATTGGTAGAACAGATGTTGCCATGATGAATATTATGGGATTTCAAGGTTCTGCTTTTGGTAACCACGAATTTGATTTGGGTACGCCAGAAGTAAATAGCATTATTGGTGTAGATATTAGAAGCAATGGTGCCGATAAACGTTGGTTGGGTGCACAGTTTCCTTATTTAAGCGCGAACCTTAATTTTGCAAATGATATTAACCTAAGTTATTTGGTTACTGCTCCTGGTTTACCAGTAGATAGTTTTAAAACTTCAAGCACTATTACAGCCAATAGTCAGAAAAAAGGTATTGCACCTTCTGCAGTTATTAACCTAAATGGTGATAGGGTTGGCATTGTAGGCGCAACAACTCAGTTGTTGGCTTCTATTTCATCACCAGGTGCAACAACAGTTTTGAGTGGCCCTTCAGATAATATGCCAGCATTAGCGGCAGTTTTACAGCCAGCAATTGATTCATTGCGTGCAAAAGGAATCAATAAAATTATTGTGATGAGTCACCTTCAACAATTAGCAAATGAAAAAGCCTTAGCACCTTTATTGAAAGGTGTTGATATTATAATTGCTGGTGGTTCACATTCATTGTGTGCCGATGGCAATGATAGAATTAGACCGGGTATTGCTGTTTCTGATAAATATCCAATTTTAACCATTAACAACGACAATGAGCCATTGGCTATTTTGAATACTACAAGCGAATGGAAATACATTGGTAGATTTGTATGTGATTTTGATTCATTGGGTAAATTATTGCCAAGTTCATTAGATTCAACAATCAATGGTGCGTATGCTGCAGATACCGCAATGGTTACTGGTTTATGGGGTAGCTATGCAGCTGCCTTTGCGCCTGGAACCAAAGGTGCTACAGTAAGAACCTTAACTACAGCAATTGCTTCAGTAATTAATAACAAAGACGGAAATAAATTTGGTAAAACAAATGTATTCCTTGAAGGCAGAAGAAATTTTGTAAGAACAGAAGAAACCAATTTTGGCAACCTTTCTGCTGATGCAAATTTATGGTATGCCCGTCAGGTTGATAACCAAGTTATGGTGTCAATTAAAAATGGAGGGGGTATAAGATCTGCTATCGGTAACATTAACGCGGTTGGTTCGACCACAATTTTAGAAAAGACCTTAGCCAATCCTTCGGCAGGAAAATTAAGTGGTGATATTTCACAATTGGATATTGAAAATTCATTGCGTTTCAACAATGGTTTAGTTATTGTAAGAGCCAATGCAGCAGGTTTAAAAAGATTACTAGAACATGGTATTGCTGCTACTAATCCTGCTGCTACACCAGGTCAGTTCCCACAAGTAGGTGGGGTATCATTTAGTTATGATACCACCAAAGCTGTAGGAAGTAAAATTCAGTCTTTGGTAATTATTGATTCACTTGGTAACAAAATTGATACATTGGTTGCTGCTGGTAAATTAATGGGAGATACTTCTAGAACTTTTAAAATTGTAACTTTAGATTTTTTAGCAAATCCTATTGCAGTTGGTTCGCCATTGGGTGGAGATAATTATCCTTTTCCTTCTAATATAAATTACAGAGCAAATTTAGATACTGCCATTAAGGTTCCTGGTATTGCAACTTTTTGTGCCATTGGAAAAGAGCAAGATGCTTTTGCAGAATACATGGGTACAAAATATGCTACAAATGCTTATGCTATTAGAGATACCACATTAAAAGGCGACCAAAGAATTCAATTGTTGAATGCCCGTTTGGAAGGTGTAATTGTTCCTAATGCAAGTGCAACAAGCTCTCAATCGCCTTATATTATCCCTGCGGCTAGTGGTGTTATTACCAAATCAATTCTTAGTGCTGGTGATCAAATTGGTTCGTACAAAATGCCTGGTACACCAGATGGTACCGGTGCTTACGACAATGGTAACGGTACTTTTACCTTATTAGTTAACCATGAATTTGGAAACACTGTTGGTGGTATTCGTGCCCATGGTTCAAAAGGTTCTTTGGTTTCAAAATGGATTATTAATAAAACTACTTTAAATGTTTTAAGTGGTGCAGATTTAATTCAGAATGTGAAACTTTGGAATGGAACAGGATATACAACCTATAACGCTGCCAATCCTTCAGTTAGTGCTGCCTTCAACCGTTTCTGTTCGGCAGATTTGCCTGCAATTACTGCTTACTTTAATGCAGCAACTGGTTTAGGTACTCAAGAAAGAATATTTATGAATGGTGAAGAGTCTGGTAATGAAGGCAGGGCCTTTGGTCATATTGCTACCGGTTTAAATGCTGGTACAACTTATGAATTACCTGCACTGGGCAAATTCTCTTGGGAAAATGCTATTGCCAATCCAACTCCTATGGATAAAACAATTGTTGCAGGTACAGATGATTCAACACCTGGACAGGTATACATGTATATTGGAACCAAAACAAATACAGGTACAGAAATAGACAAAGCAGGTTTAAATAATGGCAAGTTATTTGGTGTTTCTGTTGCTGGTTTGGCAAATGAAACAAGTGCAAGTATTCCTGCTGCAAATACTACTTTTACCTTAGTAGATTTAGGTGTGGTTAGAGATTCTAGTGGAGCAAGTATTAATGCTAGAAGCAATGCGCTTAGTATAACAAACTTCTTGCGTCCAGAAGATGGTTCATGGGATCCTTCTAACCCAAGTGATTTTTACTTCAATACTACAAATGCAGTAACTGCTCCTAGTCGTTTATGGAAATTACATTTCACAGACATCAAAAATCCTGAATTGGGTGGAACCATTACTGCCGTGCTAGATGGCACTGAAGGACAAAAGATGTTAGATAATTTGGCATTCGATAATTTTGGCAACATTTTATTACAAGAAGACGTAGGAAACAATGTTCATTTAGGTAAAATCTGGCAATACACGGTGGCAACAGACCAATTGAAATTAATTGCTACACATGATTCAACTCGTTTTTTAGCTACAGGTGCCAATTACCTTACACAAGATGAAGAGTCTTCTGGAATTATAGATATGCAAAGTATTTTAGGTCCGGGTATGTTTATTTTGGTAGATCAAGCGCATTTCCTAATAAGCGGTGAAGTAGTTGAAGGTGGTCAAATCTTAACCTTATACAATCCTGATACCTACAATTCAGTTCCTGAAATTAATGTAAAAGGTAATGGAAACAACATTGCTTCTGGATCTACAACTCCAAGCATTGCCTCAGGTACAGATTTTGGAGATGTAAGCGTTGCCAATGCCTTCTCTAAAAACTTTTCAATTGAAAATTCTGGAACTAGTAATTTAATTATTAGTTCTATAAACATCTCTGGATTAAATGCATCAGATTACAAAGTAGTTTCGCCTGCCAGCTTCCCTGCCATTGTAACTGGAAACAATACATTGAATGTAATTGTTAAAGTAGTTCCTAGTGCTTTAGGCAATAGAATTGCTACTATTACAATTAACAATAATGATTTGGATGAAGCAACTTATTCATTTGCTGTAATTACCAAAGGAATTTGTTACAACCAAACTGCGCAAATTACAAGTGCCAAAACTGATTTCTGTTTAGGAGATAGCATTGTAATTAATGCGAATACCGGTTCGGGTTTAACATACCAATGGTTGAAAGATGGTGTGAATTTAAGTGCAGCTACTAGTGCAAGTTACACCGCTAAGGTGAGTGGAAGTTACTCAGTGGTAGTAAGCAATCAATACACTTGTAATGCTACCTCAAATGCTATTTCAGTAAACAGTGTAGCTGCTCCTTCTAAGCCAACTATCAACAAAATTGGTGCGGATTTAACTTCAAGCGCCGCCAATAGTTACCAATGGTATTATAATGGCAATGTTATTTCTGGTGCAACAACACAAAATTACGGTGCCACATTAAAAGGAGCATATTCGGTAAAGGTTAAAAATGCCACAGGTTGCGAGTCGGTAATGTCGGATACTATTTACTTTATACCTACAGGAATTGTTGAATTTATGGGACAAGCTTCCTTCTCTATTGCACCAAATCCTTTCACAGATTTTACAAAAATTAATGTTGGGTTGAACCGCCAGTCCTCAGTTATTTTGGAAGTATATAATATACTAGGTGAACGTGTTCAATTAATTGAAAACACCACTTTGTTGGCCGGAAATTATGAGTATACATTTGGTGCCAAAGCCCAAGGCTTCGCTCCTGGTGTATATTTTGTAAAGCTTACAGTTGATGGTAAAACAGCTGTGAAAAAAATCATCGAGAACCGCTAGGTTATTTTTCTCAAATATTTGCAAACTGGGCCTGGTTCATTTACTTGAACCGGGCCCTTTTATTTCATTTTCTTTTACTTGAACATAATTCCTACTTACTGTTTATCTTTGTGCACCCTAAAACCATAAAGATGAACGATTCAAAAATTATCAGAAACCCATCTCATTCGCGCACCATCATGAATGAAATGATATTGCCCAATGATACCAATACCCTACAAAATTTAATGGGAGGAAGGTTATTGCATTGGATGGATATAGCTGCTGCCATTGCGGCCCAAAAGCATTCTGGCAAAACTGTTGTTACAGCTTCTGTGGATTCTGTAAGCTTTGGTAAATCCATTAAGTTAGGTGATGTGGTAACCCTGCAAGCAGAAGTATCGCGTGCCTTTAATACTTCTATGGAAGTGTATATTAAAGTGTGGGCAGAAAACATTCCAACAGGCGAAAGTTTTTTAAGCAATGAAGCCTATTTCACGTTTGTAGCCTTAGATAGAAATGGTTCCTCTGTAAAGGTACCAGAACTGGCGCCAGAAACTGAAGAAGAAGTAAAACGCTACGATGGCGCCCTCCGCCGCCGCCAACTCCGCCTCATCCTCGCTGGCAAAATGAAACCAGATGATGCCACAGAGTTGAAAGCTTTGTTTGTGTAGGGAGTTGAATCCAGAATCCAGAATCCAGATTTTCTATGAAGAAGCGAGAGACGAGAGGCGAGAAGCGAGTCCACCTGCGCTGAAGCTTCGGCGGATGAGATTTTCTGGTGCTGCTATACCAGGTTTTTACTGGTGAGCCTCCCGGGACGTCATGCTGAGCTTGCCGAAGCATTTTTCTATTGGAGGTAAATTTACCCAAGGAGGAACTCATTCCCATCAAAAAACCATTGACCATGGACCATCGACCATGGACTTTCCCCTAAAAAGCACAAAGTAAAAACGCTCCACCAATCCCGCTAGAAGCCAGAAGCTAGAAGCCAGATGCCAGAAGCGAGGTGCCAGAGGCTACAGGCATGATTTTAATTAACTCCAACTATTTACTTTGACTTAATAATTATTTTTATATTCATGTCCGCGGTCATAATTTATTGTTTAATTTAGTTTACATTCGAAAATCAATTTTTTTTACTGATGATACAGGAGCTTGTGATGAAGGGTTTTAAGGCAATAATTTTTGTGACTTGCTTATTCTCCTTTTCACAATGTAAGAAAGATAAAAAAATAGAAACTTTTGAGTATCTTTTGATGAACGGCATGTATAGCCTTAAAACAACCGATCAATTTGGAATTGAATCGTATACAAAATATAGATTATATGAAAATTGTTTTTATGTGTGTTATAATTTACAAACGTGTTGTAATGATAGGAAAGCTGGTTCATTATTTAAAAATGCTGATAGATCCACAAATATATTGAGTCTCCAAATAAAAGGATTAACTCAAACCTTACCTTGCATTTTTAGGAACGACAAATATGGTGGTGATACAATGATTACGAAATTTAATAATGTCAAAACGCTATTAGATCAAAATTCACACAAGGCACTTGAGGGTGATTTTGTTATTTTAATGTATAATTCACATCCTGAAAAAGTACTATTTGGAACTTTTGAATTGAACTTTATTAATTAATTTGATTCGTATGAATGAAGGTAACTTTAATATTTCGTTGGGCACAGAATACCTAATAGAACTAAATGAAGGCTTTGAAGTAGATATTAATGGCGAGTTTTTCGCAGATGTAATAGGAGGTTGTGATGAAGGGTTTTAAAATAATAATAATAGCCATTTTCCTTACAGGTTTTGTTTATTGCAAAAAAGAGAACAAAGAAAATTCAAATAAAGTTTTGCTCGAAAATGGCAAATATGGCTTACTCTTAACTTTTGAGCCAGGGAGTGAAACAAATAAAAAGTACTATATTTTGGATAATTCAATTTACCCTATTGGTAATTCTATAGAAAATAAAGATTCTATCTGTTTCGATCGTTTAGCTGGTTCGATTTTTTCTGAAAGCGAAAAGTTAAAGTTTTCGCCCATTGAAATGATAACGGATATATACACTCCATGTGTTTTTTATTCTGATATAATTGGGGGGGATACCTTTAAATTGCATTTATCTAATTACACTGAAAGTAAGGATATTAATTTAAAGAAATATTATTCAGGTGATTTTTATTATTTTGTACCCTTGGGATTACCATACAAAAGACTTGAAGGGAAATTTAAATTTGAGAAATATTGATTTTATCTCAGCTTTAACTTTAGTTTTATGAAACAGAATAAAGGAAACTTAATTTTTCGAGGTGCAAACCTAATAGAACTAAATGAAGGCTTTGAAGTAGATATTAATGGCGAGTTTTTCGCAGATGTAATAGGAGGTTGTGATGCGGGTTATTAAACTATTTCTGATTATTTTAATAGGAGCGGTGTCTTGTAAAAAAGATAAGGAAATCAGCAGTTCGTCTTCAATTTTACTGCAAGAAGGTTATTATGTATTAGGGACATCTGATGATGATGGAGGAGGTGGTTACTTTTACTATTATGTGAAAGAAAATAATATTTATGTAGTAGAACAATCAAATTCACAACTTATATGCTGGGATAAGCCTGCAGGAATATTATATAAAAATGGCGATAGTATTCAAATGTCAACTTTACACATGCAAAATTATTCTGGAAATAACATTTGCTTATTTTTAGATGACCTTTATGGGGGTGATACAATGATTTTCCATTTTTCAAATATTGTTAATTACACTCATCCAAATCAAACCGATTTAAAGGGATTATCTGGAAATTTTTATTATGATGTTCCATTTGGTCATCCATTTTCAAAGAATCAAGGTACCTTCATCTTCTTAAGGCCAAGACAATAAATGATCTAAAATACTCTGATCAACTGTATTATGTAATACTCCCCAAATATAGGACACAAGGTAGGTCCTCCACCGCCGCCAACTCGGCCTCATTCTCATCAAAAAACCATTGACCATAGACCATCGACCATGGACTTTCCCCTAAAAAGCACAAAGTAAAAACGCCCCACCAAAAATGCTAGAAGCCAGAAGCTAGTTGCCAGAAGCTAGAAGCCAGATGCCAGCAGCAAGATGCAAACAGTAAATTTCTCCTTCCCTTTTTCAAACTTTTTTTTCGCTATTCATTTGAAAATAGTGGTAAAAGAGTAAATTTGCAGCACTTTTTACACGTAAAAATATCTTAACTATGTCAAAATCAGGTGTTATAGCCCAAGTAATTGGTCCAGTTGTGGACGTTAGCTTTGCGGGCGACAACAAGCTTCCTAAAATTTATGATGCGCTTTATATTGATAAGGCAGATGGTACCAGAATTATCCTTGAGTGCCAAAAGCATTTAGGTGAAAGCATGGTTCGTACCGTTGCAATGGACAGTACCGATGGACTTGTTCGCGGTATGACTGTTACATCAACTGATTCTCCAATTTCTATGCCTACTGGCGAGGATATCAGAGGTCGCTTGTTCAATGTGGTGGGTGAGGCTATTGATGGTATGAAAACCATTAAAAGTGAAGGCCCTAGATCTATTCACCGTGAAGCACCAAAATTTGAAGATTTATCTACTACTTCAGAGCCATTATATACTGGTATCAAGGTAATCGACTTAATTGAACCATACGTAAAAGGTGGTAAAATTGGTTTGTTCGGTGGTGCGGGTGTAGGTAAAACCGTTTTAATTATGGAATTGGTAAATAATATTGCCAAAGCATACGAAGGTATGTCGGTATTTGCCGGTGTAGGTGAGCGTACCCGTGAAGGAAACGATTTGTTACGTGAGTTTATCGAATCAGACGTTATTAAATATGGTGCTGAATTTAAACACAGCATGGAAGAAGGTGGTTGGGATTTATCTAAGGTAGATTATACCGAATTGGCTAAGTCGCAAGCAACCCTCGTTTTTGGTCAAATGAATGAGCCTCCTGGAGCACGTGCACGTGTGGCTTTATCTGGTTTAACCATGGCAGAATACTTCCGTGATGGTGATGAAAAATCTGGTGGACGTGATATCTTGTTCTTCGTAGACAATATCTTCCGTTTTACACAAGCCGGTT
>CAIYNF010000056.1 GCA_903927505.1 uncultured Bacteroidota bacterium | reverse complement strand
TCATGCCATGGAAACTTCCAGTGGCAAGGATTTGCAGCTCTTTTTCAAACAATGGTTCGAAGGTTTTGGGCATCCCAATTTAAATGTAGCCTACGAAACAAATGAAAACAATAAAACGGGTAGAATTGTCATCCAACAAATACAAGATTCTAGCTATGGGGTATTTGATTTGCATACACAAGTATACCTGGTTTGGCAAAAAGGAAATGGAGAAACCCAAACGCAAATTATGCCTGTTCATATTCAAAAAGCAGCACAAGTGTTTCAAATTCCTGTTTTAGAAAATGGCACAAATATGGGCGCAAATTTGCTTTGTTTTTGGATCGACCCAAAAGGAAATATTCCTGGACTTATTTCCGAAAAGCAAACACTAAAAGCCACTTTAAAAATGTTTGAACAAGCCGATGGCTTTCAAGTGAAAATGCGCGCTATTACCGTAATTGGAGATGCTCCCTACGAAATTGCAGGTTGGCACCAAAAAGAAATGATCCAAAATTTATTGACGCGCAGTGAAGATTATTACCAAGTAATGGGATTGAATTTAATTAGTAAAATAGATACGCTTTATCCTGCGTTTGAAGCCCAAATTGTTGAAATGGCCCTGCATCATCCCAAAGCAGACGTAAGAGACAATGCCATGTTCCTTATAGCCTCGGCTCCAGAAAATAGCAATACCATGCGTATTCTAATCCAAGGCTTAAACGATTCTTCTTACAATGTAATGGCCACCTCTTTGCAAGGACTTTCAAACTTTAACGAAGCATTGTGTTTAAGTAAATGCAAAGAATTGGAAGGCTACCAAACTGCTACACTGCAAAGAACCATTGCCTGGTTGTATGCCAATTTATCACAGGCAGATAACAATGATTTTTATAAAGCGGCATTGGGTAGGTATGGTTTTACCCGTGGCACTATTTTAAATGCGTATGGGGTTTACCTCAAAAACCAAAATGCTGAAATTTTTAATACGGGCATTCAAAATTTGGCCAGTCACTACAACTTTTCTAGCGATAGAAATAATGCCAAAACCATGCTTAATTTATTAAAGCAAATGGAAACAAAAAGCACCAACAAAAAATTATTTGAAGACGATTTTTACCTTGCTTTCAAACAAAGATTGCTTGCAGATTTAAATGGCAATTAAGGCTTAAAAGTCATTTGGTCGGCAGCTAAAACTTTCCAAGTTCCCTGGTGCTGTATAAATACAACTACGCGGTAATTATCGAGGTTGAGCTTTTGGTCTACCGGTATTTTCATATAACCCTCTGCGCCTGTGAGCGGCTTGCTAAATAAGCCTCTTACCACATTGTGGTGGTGCAAAATCATGTCTTTGTTTTCGCCACCTGTAACCATATTGTTTATTTCCTTTTGTATAAAGGCCACCTTTAAATCACAAGAATCTACATTGCCCCAAATTTGATAGGCTACCAATAAACTGTCTTCTTCTTTTACCTTCGTAATGCCTGTTCTTAAAAAATGTTTAGAGGGTTGTGTCAATAACTCTTGAATAGCTTTTCCAATGCTGCGTTTGTCGCCACCCGCAAATTCTTTATCGCCACCATTTACAAATACCATGGGTGTATATAGGGTGTTTATTTTTTTTCTATACAAATATTCTTGCTGACGTAAACTAAAGGCAGAATCGGAAAAAGGATCTACCCAACCAGAGCGGTTCCAAATTACAACATGGTAGTCTATTACATAAACGGGGGTATGGCTACTATCACTAATTTGTACCACTTCTTTTAAAAATTCATCGGCATAGGGGCAACTGCTGCATCCTTCAGATGAGAACAATTCAATTAGTACAGAAGGTTGAAACAACTTAGGAACCTCCTTGGTATTGTTTTGAGCAAAGGCAAATTGCATTGCCAAAAGAAGTATGCTGAGTATGCTAATTTTTTTATTCATGGTGTTCAAACGACAAACGAAACAAATGGATTTCTGTTGTTTCTGAAAAATCAAAAATAAGGATTTACTGCATATTTGAAATCGAAATTTATTGTTGATGGCCTTTTCCAATCAAGTTTTCAATGGCCTGTTCTGCACCGGTAAACTCAAATGTAAAGCCGCTTGCCTGAATTTTATCTGCAGCAATATCTTGGTTAGCCAATAACATTCCAGCCATTTCACCCATCATTATTTTTAAAACAAATGCGGGTACTGCAGGCAAAAAGAAAGGCCTGTGCAATGCCTTTGCAATCATTTTGGTAATAGCGGCATTGCTTACGCAATTAGGTGCTACGCCATTATACACGCCAGCACAATTTCCGTTTTCTAAGAGGTGAATAAACAAATTGGCTAAATCGTCTTCATGTATCCAAGGGGTTTGCATTTTGCCATTTCCCAAGGGTGCCGCCAAGCCATAATTGGCCAAATTTCCTATTTCCTTTAAGAAGCCACCTTTGCTGCTTAAAACAATTCCAATACGCACCGTGCACAAGCGGATGCCTAATTCCTTAATAGCTGCATTTTCTTTTTCCCAATCCTTGCAAACTTGCGCCAGAAAGGTGTTGCCAAGCTCATCTTCTTCTTTGCATAGAGGTGGTGTTTGGTTTCCATATATGCCAACAGCAGAGGCGCCAATAAAAATTTTTATGCTATGTGGGTTATTGGCTAAGGTTCGAACCAAGAGCTGCGAACCCAAAATTCTGCTCTGAAGGATAGTTTGTTTATAGGCTGCTGTCCATTTGTGATCGGCAACGCCCGCGCCCGCCAAATGAATGATGGCAGAGGTTCCATCCAAACAGGCCAAGTCTATTTCTGCCTTTTCAGGGTCCCAATAATAGGCAGCATTTTGCATTTTTGCTGGTGTTCGGCTAAGCCAAAATACTTCATGCCCGTTTATTTGAAGCTTTTTACTTAAGTTTGATCCTACTAATCCAGAGCCCCCGGAAATGATTATTTTTGCCATATTGATTTAATGTTAAAACAAAATTAGTTGCTGAATGTTTGAACTAGATAAAACTTATTTAAATAAGGCTTTGGGAACTTTTTCAATTAAAGACATAGAGGCAATAACTGGTATAAAGAGCCATACACTCCGCATTTGGGAACAGCGCTACGGCATTGTTGCTCCAGAGCGCAGTGGAACCAATATTAGGCACTACAGCCACGGGCAGCTTAAAACTTTATTGAACATAAGCGTTTTAAACGACAATGGCTATAAGATTTCTGAAATAGCCAAAATGCCCAAAGAGACCATAGCAGAAAAGGTTCTTCATTTAGGAAAGCAAGATTGTGCTTATAATCAACATGTGAAATCTTGCATTGCCTCCATGATGAGTTTTGACGAGGCGGGTTTTCACCATCTGCTCAATACCTTTATCCTGCAATTTGGCGTAGAAGAAACCTTCATGCAAATAATTTTTCCGTTTTTAGGCGAGGTAGGTTTGTTATGGCAAGTGGGTACAATTCTGCCTTCTCACGAGCATTTTGTTTCTAATATTATTAAACAAAAATTATATGTGGCCATAGACGGGCAGGTAGGAAAAACAGCTTCTCCGCGTCTTAAGTTTTTGCTTTTTTTGCCAGAAAGTGAAAAGCATTCTTTGGGTTTGTTGTTTGCTAATTACATTTTGCGTGCCCGCGGACATGAAGTTTTATATCTTGGACAAGAAGTGCCCTTGGTAGATTTATTTCATGCTTTTCAAAATGAAAACCCCAATTATATATTAACCATGATGACTGCTGCGCAGCCCGATATAGACATACAGGCATTTGTAGATTTTCTGGCCACAAAATGGTCTAGCAGTCAAATACTTTTAACAGGACCACAATTCAATCAAAGTGAATTTAACTTGGCCGTAAATGTGAATAAGATTGCGTCTTTAAAAGATTTTATTGAGCTGGTAAATCACCTAAATTAAGGATTTTCTTACTATTGCCCAAGAGGATCTTGCATGGCTTTTAAAAGCAGCGTCAATTCTTTTTCATTCACTACTTGGTAGCCTATAGGAATTTCAAACATACTCTTGTCAATGGCAACGGGTAAAATCATTTTTGCCTTCATGTGCATGCTACTGCCATTGTTTGCAATGCTGTATTCTAACATAAACCCGTTAATGCCTTTTAGTATTGGATCGTTTTCTGTATTGTAGGGTGCAATGTCTGTGGTATACCAACATTCGTTAGAACGGGTAATACCCAATGCCATTTGATGAACAATTGCTTTCCTGCATTTGTGTTCGCAAATAATTTTATACTCGTTGGTAATTTCTATGCTAAAAGTCTTTTGACTGCTATCTGCAAGCAACTGATTTCTGATGGCCGCCATGCTGCTATCGCTTTGAACCAAAGCAAACTTTTTGCCTTTTAAGTAAAGCAGAACAATGGTTTCTTTCTTTAGCCTATCGTACAAGGTGGAGTTTTTCCCCATACCCGCAACGCCCATCTCCAAACGTGTTTTGTTTCCACTAAAATAAAAGCTGGCATCATGCGGCATCATATGCTCATTGCGTTTCATTTCTGGCGCCAAATTTTGGTAGCTAATATCGTAAAACACCTTTCCTTCTGTTAGTGAAATTTGTGCGTTTACACTTGCAAAGGCCAATAGAAAAAACAAAGTTGCAATGTGTTTCATTACCAACTTAATTTTTCTTTGTTTAAAAAAGCATCAATTCCTTTTTTGCAATCCTCACTGGCACGTGTTTGGGCATTCATTTCTGCGGCATAATCTATTGCCTCTAGTAAGGGTAGTTCTGGCACCTTGGCCAGCATTTGTTTGGTAGCTGCAATGCTTTGCGAGGAGCTGTGTTTGCATAGTTTTACTGCAAATTGAAATACTTCTTCTTCTATGATTTGCGGATCAAAAATGCCCGTAATCAATTCATGTTGTAATGCTTTATGTGCATCAAAAACATCGCCGCTTAATAAGATTTGGCGTGCTGCTTTTTCTCCTACCTGACGTAGTAAAAATACCATTACAATGGCAGGAATAAATCCAATTTTTACTTCGGTATAAGCAAATTTTGCATTGGTATCTGCAAAGCAAAAATCGCAAACAGTTGCCAAGCCGCATCCACCGGCAAACGCGGCACCTTCCACCTGTGAAATAATAATTTTCTTCGATTGGTAAATTTGTAAATACAAGGCTGCTAAATGCTTGCTATCCGCCAAGTTTTCTTCATAACTATTGTTTTGTAATTGTTGCAAGGAAGCCAAATCTGCCCCAGAGCAAAAGGCCTCTCCACTCGATCGCAAAATAATTACTTTGCAATTTTCATCTGCTTCGGCATAGCTCAGTTTTTCTTTTATGGCCAACACAAAATCGTAACTCAAGGCATTTCTTTTTTCTGGCCTGTTTAGGGTAATATAAGCCACCCGTTCCATTACTTCATATTTTACCAAGTCGTTCATACCTACAATGATAATTCAAAGGCACCACTTTCGGCAATGGCATGCAGGGGGATTTTCATTTTTAGGGCTATTTTTTTTATTTCCTCCTGTTTGCGCTTGCCAACACTGGGGTTTAAAACAATGCAGCCTACCTTGTTTGTCGCTAACATTTTTGCCAAATCTTGGTACAAATTACCCGCTATTAATAAAATAGCAATGTGTTGGCCAATTGGTATTTTTGCTGTTTGCCAGTAAAAAAGGTGTCGGTTCGAACCAATTTGTATACGGGTATTGTTGCTGTCTAATTCCTTGCATTCGCTTTTTTGAATGTTTAATTCTAGTAAATGTTTGGCAATATTTTGTTTGTAGTTCTTGCTGTTCATATAGCCCAAACTATTTGTCCAAGTATAGGCTGTTGTTCCATGGATGTATTGCAATAAACAATGGTTTTGACAATGGTAAATCAGAATTTTTTCTTGTTGCTCATTTTGGATTCTTGAATAGAGGTTTTGCATTTGCAAAAGCAAAACCATGCCTAACACTATTTTGAGTTGAAATAAATCTCTTTTGCTAAAATAAATCACTATAGAAATCAAGCTTAAATAAAAACAAACAATTCCCAATGGCGTCCAGAAAAGCCCGTCGGTGTAAGAGTAGGGGAGTTCTGCTATCCATTTTGCTATGCTATTGCACAGGTGAATAAAAAAACCAATAAGCAAGCCAAGGTATTTTGCCGCAATGGTCCACCAAGAAATAGCCAAGAGTAAAATGCCTAAATAGATAATCAAACTGGTAAGCGGAATAATGAGCAGATTGGCCAATAAAAAATAATTGGGCAATTGGTGAAAATAAAAAATACTCATAGGTAAGGTAAGCGTTTGCGCTGCAATAGAAACAGCAATTATTTTCCAAATTTCATCAGCAATTCTGTGTTTAAATTCGAAGAGAAAATACAAGCGGGGATAAAATCCTAATATGCCTAAAACGGCCGCGTAGCTTAATTGAAAGCCTACATTAAACAACATGTTGGGGTCAAACAGCAATAGAAATTGTGCCGATGCTGCCAAACTGTTAAAGGTATTTCCGCCACGCTTAATTTGTTTACCAATAATTACAAAACTAAACATCACCGTTGCCCTTAAAATAGATGGCGTAAATCCACACAACAAAGAGTAAGCCCAAATACCTATTAATTGCACAATAGCTGCCATTATTTTTCCGCTTTTCCTTCTTTCTAGGGGTTTTAAAAACAAACCCAAAAGCATAAAAATCATACCCACATGCATGCCGCTCACGGCCAGTACATGCAATGTGCCCGTTTTGGTATAGGCGTCAATAATATCGGCATCCATGTCTTTGTCGTAGCCATACAGCAATGCCTCCGAAATAGCAATATCACCAGCCTCTCTCAAATTTTTTTGCAAACTTTCTTGAATAAATTCTTGGCTTCCTATTACCCATTTCATCCATGTGCTTCCTTGGTTTTGGCCAGCAAAAAACCAATCGTTTTTTTTTAGATAGGCTGCTTGGTAAATACCTTTATGTGCCATGTATTTTTTAAAATCAAATGCACCAGGATTCTTTGGCTCAGAAAAATCGTGGAAATTAGATTTAAGTATAATTTGATCACCATAAGTTGGAATAGCTTCTTTGTTCCCATTTTTGAAATATAGGAGCAGCTTTCCTTTTACTTTCGTGGGTTGGTGTAGGTAGTTGATCCCAGCTAGAACAAGCGCTTCAGCTTTATAGCCTTGCTTGGTTTTTTGTGGTTTTTCAGTAATTTGTGCCAATAAATAAGGCGTTTTTTCTAAAGAAAAGTGTGCTTCCATATTAGCTACTTTTTTTAGGCTCAAACAGAAAAAACCAAGCAAAAAAAAGAGAATAGAAAATAAAATTCCATAGAAATGGTCGCGCATTATTTTTTTGTTAAGCCTATCCCATAAATAAAGTGATACGCTTGTTAGTATTAATAAAATAAGGCTTCCCCACGTATTTAGCCAATTGTGTTCGGCAATTAAGATGCCCAAAACAAAGGGAAAAAGTATACGTACAAAGGGTATCTGTTGCCAAAAACTGCTCATTTGATGCACAAGTGTTTAAAAGATTACTTGACATAATTTAGCGATTAATTAGTTTTGAATAAAAAAGCACTATGTACGATTTATTACTTTCCGTTCACAATTTTGTTCGTTGGTTCTTCTTAGCCGCAATGGCCTATGCCTTATTCAGCGCCATTAAAGGAATGTTGGGCGCACTTACCTATACCAAGTCAGACAAAACCGCTAGCACCTTTCTAGTTGCCTCGGCACATTCGCAATTGTTATTGGGTTTAATTTTATGGTTTACCAGTCCTAATGTTGAAATGGCGAGGGCTAATTTTAGTTTAGCCATGAAAGACGCAAACCTTCGTTTGCAATTATTGGAGCATCCTTTGTTAATGATTATTGCTGTGGTATTAATTCAAGTTGGTAGCATTCAAATTAAGAAAGCCTATGCCGATGCCGACAAGCACAAAAGAGCAATTATCTTTTTTGGAATTGCCTTGGTTTTAGTTTTGTCTAGAATTCCATGGAGTACTACTCCT
>CAIYNF010000055.1 GCA_903927505.1 uncultured Bacteroidota bacterium | reverse complement strand
TATGGGAAATAATAAGCCATTTGCTTGTTTCCGTTTAAGTTCAGATTGCATAACTAAATAAGCACCAACAAAGGAGAGGGCCATTACCAAACCAAACATTTGAATGGGCAGACGAGTTTGAATTCCAAACAGGTCGAATAACAAATCGGAGAGCGTTGCGTACATAATTTTAATATGCTACAAATAACGATAAAAAACTTCAAATTTTTAAAGCAGGTTTGGCAATGAGGCAGGCAAATTTCTTGATTCAATTATTTACATTTGTTTTTCAAAACACAACATGAAGTCATTAAATATAGATTTACGCAGCGATACTGTAACGCTTCCAACTGCAGCAATGAAGGAAGCAATGATAATGGCGCCTTTGGGCGATGATGTTTTTGGTGAAGATCCTTCCATCAATGCATTGCAGGATTACGCTGCAGATTTATTTGGCATGGAGGCCGCGCTCTTTTGCAGCAGCGGTACGCAAACCAATCAAATTGCCATTAAGTTACATACGCAACCAGCTGATGAAGTTATTTGTCATGAATTGTCCCATGTATACCTCTACGAAGGAGGTGGAATTGCATTTAACAGCGGTGCTTCCGTGCGATTGCTAAAAGGAGAAAGAGGCTTTTTTACAGCGCATGATGTGAGCGAACAAATAAATAAGGAAGACATACACTTCCCTCACAGCAAATTAGTTTGTATTGAAAATACCGTAAACAAAGGTGGTGGCGCCTGCTGGGACTGGCAAGAATTGGTAAAAATAAAGGAGATTTGCAACAATAACCAGATTGGATTTCATTTAGATGGAGCACGCCTGTTTAATGCCTTAATAGCTAAAAATCAAAATGCGCAACAATATGGACAATTATTTGACACCATTTCAATTTGTTTGAGCAAAGGTCTTGGAGCACCCGTTGGTTCCTTATTATTAGGCTCGAAACAACATATTTACAAAGCAAAAAGAATTAGAAAAGTATTGGGGGGAGGCATGCGACAAGCTGGAATGCTTGCTGCAGCTGGACTATTTGCATTACAAAACAATGTAGACAGATTGGCCTTGGACCACCAAAAAGCAAAACAAGTTGAAGCCATTTTATTGCAACAAAATTGGGTCGAAAATATTTACCCAGTTGAAACCAATATTGTGATTTTTAAAATATCCGACAATTACCCCGCCGAACAATTTATCCTTTACCTTCAAAAACATGGAATTAAAGCAGTTAGTATGGGTAAAAATTTGGTAAGATTTGTATTTCATTTGAACCAAGATGAAATGCAAATAAATGAGCTTTGCCAAATCCTACAAAAGGCCCGTTAATTAAGCTATTAAAGCCTATTTACTCTTGAATTATGGGCTGCCATTTTTGTGGCACAAAAAAATCTTGTCTAAAAAAATGGGTTAATTTACCCCTTTTGTGAATCTTAATATTTACTAAATCCTATGATAATAAGGCACAATGCCGTAATTTGTGCCTGTATTTTTAGAAGAAAAATTTTAAATTTTAATCGCATGTTGAAAAAATTACTATTTGCAGGTTTATTTCTCGCAAATTTTTCAGCCTTTTCTCAGCCCTTCAGTAACGTAATTTCCACAGCCAAACTTCCTGGAGGTGAGAGTATGATACTAGATGTGGTAGACTATAACAACGACGGATTTGAGGATGTTGTATACCAAACCGGCTTAGGAGGAACCATAGAAATTTACCGTAACCTCAATGGCGTATTCTCCAATGTTACCAAATTCCTGGGTTTTCCAGTAATTAATGGGGCTGGCGACAATGAAGAAGGTGTAATTTCATTTGACTACAACAATGATGGTTTCCAAGATTTGTTAGTCATGAAATCTTCTGCAAACGGTTACATGCGCCTTTTCAAAAACAATTGTGGAGCTGGTTTTACTGAGGTAACAGCCACTGTGGGCTTACCCCCTAATCCAAATATTGTAAGAGCTAATCAAACCCGCGATCCATTGGTTGTAGTTTCTGATTATGACGGAGATAAAGACAATGATATTATTTATACTTCATTTGATGGGACAAAATATGTAGTTTCATTATTAAAAAACACATTGGGTATTTATGCGCCACCGGCAGATTTATTAACTGGTTTTGGCAATACTTACATTCCCTATGTAGCGCTTATCAATTATGATAACGACCAAGATGAAGACCTGTTATTAATTAAGGTTAATAATATTAGCAATGCTTGTCAAATAGAGTTATTTGATAACAGCGGAGGAAGCTTTACGGTAATTCCTATTACGGGTATTGGTACAAGCAGTCCTGTTGGATTTGCAAATATTACAGACATCAACAATGATGGTTTCATGGATATTCTCTTGGGCACAAAGGAAGTTGTAAATCCAGGACCAAGTAACAGTGGATGTAAAATATTCACAAACAATGCAGGCGACGGAACATTTACATTATCAACTATTTCAACCATTAATGCTGTGGGCGCAGACTATTACAGCTCACATGTTTTTGATATTGACAACGACGGCGACAATGATGTAATTTGGGAGATTAACAGAAACACGCAAACCAATTCTTTTCCTGCTGTACAACAAAATGATGGTTCAAATAATTTTACCAGTATTAGAGGAACCACATTGCCTTTGGCTTTAACTAGAACAGATAGTGCAGCTAAATATTTCATTTTCGATTTCGACAATGATGGTGCTTTAGATGTATTTAAACCCGGTACAGGAACCATTGGCGCTCAATATGGAGCACAATTGTATAAAAACAACTTTAATAGCAATAATTATATCAATATCAAATTGCTTTCTTGTAATGGTCAGGCCGATCCAATTGGCGCTAGGATAGTTGTGAAATCAGGTTCTTTGACACAAACTAAAATGTATAATTCGCAAGGATTTACCTCTACCACTACCGGTAAAAGCGAGAAGGTTCATTTTGGTTTAGGCTCAGTTTCAACCATTGATCAGATAGAAGTTTATTTTCAAGACAATATTACTTCACCAGTAATTTTGAAAAATGTAAGCACAAACCAAACCCTTAATATTACAGATGGCTCTTGTAATTTAGGCTTAGCCCTAAACTTTGATTTAGGTCCTGATACAACAAGCAATTGCAATATTGACACTGCGTTCCTATCTGCACCTGGAGGCTTTGCAAGTTATTCTTGGAGCAATGGGGATATTACCCCAGACACAAAAATAACAAAGGCTGGTTGGTATTTCTGTACAGTAACCAATGTTGATTTGTGCAGCACCTACGATAGTATTTATGTGAATTTCGGAGTAGGGCGTTTGGTTCAAACCGACACCACTATTTGTATAAACACACCCTATACATTAGACGCATTGCCAAGATTTGATTGCTCTCCATTAGGTGCCCCAATAAAAAGAGCTCCACTTGCACCAGGTGAAAATATTGGAGCAGCATTCACTTATGTAAATTCTTTAAACGGACATCATTATTACCGCTTAACCAATTCTAGCAATTGGACAGACGCAATGACAGCAGCCAACCAAGCAGGTGGTTATTTGGTGGTAATAAACGACCAATTGGAACAAGATTTTATTGCCAATGAAGTAAGTTTAGATGGTTTTAGTTTATGGACTGGCTTATACAGAACAAGCAACGCAGCGCCATTTCGCTGGTTAAATTGTGATACATTAAATTATTTAAATTGGGCTAAAGGCCTTGGTGCTCCAACGAATGGCACTTCAGATAATTTTGTTTATTCAAGATCAAATACTTGCATCAATCCTAGAGAATGGAAAAATTTGGATGAAAATGCAACTTCTTCCGACCCATGTGAAACAAATATTTTTGGCTTGGTGGAGTTTGATGCCTCAACCAATATTTCCTATAAATGGAGCAATGGCGATACAACAGCAAGTACTATTGTAACTCCAAATGCACCTTCAAATTATTTTGTACAAATTACCCAAAATGGTGCCAATTGTTTTGCTTCAATTAACTTAAATGTAATTGATCCAAATACCTTGTTTCCTGCAGATACCTTAACAGAGTGTAAGTCTAGCTTCATGACCTTGCAAGCAACACCTGGTATGCAAAAATACAAATGGAGTACAGGAAGTACTAACGATTATATTTTTATTAGCTCAACCAATGCCAATAAATGGTATAGCTGTAAAGTAACCACACCAGAAGGTTGTATAGGAATTGACAGTGTATATGTTGTAATTTTTAATACAAACATTATTACGCCAGACACGGCAGTTTGTTTGGGGTCGCCGGTAACTATTCGTGGACCATTGCCCCCATATGCCTACCAAACAGATTATTTCCAAAACTTTCAAAA
The DNA here is from genome assembly GCA_903927505.1 of uncultured Bacteroidota bacterium. GTDB lineage: Bacteria > Bacteroidota > Bacteroidia > UKL13-3 > UKL13-3 > B1. The sequence goes on along the minus strand of CAIYNF010000055.1, from coordinate 8,027 downwards.
TGCACCTTTTGGAGGTTGGAATTCCTTAAACACCTTAAACTTTAATGGAAGTAAAGTTTTAGGTCCGTTTGCCAACGATTCAATTACCTATAATTACATTGGCTTACCTGCGCATGATTCTGTGGTTGTAACATTTGACTTATATATTCACGATACTTGGGATGGTGATTGTTCTGTAATTGGGAAAGATGCATTTAGATTCAAAAATGGAAATAGCAATATTTTAAATGCTACATTTTCTAATAACCCTAGTTGCACGCAATCCTATTCTGCATCTGGTTTGCCAGGCTCTTACCCAGCCACAACAGATGCAGCCATTACAGGATTGCCAAGAAGATGCGATAACAATGGTATTACAACTAAATATGTTATCACAAAAAGATTTAAACACAGCTCAACTAACCTTGATTTATCATGGGTAGGCGATTTAATTGATACGGCAGATAATACCACAAAATGTGTTGAGAGTTGGTCATTGGATAATATCAAAATTGATATTCGCCGACCAGCAAACTTGCTATGGTCAACAGGTGATTCAGATAGAAATATTGTAGTTACTCCTACCGACCCTAGCACAATTTATTGGGTAAGAGTTCCTGTAGCCAGTGGTTTCTGCTGGGATACTTTAACCATTAGCACATACACAGGACAAGTTCCAGGAGATTTATTAGGATATGATACCTTAAGAAATTGCAACAGTTACTTAGATTTCTATACCCTTCCAAATAACTTTGATAAATACACATGGAGTAATGGAGATGCAACTCAAAGAGGTACCTTCTACAATGAAGGTTGGTATACCGGTTATGTATATAGCAATTATGGTTGTTATGGATCCGATAGTGTTTTTGTTTCATTCAATAGAGTTAGCATTGTTCCTTCTGCAGATACCGCTGTTTGTTATGGAAGTCCATTAACTATTAAAGCAAACTTTAATGACGATTGTAGCCCATTTGGTGCGCCTGCTTCGGTGGTTTATGCGCCAGCACAAGCTATTCCAGGTTATACCTATAAAGGAGAATTTAGAGGCCACCATTACTACTTAGCAGATACACATAGCAGCTGGGATGTTGCTGCACAAAGTGCATTAGCTGCAGGTGGACATTTGGCTTGTATTAACGATACCATTGAACAAAACTTTATTGGCACAATAGTAGATAGCAATGCTTGGTTAGGATTATATAACAGTTCTGCCGGATATTACAAATGGATGAATTGTGATACACTTACCTATTCTAATTTTGCTCCAGGCGAACCTACCTTAACACCTAATGATTATATTTATATGTTAGGAAATGCTTGTCCAGAAGCAGACAAATGGGCTGCCAATACCAACAGTGATACACTTGTAAAAGACCCTTGTCATTCAAATATTTTCGGTTTACTTGAAATATTTTCTATCTCACATCTTTATGATTGGAGAGAAAATGGCGTATCAACCTATACCGCAGATAGCATTACAATTTACCCAACAACCAATGCAAGTTACCGTGGCATCATTTCAAAATATGAAAATGGTCCAAATTGTTTAACCCAAACTATTAATGTATCTGTGGTAAATGAGTTCTTTGATATTATTCCTGATAGTGTTAAGAAAGTAAGTTGTGCTGGCGATACTGCAATGATTGAAGCAAAATTTGGTTATTCAAATTACCATTGGGACAATGGTGACACAAATAGAATAGCAGTTTATAGCGGATTAGTTGGATGGGCTTATTGTATATATGACAATGGAACTTGTCAGTTTAAAGACAGCGTTTACGTAAATGTACCAGGTAAATTAAGCACCACTCCTATTGTTACAGATATTACTTGTTATGGTGCAAATGATGGTATAGCAAACACAGGTATTACAGGAGGATCATTGCCATACCAAGTTTCTTGGTTACATAATGGTTCTACTAATTTAATTGAACCAAATTTAGCTCCAGGGGTATACTATTTTACAGTAATTGATACTGTTGGTTGCACCACAATAGATAGTGTTGAAATTACAAATCCAGATGCCCCACTAGAAGTTAATTTTGCCTTATTACATGGTGTAGGTTGCAGCGATGATACTTTTGCCGTGGTAGTTGCACTTCCACAAGGTGGCGCAGTGCCATACAATGGAAATTGGATTGGCTATGCTGCAGGTGATACCCTCTACAATGTTGGTGCTGGGATTTATACTTATTCTATTACAGATGTAAGAGGTTGTGTTGTAAATAGAGATGATACAATTGTAAAACCATCCGTTTTAGATTTATCATCTATACTAATTAAACAAGTTTATTGTAATGATGATACAGATGGTGTTGTATTGTTAGTTGCAACTGGCGGCTTGGCTCCATACCGTTATTTATGGAATTATAATTTAACATTAAATGATACCATTAAAAAATTAAGTGGAGGCATCTATATGGCTTATGTGGTAGATTCTAACTTCTGCTATGATTCAGTTGCAGTAGTAATGGAATCATCTAACCCTGAACAATGTGGCATTTTAGTTTCAAGTGGATTTACACCAAATGGAGATGGCAAAAATGATGTGTTGTTTATTAAAAATTTAGGTGACCATACCGACAATGAATTAACCATTTTTAATCGTTGGGGAGAAACGGTATACCAAACCACTAATTATAAAAATGATTGGGATGGCAAACCAAATAAATCAACCTTATTGGGTGGTAACGATGGCATTGTGCCTAATGATACCTATTTCTACATCTTTGTAACCAAGGATAATAATAAGAGCTACTCTGGTTATGTTTATATCACCAAATAATATTGTAAAGTAAAAGACCATGAAATTAAATAAATTTTTTACGCTACTAATTGTTGCTTTGCTAGCTAATCAAGTTAAGGCGCAGCTTACGTTTGGGAATGAACAATTCCTATTTAACCCAGTGATGGTAAATCCTTCGCTTGCAGGAATGCACAATAATCAAGTAAGATTGGGTTACGATGCAAGGTGGCTTGGAATTAATGGCGCACCGCAAACAGGTTATATCAATTACGATAGAATGTTTAATGGAAATACCGGCTGGAATGTATCTATCATCAGCGATAGGATCGGACCAATAAGCAGTATAACATTAGCGAACTCTTTTTCGTTTATGATTAATACTTCTGCCGAAACTAAATTGTCATTTGGATTAAGACATCACTTAACGCAAAGCACCCTCAATTTAAATTCAGCAAATTTATACGACCCTTCGGATCCTTTACTTGCCTCGGATCAAACGGGTGTTCCAGTAAATAATTTTGATGCTTCTATTGCTTGGATGAACCCGAGTAAATTTATGATTGGTTTCAGTTATAGAAATTTAATTCCACAACCTCGTTTCCGTTTTACCAATACTTTGGTCGACCCAATTTTAAGCTTACAAGGCTGGTATAACCAAAATTTTGGAGATATGTCTTTAGAAGGTTTCGCAATGGTAACCACCTCCATCAATACACCAATGAATACCAATTTAGGCATTATGGGGTCGTTTCAACATAAAATTGGTGCAGGCTTTAATTATTCTCCAAACAACCAGATTGGGGTATTTACCTATATTAAAGCAACCAATAAATTAAACATATTCTATAATTACAATTTACCAATTTCAGATATTGCCAAGGCCAGCAAACAATCACATGGCATAGGTATTTCTATTAGAATGGGAAATGAAACGCCATCAACGGATGCTTTCTTTTTGCAACCAACAAATGAAAGTGCAAGAACACGTATGTTCTAAACCACATTTAGTATAAAAAAACACGATTGAAATTCAATCGTGTTTTTTTTTGTTAAGTCAATTCTGAAAGCGCTTGTCTTAATTTCAATAGCAAATCGGGTATATCTGCTTCATTTAAGGTGCCAATTGAAATCCTATACCAATCAGTTCCAGCGGCACAACCAAATGCAGTAAAAGGTACAATTGCCAATTGTGCTTCCTCTAATAAAAACTGAGTTATAGCTGCTGTGGATTCAATTAATTTACCCTGTTTATCCTTCTTGCCTAAAATTGAAATTTGCACCGATAAATAAATTGCACCTTCAGGTTTAATAATTTGAATTGGAAATCCTTCTGCACGCATTGCCTCAATACCGGTGTATAATTTATCAAAACGACTATTAATCTTTAGCTTTAATTCATTTAAGAAAGTGTTTACACCAACTTCATCGTTTAGGAAATGAGCTGTGGCAACTTGTTCTGCCTTAGGAGCCCAAGCGCCAATATGACCAATGATACTCTTCATTTTTCCAATAACTTCTGCAGGGCCCATTCCCCATCCTACTCTTACGCCAGTTGCCGCAAACGATTTTGAGATACCATCAACAAATAAGGTATACGGTTTCATTTCTGGACGTATGCTCAAAGGATTAAAATGTTCTATCCCATCGGCCATCAGCATCCAATACATTTGGTCGAACAAGACATATAAGGGTTTACTTTTTCCTGCCCGACGTTTATTCTCTTCAATAACTAAATCACATATTTTTTCTAACTCGGCCCTTCTAAACGTTGTTCCAGTTGGATTTAAGGGCGAACACAAAGCCAATAATACTACATCTTTTAGATAGGGTGCCAAACTTTTGGCAGAAGGCATAAAACCTTCTTCTGCGGTTGTTTCAACTTCAATTCTTTGCGCATCGCTCAAATGACAGTAATGGTTGTTATTCCACGAGGGAATTGGATAAAGTACTTTGTCGTTTGGATCCACAATTGCCTCGTAAATGGCATAAATGATAGGCCTACCGCCGCTAGCAATCATCAATTCATCATCAGCAAATGCTATTCCTTCGTTTTTTAATAAAAATGCTTTTACCGCCTTCTTTAATTCTGGAATACCATCTGGAGGAGGATAATTGGTTTGATTGTTTTGGTAAGCTGCAACTATATGCTCTTTTAGTAAACTCGGAATTGGAAACAATTGAGGGTTAAAGTCGCCAATGGTAAGGTTATATATAGATTGCCCTTCTTTAATTTTTTGGTTAATTTCATTACCTAATTTAATGATTTCTGAACCTATCAAAGTATCAGCCTTCAAAGAAATATTGCGCATAAGTACTAAATTAATTGAGGGTCAAACATACTTATTTTCAAACTTAAAAATTCTTTTTCTAGGCTTAAATCAGGTGAATTTTATCATATTTTACCTAATAGAAAAGCTTAATAAATACTTGAAAATGATGCCTAAAACTTCAAGTTCGATTCCTTATCTTTGCCACCCATTTTATGATTGCTTTAACGAATATCGGATTTGAATTTGGAGGCAGGTTCCTCTACCGCAATGCCAATTGGCATATTAAACCTAACGAACGTATTGGCCTCATTGGGCTTAACGGAACAGGTAAATCAACCTTGTTACGTATAATTACCAATGAATATACCCTAACCGAGGGTACCATGTCTAAACCCCGAGATTTGTCTATTGGCTTTTTGAACCAAGACCAATTGAGTTTTGACAGCGAGGATAGCATTTTGGAAGTTGCTTTAACCGCTTTTGAGCGACAGCTTCAAATTGAAAAGGAAATAAATGAAATTATTGAATTGCTTGAAACGGATCATAGTGAAGGCACCATTCAAAAATTAAGTGATAAGCAAGAGGAGTTTGAACGCTTAGACGGATACAATATTCACCATAAGACAGAAAAGATTTTAGAAGGATTAGGTTTTACAACCGAACAACTTACTAAGCCATTTAATAAATTTTCTGGAGGTTGGCGCATGCGGGTTTTGCTGGCCAAAATGCTTTTGCAAGAACCTAATTTATTAATGTTGGACGAACCTACCAATCACTTGGACTTACCAAGTATTGAATGGTTAGAAGAATATTTGCGCTCGTATAAAGGAACTGTTATTGTGGTTAGCCACGATAGGTTTTTCTTAGATAAAATGGTGAGCAAAATTGTTGAAGTAAGCATGCAGAAGATTTTTGAATATACGGGTAATTATAGCTTTTACTTGGAATCAAAAGAAGAGCGCATGGATTTACAACAACGTTCTTTTGATAACCAACAACAATTCATAAAAGAACAAGAGAAGTTGATTAACCGATTCAAAGCTAAAGCCAGCAAGGCCTCCATGGCTCAGAGTCGTGTTAAAATGTTAGACAGAATAGAACGCATTGAAGCACCAGACGACGATAACAGAGAAATTAATATTCAATTCCGTGTGGGCGTTCAACCAGGTAGAAATTTGGCAGAATTCCATAATGTTAGCAAAAACTATCCTGGCGTTAGAATTATTAACCATACAGATGCCCGCATAGAAAAAGGCGATAAAATTGCGCTAATAGGTGCCAATGGCAAAGGAAAATCAACCATTCTAAGACTATTGGCTCAAACCGATACCTATGAAGGTGAAATTGTATTGGGACATAATGTAAGAAAAGCATTTTATGCCCAGCACCAGTTAGAGTCTCTTAATATGTCGTATGAGATTTTAGAAGAACTATCCAATTTTGCTACAGACAGAACCGAGATGGAATTAAGAACTGTTTTGGGTTGTTTTTTGTTTGCGGGAGATGAAGTATTTAAGAAAATAAAAGTATTGAGTGGTGGGGAAAAAGCACGTGTGGCATTGGCTAAAACACTTTTAACCGAAGCCAACTTCCTTATTCTGGATGAGCCTACCAATCACTTGGACATGCGCAGTATCAATATTTTGATACAATCCTTACAAAAGTATGAAGGTACATTTATTGTAGTAAGCCATGATAGGTATTTTGTAACCGAAATTGCCAATAAAATATGGTGGATTGAAGATGAACAAATCAAAGAATACCCCGGTACCTTTAATGAGTGGGAGTTTTGGAAAGCAAAAAGAGATGAGCAAATAAAATTGCAACAGGCAAGCAAGCCAGAGGTAAAAAAACAAAAAAATATTGAACCTATTGCCGAACCAACACCAGCTAAAAGCGCCAAAGTAAGCAACAACTACATCCAAGGCTTGCGCAAACAATTTGACGAATATGAAACAAAAGTTAAAAATACCAAAACCAAATTAGCGGAATTGGAAATTGCTTTTACATTGTCAGAAAACATCAATGATGCCAAAAAAATTGCAGAATTAACAAGCTTCTATGAAGCCGAGAAAAAAGCCTTGGTTCACCTCGAAAAAGAAATGGAAGCTGTAATGGAAGAATTAATTGAATTGGAAGCTTAAGATTGAGAATTAAAACCCTTAATAACAAATAAAAAAATAACCCGGCATACATTGTATGACCGGGTTGTTTTTTGCAAAATCAAAAATATTTATTTAATAAATGAAGGCTTCATTTCTATAATTGTTTCCAGTTGAATACCAATCTTTATAAAGATTACCACCACTGCTTACCCAAGTAGCAAATTTCAAATAAGCTAAATTGATATCTGCATTTTCAATTGGATAATTAAAAGAAGCTGGAATATTTATTGCCCAAGGATAATTCCCATTTTTACTTATATATGTGTTGTTAGTCCCAAGTGAGCTGGCATCATCTCCGGTTCCAAAAAGGGCAGTATTAGCCAAATCTGTAGGCAATTTACCAGGTAGGTGTACCTCATATCCACGACCAAATCCCACAGAGCCATTCCATATAAAAGGATTAAATGAACCCAATCCAAAACTTTCTAAACTAGGTGCGCCACTTACATTAAAAGCAACCTGATAAATAGTAGATGGCAATGCAGCCTGATTTGGGAATGTATTCCATCCTGTCATTTCATTATGCATATTGGTAAATAAAATTATTACCGCTTTCGTTTGATTGGCTTCTAAAGTTGCTCCGCTTAAGCCACTAACCTGACTTCTATTAATTGGAAATTGAACACCAAAACCATTTTCAAAATGACCACCAGTTGCACGCAATTGAAAGCTTGCCTCAACCTTTACAACTTTATTTGAGGCGTTGGTAATTACATTATAAGTATAACTAAGCACCATATCGTTCAAATCGTAATCACCCTTATACGGAAAAAGATCCTCAAAGGCTACAGTTGAAGTTCCACAAGTATTTTTGTATGCTTTATCACACTCATGCGGATAATCATCGTTATCATCACAAACACC
>CAIYNF010000054.1 GCA_903927505.1 uncultured Bacteroidota bacterium | reverse complement strand
TATTTCCAATGCCGGTATTAAATCCATTGAATTATCTTGCTGATTCTAATTTTGCACACAACCCTTCTAGGTTTGAAAATGATACAGCTGCAAAATGTATTTATAATGGTGATGGAACCAGCATGGGAATTACCAATTTAACAATTAATACCAATTATTATTTCGTGTTTTACATTGCTAAAACAGATTCTGGCTTGTATTCATTGTCTACCATGCGCAATGGAAGAACCATGGTGGATTCTGCCACGCAACTTAAATTTACTGGAACAAGTTCAACAACGGCAACCATTAGTTGGACAAGTCCAGCAAATTATACCGGACAATATACCACCATGGTATTTGTTAAAGCGGGCAGTGCCACCAATGTTGGAACGCCAACCCGCACTGTAAACAGATATACTGCAAGCGCTAACTTTGGTGCAGGTACCAAATACCAAAATGATACACAATCGTTTTGTGTTTTTAGAGGAAATACCAATTCAGTAAACGTAACCAATTTAAAAGCAGGTATTGATTATTATGCTACTGTATTTATTGTGCGTACTGCAGATTCTGTTTATACGAGGTGGAACACTGTAAAAGGTTCAACTTTAGGCCCCCCAACTGCATATGCAATTGGTGATGTGATTCGTGCCAATACAACAACAGGTGTTTTAGATTCTACCGGAAAACGTGCCACCTTGCGCGGCATTGTTTATGGAGGTAATAATAGAACCTTTGGTGTTCAATTTGTATTACGTGATGCTACTGGTGGTATTTCTGTTTTGAGCACCAATAAAACTTTTGCTTATACAGTTAAAGAAGGAGATAGTATTGAAGTGGTTGGAACCATTACCCAAGTGGCCGGCTTAAACACTATTAGTACTCTGGATACCATCAAATATTTTAATGGTGGTCATAATATTAAAATGGCTACGCCAATCTTATTGGCTGATGAAAATTCTGAAAATGATTTAGTAGTTTTCCAGCGTGTTTCATTTATTACACCTATTACAACTTGGCCAGCAACAGGTAATGTTTTGGTGTTAAATTCTTATACAAAAGACACCTTAACTATCAGAATTTATACCACTTCTGCCATTGGCGGAACGGCAGCCCCAGCAGGGGAGTTTTCTGTTACGGGTTTGGGTGGCCAACAAAGTTCTTCAAATGTAGCTCCCTTTCCATTTAATGGGTATTATGTAGCACCAAGAAGGACAAGTGATATTACCTTAAATACAAATGATACAATTTCTAATTTCCCAATGTTATTTCCTGGAGCTATAACAACGGTTGATTTGAGCGCAGATACCAGTACCAGGTTTTACTTTAAATTTGGTCGGGCTAAAGTTTTGAGAGGTTTGGGCTCTGTTTATTATGTATGCTTGTTTGATGAATCAAATGGAGATTTTAGCATGCCTATTTTTGGTAAATCATGTGATAATGGAGGATTAGACACCGCAGGTTCTATTTCTTATGGAGAGTTGTTGCGCAGTGTTCCAAGTATCATTCCAGGAGATAGCGTGTTGTTAAAAATTACCGCAACAGCAAGTTTCAATTCAATTACTAAATTTGCCGATCAATATCGTTTGGTGATCTTTAAATTGCCTAAAGCTACTGGTATCAATATGCTTTCAGGTAATGTTGATTTATTGGTTTATCCTAATCCAGCTAAACAAAACATTTATGTTCAATGTAATTCAGCTATTCAAGAATTGCAGCTATTGGATTTACAAGGCAAATTAATCTTAAGTGGTTCTTATGAAAATACAGTAAATGTTTCTGAAGTGCCAGACGGTTTATATTTGCTTTCGGTTCAAACCAAAGATGGAATTGCCATAAGAAAAATTCAGGTGATTCACTAATAGGAATTACCTTAAAAAAAATCCCGCTACAATTTGTAGCGGGATTTTTTTTGTTTGAATTATATTTTTATTCCTAATCCAAAATAGGCTGTTCTTCCTTCTGCAGGCAATAAACCAGGTCCAGGGTAACCACCGCCTCTTCTTGTGAAATAAGCTGTGTTCAGTATATTGTTGATGCCAGCATTTATTTGAATTTGGTTTTTGATTTTCAACTTGAAATTATAATCAAAAACTTGGTAGGAGGGTATATAACCTATTTGTGATGTACTATTGGCAGCATAAGTATTTAATGCATCTGAATAGGTCCCGCCAACATAACTTCCTTGAAGGCTCATTCCCATTTTTTTATATTGGTAGTTGATGCCATAACGGTGAATTTGTTGCGGTGCATTCTCTACTTTTTTATTTGTTAAATTCTTAGTTGGATCTGGGTTGTTCCACTTGTTATAAATAGGATTTTGTATGGTAGATGAAACAAAAACCGACCAATTGCCAATCTTTTTGTTTTTAATTATTTCGCCAAATGAAATTTCAATATAGGCCTCAATGCCTTTATTTAAAGATGAACCAATATTTGATCTAAATGTTCTGTTATTAATGCTATAAGATCCTATTCTATTATCGTATAAAAGGTAAAAGGCACTTATATCATATTGTATGGTTTTTTTAATGTTGCCGCGTACACCTAAATCTATATTATATCCTTTGGCATCTTTTAAATTTTGGTCAATAGAATCTGTACTTGAACCAGGTGTTAAATCTGAGAATTGCACAGGCCTGTATGCTTGTGTGGCATTTGCGTAAATTTGATTGTTGCTGTTTATTTTGTATTCACTGCCTATGCCCAGAAGTAAAAAATTCCGCACACTTTTGCTCAGTGGGTTAATTAATGTACTTGTGTAATTTCCTTGTGATGTATTCTCTAAATGCTCAAACCTAAATCCTGGAGAAATACTCCATTTGCTATTTAATCTAAATAATTGTTCTGCAAAAATTGCGGCGTTGTATGTTGTAAATTGTTGGTCTAATACCCTTTCTTCATTTGTTACCGAAAGGTTGTACGCACTGCCTGTATTGCCATGGAGGTTTCTAAACCTGCTGGTTTGACCTTTGAACAGACGCATGCCAATTGCCAAGTTTTGTTTTTGCTTTCCTAATGTGTAGGTGTAAAGGTGTCTTACTTCCATTCCTATGTTTTTATAGGCATCCACATCTATTCTACGCTCGCTAAACAGACCACTTGTGCTGCTGATGGTGTCTGCTTGGCTAATGGGGTTCAGGTTTCCAATGCTACTTCTAAAGCCTATTAAACCAAATGTTTTGATGTTTAATTGGTGTTTAGGGTTGATATAATATTCCATCATTACTGCAGGAATATTCCAGTTTAGATTGAACCAATTTCTTTCCCTTAAAGACAATTTTGGGTCGACCCGAAATAATGAATCAGTTAACCCGCCAGGTTGCTGAACCAATTGGTTCATTCTGCTGTATTCAGAGCTTACTTTAATTTTTTTGTTTACCTGATAAGCTACATGCATGTATGCATTGAGGGTGTTGTAAGTGTTGTTTTGTCGCCAAGCATCACTTCTTCTGTAATTTATATTGGCGTAATAACTCCATTTCCCAGTGGTTCCACCAACTGCATTAAAAGAGCTGAACATTTTATTGCTGCCAAGGGTTTGTGTGCTTTCTACACTTAATTTCTTTTGGGTGATAGATTGTTTTTTGATGTAATTTACTACGCCACCAAATTGAGCGCCATATTGCAAAGATGCGGCACCTCTTATTATTTCTATGCGGTCCAAAGATTCTACCGATGGGGTATAATACGCTTCTGGGTAACCAAATGGGTCTGAAGCAATATCATATCCATTTTGGCGGGTATTGAATTCCCACATTCTATTGGGGCTTAAACCTCTTGTGGCAATACCCATTTGTACGCCACTGCCATCACTTTCCCATATTTGCACGCCGGGTACTTTTGCAAATATTTGTCGGCTATTGTTCTGCGCTAAATTAGCCGTACCACTATTTAACCTAATTACTTCATTTTTCTTGCCTGCATAAATTACATTGTCCCTAATTTCTGGCATGCGTTCAACTGTTTTGGGCAAAAGGGATTCATTGATGGAAACTTCTTTCAATTGAATGTTTTTGCTGATAATAAGTTTTCCTAAATCCAATTCAATTTCGTTTTTGGAAAGTGTTACGGTTTTTATGGGAATCAATTGTTCTTGAATTTGAATGCTCAATTGATAGGTACCAGGTAATATATTATTAAAGACAAACTCCCCTTTGGCATTTGAATTGGTTTGCGCGCCACTATTTAAAAATACTTGAACATGCATGAGGGGTTGTTGAAATTCATCTATTAAAACGCCTTTAATTTGTCCGAATACTTTGGATGACCAGCAAAATAAGAGGATAATGAGGATCTTGTGGTATTTCATTTGTTTAATTATGCCACAATAATAATACTATTTGTAATTAGTCTAAATAAAATTAAGCTGATTTTGCTCAGTAAACTAAAAAAGCCGCAGATGCGGCTTTTTTAGAATGATAAATAGGTTCAATTAAAATCTAGAAGGGTGGTATTCGCTCATCAGCTGATAGATGGCATCGTATATTTCTTCTACATTTGGTTTGCTAAAATAATCGCCATCTGTTCCGTAGGCTGGTCTATGTGCCTTGGCTGTTATGGTTAATGGCTTGGCATCGAGATGGAAATACCCACTTTGTTTCTCTAAAATTTGTTGCATGATGTATGCACTGGCTCCGCCTGGTACATCTTCGTCAATCACCACCAATTTATTGGTTTTCCTTAAAGAATTAGCAATGTTATGATGGATATCAAAAGGCAATAAGGTTTGTGCATCAATAATTTCTAATTCAATGCCAATTTCATTCAATAAAACGGAGGCTTCCTGCACTATGCGTAGGGTCGAACCATAAGAAACAACAGTGATATCTTTGCCTGTTTGAATTGTTTCTGGAATGCCCAAAGGAACGGTATAGCTGCCAATATTATCTGGCATTTTTTCCTTTAAGCGATAGCCATTCAAACATTCAATCATCAGAGCTGGTTCGTCGCTTTGCATCAATGTTTGGTACATACCTGCTGCTTGCACCATGTTTCTAGGAGTAAGGACATACATGCCTCTCAAAGCATTTAATATCATACCCATGGGTGAGCCAGAATGCCAGATACCTTCTAAACGATGGCCTCTTGTTCTAATAATCAATGGTGCTTTTTGCCCACCTTTGGTTCTGTATTGAAGGGTAGCTACATCATCACTGAGGGGTTGAAGGGCATATAATAAATAATCTAAATATTGAATTTCTGCAATGGGGCGCAAGCCTCTTAATGCAGTTCCAATTCCTTGACCTACAATTGTTAATTCGCGAATACCTGTATCAAAAATGCGGCCTTCGCCATGTTTTTCTTGCAGGCCAGCAAAGCCTTGGTTAACATCGCCAATTTTACCAACGTCTTCTCCAAAAGCCATTACGCGTGGGTCTTTTGCTAATAATTGATCAAAAAAAGCAACAAGCACTTCTCTGCCATCTACCATTTTTGAATCTTCTGAGAAGCTTGGTTTTATTTCCTCAACACTTAGTGCGTTGTTTTTAGATTCGCTGTGCAATCCAGCGTTGTAGCGTTCTGCGTTTAATGATTGGAAATTATTTTTCCAATCAATTAAAAGTGATTTGGCTGAAGAATTTTCTTTTTGTGTTAAACGCAAAGCTGCATGCATGGCTATGCCAATGTCTTTTCTAATTGGTTCGGAAATAGCTAAAATATCTTGGTTTAATTTTAGAATTGCCTCTTTGTGAGCACTGCTTTCTGCCAATAGTATCAATAGGTCTGCAAATGCCTGCACCTCTATTTTTATAGGATTGAGGTAGGCTTCCCACGCATTTTTCTTAGAAACATTTACTTGAATTTTTGCATCGTTTTCAATGTTATCTAAATCAATTTCTGTTGCTATGTTATTTTTTACAATCCATTCTTTGAAACGTTTGATACAATCGTTTTCTGTTTCCCAATCTAAACGCTCTTTGCTTTTGTAACGCTCATGCGAGCCAGAAGTAGAGTGACCTTGTGGCTGTGTTAGTTCTGTTACATGAATTAAGCAAGGAATATGTTGTTCTCTTGCCAATTTTCCTGCTTGCTCATAGGCCATGCAAAGGGCAGGATAGTCCCAACCTTTAACCGTAAATATTTGGTAGCCTTCACCTTTTTCATCGCGCTGAAAGCCTTTTAAAATTTCAGAAATATTTTCTTTGGTAGTTTGGTATTTGGCATGAACTGATATACCATATGAATCGTCCCAAACAGATACCACCATAGGAACTTGCAAAACACCACCCGCATTGATGGCTTCAAAGAAATGGCCTTCGCTGCTACTGGCGTTGCCAATGGTACCCCAAGCCACTTCATTTCCATTTACAGAAAATTGGTTTTCGCCAATCAAATTTGCATGGGTTCTATAATATTTAGAAGCATGTGCCAAACCAACCAAACGGAGCATTTGTCCGGCCGTTGGTGAAATATCTGAAGAAGAGTTTTTTGAATTTTTTAAATCTTTCCAATTGCCTTGTTCGTCAATGGTGCGTGTGCCGTAATGGCCATTCATCATTCTGCCGCCACTGGCAGGTTCTGCTGAAATATCTGTATGGGCGTACAATTGAGCGAAGAATTCTTGTACATTCAACAGGTCGCTGGCCATCATAAAAGTTTGGTCGCGGTAATAGCCACTTCTAAAATCGCCATTTTTAAATGCTTTGGCCATGGCTATTTGTGGAAGTTCTTTGCCATCGCCAAAAATACCAAACTTGGCCTTGCCTGTTAGTACTTCTTTTCTGCCTAATAAACTGGTTAATCTGCTTTGGATGGCAATTCTGTAGTCTTCCAGAATTACTGCTTTATACTTGAGTTCGGCCTGAGCCAATGATGCGTCGGTCATGTTTAAATAAATTCTCCGTTCAAACCTAAAGATTTTTGATAATTATCCCAAACAAACCGATGAATATCTACGAATCTGTATTTAACAATTTTTTAAATGGAGAATTTTGTTATTATTTGCACTAGGGCGTATTTTTGGAACAGTAATTGATAAATACATCCCAATAAAGTAAAACCAACGATGAAAAAATTAATCTTAACAGCAATCATTGCTTTTGGTGGTTTAATGACCGCTTCAGCGCAAACTCCAGAACTTCAACCAGCACCTGCAGCAGATCCAAAAGCAGCAGAAAT
The DNA here is from genome assembly GCA_903927505.1 of uncultured Bacteroidota bacterium. GTDB lineage: Bacteria > Bacteroidota > Bacteroidia > UKL13-3 > UKL13-3 > B1. The sequence goes on along the minus strand of CAIYNF010000054.1, from coordinate 15,263 downwards.
TAAATTTGAAAAAGAAACACATGATTTCGGTGGTATCCCACAAGGAACTCCTGCTACTTATGAGTTTGTTTTCAAAAACACTGGAAAATCTCCATTAATCATTACCAATGCTTCTGCTAGCTGTGGTTGTACTACGCCAGATTGGACCAGAGAGCCAATTAAACCAGGTAAAACAGGTGTTGTGAAAGCTACATACAATGCTGCTTCTCCAGGTGCCTTTACTAAAAGTGTAACTGTTGTAAGTAATGCAAAAAACTCAACAATCATCCTTTACTTAAAAGGTGATGTTAAGCCAGTTGAACAACGCTAATTAAATTTATTTCTATAGCCTGCATAAATATATATTTGTGCAGGCTTTTTATTTTAATCCTATGAAGAAACTCGCATTTATATTTTACATGAGCTTTGCTTCGGCATTGGCTTGGGCACAAACCGATCTAAAAAAAGACAATGAACCTAAACCTGTCATTGAATTTGAAACAGTGGTGCATGATTTTGGAAAAATATATGATGGCAGAACCGCCGAGTATGAATTTGTATTTTACAACAAGGGGAAGGTGCCTCTTATTTTAAGTAATGTGCAACCAGGTTGTGGTTGTACAACACCAGAATGGCCACGTGAGCCAATTATGCCTGGACAAAAATCTAGGATCAAAGCAATCTATAATCCTGCTACTTTTAGAGGTGCATTTTCAAAAGGCATCACCGTACAATCAAATGCAGGTAATGGCAGTATTCAACTTACCATTAAAGGTGTAGTTGAGGATACCCCAAAAACACCACAATCTCCCGTAAAAATTGATGTAGGCGGCGGTTTTTAACGCAATTCAATTACTTCAACGCCCGGATATTTTTTACTGTCAAAAGTAAATTGGTTGTCGTCGTATTTTAAATTAGGAACTTGGTTGTTTACCGTGTAGGTATGAATGGTACCTGTTTTCTCGAAAATTTGTGAGCTTAAAATGGTTTGGTTGGTTTTGTCAACTGTAACTTTAATCTTAAAGAATTTCTTCTTTTTGTCTTTCGGGGTTAATTCAATTACCACAATTTCTTTGTTGCCATCTTTTTTGGATTCAACTATTTTATAGAGAAAGCCTTTGCCATACATGGTAAAAATATCGTCTAAGCGAATGGCGCCTTCCTTAGGAGAATAATGGTTTACCTGCACTTCATTTACTTCTCTGCTAAAGGTCCAAATGGTTTTATTATCGCAAATAATTAATTGATTAGCGATATCTAATCTAAACTTATTGCCTTTTACCAAAATGCTGCCTTTTTGCTTTTCCTGACTTTTTTGTTGTTTGTTTTCTAGCGTATAAACAAAATCGGCTTTCATGCTTTTGAAATTTTTGTAGCGTTTGCTAACGCGTTCCATTAATTTTTCAGCTTCGTTTTGTTTGCCAGTTTGAGCGTTAATACTGGTAAATAGCAATCCTGTTAAAAGGAGTAATAAGAATTTTTTCACACCGCAAATATTTAATTTAATAATTGAATTTGAAACAAATAATTATTTATATGATTATTTATTTCCTTAATAGTTTAAAGGTGTTTCAACACTTCTTCTAATTCTACATCAGTATGAACCAAAACTTCTCTTGCTTTACTTCCTTTAAAAGGTCCAACAATTCCAGCTTTTTCAAGTTGGTCAATTAATCTGCCAGCCCTATTGTATCCTAAGTTGAGACGTCTTTGTAGCAATGAGGTTGAGCCTTGTTGGTGAATCACAATTAAGCGCGCAGCTTCTTCAAATAAATCGTCGCGGTTCTCGCTGTCAAATCCTTCGCTGTGTCCGCCTTCATCGCTTTCGGTTTGAACCAAAGGCAATTCATAAGGTTCGCGTCCTTGTTGGTTACCAATAAACTCGGTTATTCTTTCTACTTCTGGTGTGTCTACAAAAGCACATTGTAACCTAATTAAATCGTTGCCATTGCTAAACAACATATCCCCTTTACCAATTAACTGATCGGCACCATTGGCATCCAGAATGGTTCTTGAATCTATTTTCTGTGAAACCCTAAAGGCCAAACGGGCGGGGAAATTTGCTTTAATGGTACCTGTAATAATATTTACACTTGGTCTTTGTGTTGCAAGGATTAAGTGAATACCAATAGCCCTCGCCAACTGCGCCAAACGGGCAATTGGGAATTCTACTTCTTTACCGGCTGTCATCATTAAATCTGCCAACTCATCAATAACCACTATTATATAAGGAAGGTAGCGGTGTTTTATTTTATCTGTTGGCGCCAACCTTCTGCTTACAAATTTGGCATTGTATTCTTTGAGGTTCCTAACTTGTGCATCTTTTAATAAATCATAGCGATCATCCATTTCCTTACACAAGGAGTTAAGCGTATGAATAACCAATTTGGTATCGGTAAGAATGGCATCTTGGTCGCCAGGAATTTTAGCTAAGAAATGGCGTTCAATGGTTTTGTAAATATTTAGCTCCACCTTTTTGGGGTCAACCAAAACAAACTTAATTTGCGAAGGGTGTTTTTTATACAACAAAGAGGCAAGCACACAATTTAGTCCAACCGATTTACCCTGACCAGTTGCACCCGCCATTAAAAGATGGGGCATTTTGGCCAAATCTGTTACAAAAACCTCATTGCTAATGGTTTTTCCAAAGGCAATGGGTAGGTCCATGTCTGCATTTATAAATTTGGGCGAAGCCAACACAGAGCGCATGCTTACAATAGCAGGAGTGGAGTTTGGCACTTCAATACCAATGGTACCTCTTCCTGGAATTGGTGCAATAATTCTAATACCAAGGGCTGCTAAACTCAGGGCAATATCATCTTCCAAGTTTTTAATTTTGGCAATACGCACGCCATCCTGTGGAATTATTTCATATAAAGTAACGGTGGGCCCAATGGTTGCAGAAATACGTTTTATACCAATTCCATAATTCTTGAGGGTATCTTCAATCATGCGTGTTTTTTCGCTCAACTCCGCACTTTCTACTTTGCCTTTGTTATCGCCATAATCTTTGAGCAATTCAATGCTCGGGTATTGGTAATGACTATAATCCAAAGTTGGGTCGTAAGGTTGATCCAATCCAAAATGCACAGGCGCTTTGTCTGTAATGATTTCCTCTTCAGGGGTCTCTTGTACTTCTAAAACCAGGCCGCTATTGGTGGTAAGCGGTAATGGAATTTCTTCTACAGGCGTAACAATTTCCTCCTCAATTTCTTCAATTAACGCTGCCGTTTCTTCTATTTCTTCTTCAACTTCGCTCTCTTCTTGTTCCTCATGCTCTTCCTCAAGCTCAAGCTCTTCTTCAAGCTCCTCCTTTACTTTACTCAAAACAAAATCGTTTCCATCCAAAGGAATTTCTTCAATGGGGATAGAGGTTTCAACTGCTGTATTTTTTATTGGCGCTGCTTCTGCATTTACCTCTGGTGAAATAACAGCCTTGGGCGCATAAAAATTAATATTAAAAACCGCAGTTAAAAAAATGAGACCATACGCTAAAAGACCAAATCCAATGCCAATATTTCCTATGAGTCCTTTGAGGTATTCATTTCCAAAATGTCCAAATGAGCCAGCCAAAATAGGCGCTTGGTTATGGAATAAGAAACCAAGGGTAAGCGAAAGTAATATGCCACCGAAGAAGCTATAGCGTAGGGTTTTTGAAATAGAAATAGGTTGCAATTTGGTAAGCAGTAAAACCCCTACTAGGAAAAAGATGATTACAAAGGCAAAGGAGGCAATACCAAATCCTTTGTATACAAAAACGTAACTTAGCCAAGCTCCTAATACGCCTAGAATATTTGTGGCCATGGTGGGTTGGGTTTCAGCCAACATGCCAAAAGAGATGGATCGAACCAAACTTTGGTCGCTTTCCCAAGAGCCAAAAAACGACAAACAGGAAAGTAGAAGAAAGACAGAAAACAGCACAAACAAAATCCCCATGGATTTAAGAAAACGTTCGTCGACAAGGAACCTGAGGTACTTGCCTTCATTTTCTTTCTTTTCCTTTTCCAGCTTTTTGGGATTAGGTTTTTCTACAACTTCCGCATCCTTTTGAGGGAATTCTTGGACATTGCCGAAAATAATTTTATTTTCTTTTGCCAGTTTTGCCATTTTCTAATACAACGAATCTAAGGACTTTGCAATTTTATTTTATGATAAACTAATGAACCAATTCACATCCTTTTTGAAATTGTTCTAATTAAGAAAACAATTTTGGGAATTTCCCTTATTTTCGAGCAAAATTAGAACACATGAATGAAGTAACAGCCATCTTTTTGGAAATCTTAAAGTATCTTATTCCAGCCTTAATTGTTTTTGTAATAACCTATTACCAATTTAAAATATTTTTTGATTCGGAATATGAGAAGCGAAACATGGATGTAAAATCTGAGCAGCTTAAAACCTTACAACCACTTCGTTTACAAGCCTACGAGCGTTGCGTGCTATTAATGGAACGCATGAGTCCGGAGAGTTTGGTAATACGTACCCATCAACCGGGTATCAGTGCTTCTCAATTAAAGATTGAATTGATTGCCGCCATCAATTCTGAGTTTAACCATAACTTATCGCAACAATTGTATGTTTCTGCGCAAGCTTGGCAGGTTATTCGTGTGGTGAAAGAGGAAATGATTAATTTAATTAATACTGCTTATTCAGATTTGGGGCCAAATGCAGTAGGCTTAGACTTAAGCAAAGCGGTATTTGAGCAGCTCATGAAATTAGAAGCCATTCCAACATCTAAAGCGCTTGGATTTATAAAAAAAGAATTCGATTTGATTTTTGGTTAAGACCAATACGCTACTTATGACGGAAAGAAAATTTATCACCGATTCGGAGATTGAAATCAAGGAAGTTTATACTGGCGAAAATTCCAATGAAATGCCAGGTGAATTTCCATACACGCGTGGTGTTCAAAAAGACATGTACCGCGGCAGGCTTTGGACCATGCGTCAATATGCAGGTTTTAGCACGGCAGAGGAAAGCAATAAACGATATAAATATTTGTTGGCCAATGGTACCATGGGTTTGAGTGTGGCCTTTGATTTACCTACACAAATAGGATATGATAGCGATCATGCCATGAGTGAGGGTGAGGTTGGTAAAGTAGGTGTGGCCATAGATTCATTAAAAGATATAGAAACATTATTTGATGGCATTGAATTAGAGAAAATAACTACTTCAATGACTATCAATGCTACGGCATCTACATTATTGGCATTTTATATTGCCTTGGCCAAGAAACAAGGTGCCGATATCAAGAAAATAAGTGGCACCATTCAGAACGATATTTTAAAAGAATATGCAGCACGCGGTACTTATATTTATCCGCCTAAACCCAGCATGCGCATTATTACAGATATTTTTGAATATTGTAGTAAAGAGGTACCAAAATGGAATACCATTTCTATTTCTGGTTACCATATTAGAGAAGCGGGTTCAACAGCAGTGCAAGAAATAGCCTTTACTTTATCTAATGCAAAAAGTTATTTAAAAGCAGCATTAGACAAAGGATTAGATATTGATGTATTTGGACAACGTTTGTCGTTTTTCTTTAATGCACACAACAATTTCTTTGAAGAAATAGCCAAGTACAGAGCCGCGCGCAGGATGTGGGCAAAAATGGCAAAAGACATGGGCGCTAAAAATCCCAAGGCCATGATGTTGCGTTTTCATACCCAAACAGGTGGCGCAACCTTGCAAGCACAGCAGCCAGAAAACAATATTATGCGTGTAACCTTGCAAGCCATGGCAGCAGTAATGGGTGGAACACAAAGTTTGCATACCAATGGTTTTGATGAAGCCTTGAGTTTGCCAACAGAAGCAGCTGCAAGAACGGCATTGCGCACGCAACAAATTATTGCTTACGAAAGTGGGGTAGTAGATACCGTTGATCCAATGGGGGGCAGCTATTTTGTAGAAGCATTAACAGATCAAATTGAAGCTGCGGCTTGGGCCTATATTGAAAAAATAGATGCCATGGGAGGTTCAGTGGCAGCCATTGAACAAGGCTATATGCAAAGAGAAATTGCAGATGCGTCTTATAAATACCAAATGGCCATTGAGCGTGAAGAAAAAATAATTGTTGGGGTAAATAAATTTGCTTCAAACAAAGACATTATGCCGCCATTATTACGCGTGGATGATAGCATTAGAATTGGGCAAATGGAAAAACTCAAGCAATTGCGCGCAGATAGAAACAATGAGTTGGTTCGAACCGGCTTAAGCCAAATAAAACAAGCCGCTACAGATGGAACCAATGTGATGCCATTGCTTATTGATGCCGTAGAAAACTACGCCACGCTTGGCGAAATTGCGGATACTTTTAGAGATGTTTTTGGCGAATACCGCGCCTAATTTCTTTCAATGATGCGTAATTTTAAATTCTTATTTCTCTTCCTATTTTTTGCTGCTTGCCATAGCAGTTTGCAAATAAAAGAGCAGCAACAAAAAAATGTAAAGCTCAAAGCAGATTCCTTATTAAGTGAAGATGCTGCTATAAAGGAATTAATTGCGCCTTATAAAATAAAACTCGACAGTCAGATGAATATCAGAATTATGGTAGCATCTGCTGATTTAAAAAAAGAAACACCTGAGGGTGCATTGGGCAATATGGTTTGTGATGTATTGATGCGTTATGCAAAAGCAAACAAACAAGAGGTAGATTTTTGTATTTTAAACAATGGTGGTTTAAGAATCCCTGTTATATATAAAGGTGATATAACTGTTAGAACCGTTTATGAGTTGATGCCGTTTGACAATAATTTGGTGGTTTTAAAATTGAGCGGACAAAAATGTTTGGAGATGTTTGCCACTATTGCGCAATTTGATGGTGTGCCTGTTTCTGGACTCCGCCTTCAAATTGAAGGTAACCAAGCAACGCAAATAAGTATTAACGGCGTTGTGTTCGACCCAAGCAAAGATTATTATGTGCTTACCAGTGATTATTTGGCCAATGGTGGTGATAAAGCAGAGGCGCTAAAAAATCCAATTGAATATAAAGACCTACAAATAAAATTACGTGATGCCCTTATTCTGCAAATGAAAGAGATGTATTATAGTGGTGAAACATTGCAAGCTTTGAAAGATGGAAGAATTACAAAAAAATAATCGTAAGGAATTCTTGAAACAAACCTTGTATTTGGTGGGGTTTGGTGCTTTGGCAAATTCGCCAGTAAAAGTTTTGGCGCATGCCGAACCAAAAACGCTGAGTATTTTGCATACCAATGATTGGCACAGCAGAATAGAGGCTTTTCCAAGTACAGACAAAAATTTGGCAGGACAAGGCGGAGCGGCAGCGCGTGCCACTTTAATTAAAAAAATCCGCCAAGAAGAAGGCGATTTATTGTTATTAGATGCAGGAGATATTTTTCAAGGAACCCCTTATTTTAATTTTTATGGTGGTGAGTTGGAATATAAATTAATGTCGGAGATGGGGTACGATTGCGTTACTTTGGGCAACCATGATTTTGACAATGGTATTGAAGGCCTGGTTAAACAAATGCCCCTAGCAACTTTTGATTTTGTAAATGCCAATTATGATGTTTCAAATACGCCACTTAAAGGGAAAATACAGCCATACAAGATATTTCGTAAAAAGGGTATTAAAATTGGCGTCTTTGGATTAGGAATTGAACTGAAAGGTTTGGTGCCTGAAAAGCTTTTTGGGAACACCTTATATAATGATCCAATTCCTGTTGCAAATCAAATTGCTGCCAAATTAAAACACCAGCATCATTGCGATTTGGTGATTTGTTTATCGCACTTGGGTTATAAGTACAAAGAGAATAAGGTAAGTGATGAGGTATTGGCTTGCCAAACTCAAAATATCGACTTAATTATAGGTGGGCATACGCATACGTTTTTGCCCGAACCCGTGTTCTACAATAATGTTATTAACAAAAAGGTATGTGTAAATCAAGTGGGTTGGGCGGGTTTACAACTAGGGCAGATAAAGTACACCTTTGAGCCCTTTGTTAACATTCAAACAGGAATTCAAAGTAACTTGTTTGGCCTAACAAACACTCATAATTCTTAGTTTGTTAATTCTGTGTTAAGCCCAAAGCTATTGCTTTATATGGGCTTATGAAGAAATCGTTACTATTTAGCAATTTTTTAATTCAGGAAAGTTTGATAAAAAAAAATTTTTTTTCAAACAGATTACAATTGTGTTAAAAATCAGTGGGTAATTTTTTTTAAGCACTTTTTTATAAAAAAAAATGTTGAAAACGTTTTGATGTGTGGACTTTTTTGGTCATTTTCACGGCTGCAAATGAAGGATATGATTATGACAGAAAAAACCAGTGAAGAAGTTTGGAATGGTATTCTAAAGTTAATTCAAGACAATGTTCCAGCACAGAGTTTTAAAACTTGGTTCGAACCTATTAAACCTATTAAGTTAGATAATAAAGTTTTAACCATTCAGGTGCCTAGCCAATTCTTTTACGAATGGTTGGAAGAACATTACGTGAGTTTATTGAAAAAGACACTTAAACAAGAATTAGGCGTAGGGGCACGTTTAGAGTATAATATCATTGTAGAAAACGGAACGGGCACTTCTAGTCCTTATATAGTTAATATACCGGGTAGCAGCAGCTCAAAATCAGATTTGCAACAAAGCAGCGTAGGAATCAATTTAAATCCGAGTATCAAGAATCCATTTATTATTCCTGGTATTAAGAAAGTAAATATAGATAGTAACTTAAACCCTAGTTTAACATTTGATAATTTTATTGAAGGTGATTGTAACCGTTTGGCGCGCAGTGCAGGTATTGCAGTTGCCAACAAACCAGGTGGCACTTCATTTAATCCTTTGATGATTTTTAGCGAAACTGGTTTAGGTAAAACCCACTTAATTCATGCTATTGGAAATTTAATTAAGCAGAACAACAAAAATAAAATTGTGTTGTATGTGCCAATTGAAAAATTCATGAATCAGTTTGTGGATGCTATTCGCAATAATTCAAACCAAGACTTCATTAACTATTACCAACAAATTGATGTATTAATAGTAGATGATGTTCAGTTCTTAGAAAACAAACAAAAGACCCAAGAAATATTCTTTGCCATTTTTAACCATTTGCACCAACAAGGTAAACAGATCATTTTAACCAGTGACCGTGCGCCTAAGGATTTGAAAGGCATGGATGACCGTTTATTGAGTCGTTTTAAATGGGGTTTAAGTGCAGATTTGCAAACACCAGATTTTGAAACACGTTTGGCAATTCTTGAATACATGATGTACAATGATGGTATTACCCTTAACCGTGAGGTTGTTGAGTATGTATCACATAATATCAATACAAATATCCGCGAGTTACAAGGTGCTTTGGTAAGTTTATTGGCGCAAGCCAGCTTAAACCGCAAAGAAGTAAACATAGATTTGGCAAAACAAATCTTGAAAAACTTTGTGAAAAACAATACCCGCGAAATTTCTATTGAATACATTCAAAAATTGGTTTGCGATTACTTTACTATTCCTGTAGAACAAGTAAAATCAAAAACACGTAAACGTGAAATTGTTCAGGCACGTCAGATTTCAATGTTCTATGCCAAAGATTTAACCAAATCTTCACTTAAAACAATTGGAATGCATTTTGGCGGTAGAGATCACTCTACAGTTATTCATGCTTGTCAGACCGTAAACGATTTAATGGAAACAGACAAAAAATTCAAAGCCGATATTGATGAAATAGGCAAACGAATTAAGATGAACTTAGTATAATTTTAAAAAGGCTTCTGAAAAGAGGCCTTTTTTTTGAATAAAATTTTATGGAAATAGCAATTGTAGTAGCGGCCGACGAGAAAAATGGAATTGGGATCAACAACCAACTGCTCTGTCATTTGCCCAATGACTTGAAGTATTTTAAACAACTTACAACTGGGTATGCCATCCTCATGGGAAGAAAAACCTATGATTCAATTGGTAGGCCTTTGCCTAACCGACTCAATTTGGTTTTATCTAAAAGTCAAAACGAAATAGCGGGCTGTGAAACTTTTTCTGAAATGGAAGCAGCTATTAATTTTGCCAAAGAAAAAGGCCTTGAAAAGCTCTATATCATTGGTGGTGATTCTGTTTATAAACAAGGCTTGGCCTTGTGCGATAAAGTTTATTTAACCCGCATACACCATCGTTTTTTAGCTGATGCATTCTTTGTGGCTTTATTGCCCAATGATTGGAAATTGCAGGCAACAGAAACCATTGGGGCAGATGAGAAAAATGCCTACGCGCATAGTTTTGAAGTTTATCAAAAAATGTAATTCCATTTTAAGCAATTATATTTGTAACAATGAATGTTTTAATAATAGGTAGTGGGGGTAGAGAGCATGCATTTGCCATGCAATTGCGCAAAAGTAGCGCCTGTGATCACTTGTTTATATTGCCTGGAAACGCAGGAACAGCAGTACTTGGCACCAATGTGGCACTGAACCCAAATGATTTTGATGCCTTGGGAAATTTCTGTTTGCAAAATACCATTGAACTTTTAATTGTTGGTCCGGAAGATCCCCTGGTAAATGGCTTGCGTGATTATTTTGAAGCAACTACTGCATTAAAAAATATTGCATTTGTTGGTCCAGATAAAACAGGCGCACAAATGGAAGGTAGCAAAGACTGGAGCAAAATTTTTATGCAAAAGCATGGAATTCCAACTGCCGCCTACCGTACTTTTACTTCAGAAAATTTACAAGAAGGAATAGCCTATTTGCAAAATCACAGCTTGCCCATTGTATTAAAAGCAGATGGTTTGGCCGCTGGTAAAGGCGTATTAATTTGTCAAACGCAGGAGGAAGCTATTCATGAATTGCAATTAATGATCAACGAAAAGAAATTTGGTTCGGCCAGTACAAAAGTAGTGGTAGAAGAATTTCTAAAAGGCATTGAGCTTTCTGTTTTTGTATTATGCGATGGAAAAAATTATCTAATACTTCCTTCGGCAAAAGATTATAAGAGAATTGGTGAAGCCGACGCAGGTTTGAATACTGGCGGAATGGGAGCAATTAGCCCGCTGCCATTTGCAGATGCTGCTTATATACAAAAAGTAGAAGAGCGTATTATTAAACCTACCATTGACGGTTTGCAAAAAGACCAGATCAATTATATTGGATTTATTTTTATTGGTTTAATGAATGTAAATGGAGAGCCATTTGTAATTGAATACAATAGCAGAATGGGTGATCCAGAAACTGAAGTGGTTTTGCCACGCATCCAAAATGATTTTGTGGAATTAATGATGGCAACAGCTAAAGGAAATTTAGATAAAGTGCAATTGGAAATTGATCCTCGTACTGCAGCAACCATTATGTTGGTTTCGCAAGGTTATCCTGAGGCTTATGAAAAAGGAAAAGTGATGACAGGCATGGAAAATGTAAAAGATTCTATCTTATTTCATGCCGGCACCAAACTTGGCGAAAACGGCGAATTACTCAGTAATGGCGGGCGTGTAATGGCCGTTACTTCTTTTGGAAATTCTATTGCTGAGGCCATTGCTACTTGCAATAAAAATGCAGCTTTGGTGCAGTTTGAAAATAAATATTACCGACGAGACATAGGATTTGAATTCTTATAGGAGAAAAAAAAAGCGGCCTTTGGCCGCTTTTTTTTTCTCTCATTTTTTAGAAAGTATTATTTCTTTTTGCCTTTGGCAGGAACTTCAGCTTGTAATGCTTTTATTTCTGTTTGAAGGTTTTCATTGTTCCTTGTATAGGCATCATCTTTGTCTGCTTTTGCCAAGTTTAATGATTGCATAGAACTTTCTAAAGCTGCTGCATAATTGCCTTGCGCTTTTTGAATTTTAGCTTTTAAATACCATACCCAATAGGCTTTAGGATTTGCTTCAATGGATTTGTTAACCCATGCCAATGCTTGCCCTAAATCTTTGTTATTGTCAAAATAATAATTGGCTGCACCGTAGTAAGGACGGGTATCTTTGCCCATTATATCCAAAATTTGTTTGCTCAAACGATCGTCGTAGAAGCTTACAATATTAAGTCTAACTTCTGTGCGTTCCCATTTGATTATTAGGTCGCACATATCGTTGCGCATGTTGTTTAAATCAATGGTGAAGGTTTCTATATAGTCGTTTAGTTTTTCTGATTTTACAGTAAAACGTGCAGCATCATTTTCTTGTTTGTAGGCTTCTACACTATTTACATTTAAATCTTTGCTTAGTACAATGGTCCATTCTGTTTCACCTGGAAAAGTGATTAAACCGTATTTGCCAGCTTTTACTTCGGTACCATTAATTTTAACATCTTCACCAAAAGTAATGAGTGTTGCACCATTGGCACCTGTTCTCCAAAATTTTCCAAAAGGAACTACTTCGCCAAATACTTTTCTGCCTTTTGCAGATGGACGAGAATAACTCAATTCTATTTTAGAGGTTGCGAAATTTTGTGAAATGCTGGTGGTTGGACTGGCTTGTGGGAAGGGGATAGTCTGGGCATTTACATTGGTAAGTAGAAGACTTCCAACGAATGCACTAAGAATTATTGCTTTTTTCATTGATTAGGTAATTAGTATTGCAATTTAAACTAACAAACTCAAAAAAATAATTTTAGTTTTGAGATATAATTCATAAAAAATGTTTCAGGATCCAGAATTTTTTGAAAAATTAAAGCAAGTGCTTCAAACCCCCATTACCAAAGGTAGTGATGTTTTTATTGCAGATACGGCCAGGGTTTTTGGAAGGGTAATATTGGGTGATAATGCCTCGGTTTGGTTCGGCGCCGTATTGCGCGGCGATGGCGATGAAATTAAAATTGGTGCCAGAAGCAATGTGCAAGAAAATGCCATTGTACATGTAGATCCGGGATACCCTGCAATTATTGGGGAAGATTGTATTATTGGTCATGCCGCCATTGTGCATGGTGCGCAGTTGGGAAATAATGTATTGGTAGGTATGCATGCCACCATTTTAAACGGTGCTAAAATTGGTAATTTTTGCATCATAGGTGCCAATGCTTTAGTAACAGAAGGCATGCGCATTCCAGATTATTCTATCGTTATGGGGTCGCCTGCCAAAGTGGTAAAACAAATGAGCGAAACACATATAGAAAAAGTAAAACTTAACGCCGCTGCCTACGTTCAATTGGCAAAGGGGTATTTAATGCACTATCGTTAAATAGCTTCTGGCAACTGGCCACTAGCCTCTGGCTTTTGTTTGATTTTTAGTTTAAAATCCGTAGTCCATGAAATATTGGCAATCAACTTTTTTCATTAAATTCGTTTTATGAGATTACCCCTTTTAGCTTTGCTTGCTTGGAGCTTTACTGCCTATGCACAGAAGCCAGAAATTAAACGCATTGATCCGCAATTTTGGTGGCATAATTTAGATTCACGTGATTTGCAATTGTGTGTGTATGGCTTAAATGTGGCGCAGTATGAGGTAAAAATGGCAACGCCAGGTCTGCAAATTACAGAGATTCAGAAATTGAAAAACCCTAATTATTTATTGGTGTATATCAATTTAGAAAATTTTCATGGCAATACTTTTGTCCTCAATTTTATGTTTGAGGGAAAAACAAAATTGGTGAATTACGAATTGCGAACCTTGCAAAAATTACCACACCAAATGGAAGCTTCCGATTTTGTTTATTTGGTTTTTCCAGATCGTTTTAGCAATGGCGATCCTAAAAATGATGTGGGGAAAACGATGTTGGAAAACACCCTTAACCGCAATGCAGCTGGTGGCCGACATGGAGGTGATTTGCAAGGTGTAATCAATCATTTAAATTATTTTCAGGACTTAGGTGTAACAACCTTATGGTTGAACCCAACGCTTGTAAACGACCAGCCCGCCTATAGTTACCACGGTTATGCCTTAACAGATCATTACTTAACAGACCCTAGGTTTGGGTCGAACGAAACCTATAAAAAATTGGGAGATGAATTGCACAAACGCGGCATGAAATTGATGATGGACTTGGTGCCGAATCATATTGGAAGTAAACATTGGATGATGTTGGATATGCCCGATTCTAATTTTGTAAACCAATGGCCAAGCTTTACCCGAACCAATTACCGCGCTACCACGCAATTTGATCCTTATGCCAGTGCCTACGATAAAAAACGCATGGTAGATGGTTGGTTTGATAACCAAATGCCAGATGTAAATGAAAGAAATCCTTGGGTGGCAACTTACCTCATGCAAAGTTATTTGTGGTGGATTAATTATGCCGGTGTAGATGCATTTAGAATTGATACTTATAGTTACAACGACTATGCTTTTATGGATCAATGTTTGGCGTATATACAAGCTGAATATCCTGATTTTTATAGCACCGGCGAGATTTGGGAGCAAGGTGGTGTTTTAAACATGGCCTATTTTACAGAGAAAAATAAATACAAAAATTCACCAGCAAGTAGTCACCTTACCAGTGCCAAAGATTTTCAAATGTATTGGTCGGTTTTAGATGCCTTAAACCACAAACCAGAATGGGATAAAGGATTGGCAAAAATATATTTTACACTCACACATGATGGCTTGTATAACAATCCAAATATGAACCTTACCTTTTTGGATAACCACGATTTAAACCGTTTTTATACAGAAATAAATGAAGATTTTTCTAAGTGGAAAATTGGAATGGGCATATTGTTAACCATGCGTGGTATACCAAGTATTTATTATGGAACAGAAATACTTACTACCAATGAAATGCCACGTAAAAACGATGGACAAATTCGCCTGGATTTTGTAGGTGGATGGCCTGGAGATACCCTCAGTAAATTTTCTGTTGCAGGGCGCACACAGCAAGAGAATGAGGCCTTTGATTTTATTAAGAAATTTGCAAAACTGCGCCGAGACAATGAGGCTTTTAATACTGGTAAATTAATGCAGTATACACCTGAAGGAAATACCTATGTTTATTTTAGGTATACCGCCACTGAAAGTTTTATGATTGTTATTAACAGAGGTGAAAAGGAAGAGGAGTTAAACACAGAAAGAATGTATGAACGTTTGCAAAATTACACCAGTGGCAAAGACCATGTAAGTGAGGAGCTCATTACAGATTTGAGCAAGATTAAATTGGCCCCAAATACTATTCGGATTATTGAATTGGGTAAATAATTAGCCCAATAATTTTACCAAGTCTTTTGCAATTTTACTTCCCAATGCTACGCCCATTCCATTGAGGCGCACACCCATCACTTGTCTTTCGTTGAGGCGTTCTACAAGGGGTAATTTATTTTCGCCAAAGGCCATAATGCCGCTCCATTGGTGGCTTATGGTAAATGACGTGTTGGGCAGTATCACTTCTTTTAAGTAGTAATTTAATTGCGCCAATAT
>CAIYNF010000053.1 GCA_903927505.1 uncultured Bacteroidota bacterium | reverse complement strand
CGTGCCAGGTGAATAGCTATCATTGGTATTGGCGCCTGCCGCTGATACGTAGGTGCCTGGCAAGCCACTGTTGCTAAACAACCATTGGTAGTTAAACATCCCATCGCCACCGCTTGGAAAAGTTCCTGTAAGGTCTTGCGCTGCTCCAACACCACATAAACCCTGACTGCTAGAAATGGTATTATTGCCTATCGGCAATTCAACAACAGGCAGGCCAACATAATATTTAAACAGAAACATTTCTGTATTCCCTTGTCGGTTATTTTGCCATTGCCAAGGCGTGGCTATGCCGGTATCGGAATTGGTAACGCCATAACAATGTAAATTTCCCAGCTTATCAAACACAATGCCTTTTATTCCTTCACTTCCCGAAGGACCTCCAAAATAACTACACCATTGCCTTGCCCCATTTTTATCAAAACAGCCAAAAAAGGCATCACCTGAGCCCCAAATGCTAGATTGATAAGAACCACTTGTGGCCATATTTGCGGCCGAAGTAGTTCCACCGCAGAAGTAAATATTATTGGAAGGATCTACGGTAACATTGTATAAATTTTCAGTGCCAATATCTCCATAATAACTTCCCCAAATAATACCACCAGCGGTATCTAATTTTAAAATAAAACCATCATAACCGGTGCCATTTTTTAGGGTTTGAAAAGCCCCATTGGTAGCAATATTGGATGTTGAACTGGTATACCCAACTATAATTAATTTTCCCTCATTATCCATGGTCATTTCTGAGCCATAATCTGAAGCCGAACCACCATAAAAAGTTCCATAAGTTAAACGACCAAGGGTATCAAATTTTGCCATATATGTATCAGACCCGCCTCCACTTGCAAATTGGTATGCCCCCATTGTACTTAGCCCTGAAGTAGAAAATGTATTTCCAGTTACATATAAATTACAATTATTGTCAGAACACAAACCATACGCATTGTCGTTTAAAGTACCGCCATAATAAGTGGCCCATTTTACTTGTCCGTTTACATTTAATTTCACCAACAAAATATCTGTTAAACCTGCATTGCTCGACTGGTGAATATTGGGATAATTTAAAACATCGGTAGAAGAAGAGCTTCCAACCACATTGATATCCCCTTTTATATCTACATTAATTCCATAAAATCCAATAGTACCTGTTCCTCCATAATAAGTAGACCAAACAATATTTCCTGCTGGCGTAAATTTAGCAACAAAACCATTTACAGAACCATTTAAGGTGCTTTGAAAAGCGCCAAGAGTAGCAATGCCAGCAGCAGATGAGGTATTTCCTGTAAGGATCAAATTCTGATCCTTATCCAATGCCAATTCGTCTATTTCATCTGTGCCGGTTCCTCCAAAATAGGTGGCCCATAACATGGCACCACCACCACCACCAAATTTAGCAATAAAACCATCATAACCACTTGCTCCTCCAAGTATAGGTTGGTAGGAAACTGGAGAGGCAATATTGTTTTTAGAAGCTGTTCTTCCTGCTATATAAATATTGCCACTGCTATCAACTACCATTCCTCCATTTTGCTCAGCAGAAGTTCCACCATAATAAGTAGACCAAAGCAAGGGGTCAATTACCAAAGTTTTGCTTTCATCATATTTTCCAATTGCAAAACCAAATAGGTTCGAACCCAATTGCTTAAACTTGGCAACTACCGTGTTTCCTATATCTCCAGCACTTTTTAATTCATAACTATAAGGTACACGCTCCTCCATTTTTCCAAAACACGTTTTAAAAACAATGTTTCCATTCTTATTAATGCGTGTTGATTTTGCCCCATTAAATTTCAATTGAATTAAATTGCTATTGGCACCTGGATGCAAAATAAAATTGTACTTAAATGCTTGTTGGCCATTTTCATTAAAGGATAAAAATTCAACATCTATGTTTGGATAGATATTGCTATACAAAACTTTTGTGTAGCTGTTCAAGCGAATTTCTTCACTGATGTTTTGTTTGCCTCTATAAATTATTTCGCCTTCATTCTTATCATGCATTTCTTTCAATGCATCTGTGTTAGCACCAACAAAATCAATATCTACCCGCTGTGCCTGTGTTCCATTATCAGCTTCAAAAAAAGTGTAACTAAATCCATTTTCGCGCAATTGCACTGCTGCATGTTCTGAATTTAAATGAAATAAAACTTCCTTATTTACTTGGCCATTTGGGTTAAGTATTTGCCCTTTATTTTGCAAAAATCCAATTGTTAATTGTGGTGTTTTTACAGAATTAATTGCCTCCGCTAAAAAGCAAATTCCAATTAAAAATAAGAGTGTAACAAGTTTTTTCATTCGTATTTTCTATTTCAGCAATTGCACTTTTTCATAAAGGTGGTTGCCGTTTTCATCGCTTAGGTGGATAATATAAACCCCTGCTGCTTGTTTGCTTAAATCTAACTTTCCATTGCCGGTGATGGTTGTTTTTTCTATGCTATTGCCCATTATATCCATTACCGCTACGGTTATGTTTTGGTTCGAACCAAGTTCAATATTGAATACACCCTCACTTGGATTTGGATAGATTTGTACCGCACTGGCAACTAACTCTTCTTGGCCTGTTGGTTGTTTTACAAATACATGGAAGCTTGCTGTATCGCCCTTGCAACCGCCGCCATTGCTTTCTTGTACTTGTACATTT
>CAIYNF010000052.1 GCA_903927505.1 uncultured Bacteroidota bacterium | reverse complement strand
ATACAATGCTGTTTTCCCATCAGGCGAAACCATGTGTTCGCTCAGCCTACCAAATTTCCAAAGGGTGGCAATGTCTAAATTATTTTGGGCCATGGTAAATAGTGGTAAAAATGTAAATAGAAGTAATTTTTTCATGTTGTTATTTTTTTAGTTTCAAACGGTCTTCACCAAAACTCAAAATTTTATCAATAAATTCATAAGGTTTGTAATTGTTCAATGCACATTGATGGAATATGGCCGTAGCAGGCGTCATTCCTGGCAATGAGTTCACTTCAATAAAAACAACATCAACCTTATTTCCAGCAAATACTCTTACAAAAGCATCTATTCGGCAATAGCCTTCTACACCCAATACTTTTGCTGCAGCCTTTAATTTCTCTTGCACTTGTGCACTTATTTTTTTGTTGGCCAAAGCTGTTTTGGCATAACGTGCTGGGGTAATATTCTGACCTTGGCCTGCTAAGAATTTTTCTTCCAAACTTAAAATTTCGCTTTCGGCTAAGGTTTCACTTGGCTCAAAAGTTTCGTAAAATAATTTACTTTTTCTGTATTGTGTAAGCATGCCACCCGTAACTTCTAGGAAATGTTTTGCTTTACCTTTTTCTACAAATTTTTCAACCAAGAAAAATGATTTTTTAGGAAATTCTTCTTTGATACTTATCTCCAAACGCTCGCGCATGGCGGGTGTGAGGGTTAAACTTGGTCTAAACACACCATCTGCATAAGCTTCCAGTTGTTTGCGGTTTTTAATTTTCTTCACCGCACTGCTGCAACCATCATCTGCAGGTTTGGCAATAAGTGGGTAGCCTATTTTTTCAACCTGTGCAATAATTGCTTTTGCATTTTTCTTGTAATCGTTTTCATAAACCAAAAGATGATCGGCAACCAAGAAACCTTTTTTTCTAAGCAAGGCATTGGTCTCAAATTTATTGATGGTAAGTTGAGAGCTTGCCACATCCGATCCATTAAATGGCAGCTTAATTTTATTCAATTCTTTTTGAACCGTTCCATCTTCTCCTGGTCTACCATGAAGTGCTATAAACACCACATCAGCCATTTTCTTTAAGTCGGCATACGTAATTTTCTTTGGCTCAAACAGGTTGGTATTGCTGTATTTATGAAGTATTGCCTCACAATCTTTGGTAATAGAATTCATAATGGCAGGACGGTGGTATGCCATTACTTTTTCTTTGATATCATCCGCATTGTCTTTAAGCATTACCTGAATTGGTAATAAATAAAGCTCATGAGAATTGATATCACCAGTTACAAAAACAGGGAAGGGTTGGTATTTTTCTGAGGAGGCTAATTTCTCATACACATTTCTTCCGCTTTCAACAGAAATATGACGCTCTGTGCTATAGCCACCCATTAAAACGGCCACACGTTTTTTGTTGGCTTTTTTGCTTTGGTTAATTTTTAGTTGCGTATCCAATTTGGCCAAAAGCGGCTCGTAGCTATAGGAAACGCTAAAGCTGTTTATTCTTTCGCTAATAGATGTTCTAATAATATAGGTTAGAAATTGCGATGGGTTCAAACCAATTTCTGCCGCTTGGTGAAAGAAAAAAGAAGAAGGCATCATGCCCGATGTGGTGTTGGGATCGTTTAGAAATAGATCGCCGTTTTTACTCAGGAAGCCATCTATGCGTGCGTATACATGAAAGTTGAAATAGGTAAATAGTTTGGCACAAGCAGTTCTAATTTCTTGTATTTTTTTATCTGCTAAATCTATGGGCGTAATTTTTCTACTAAAGCCAGGAAGGTATTTGCTTTTGTAATCATATACCTCTGTGCCTTTTACAATTTCAGTAGGCGGAAGTGCTACAGCAGAGCCGTCTTCATTGCGCAATACAATGCAAGAAAATTCACGACCTTCAATAAATGATTCTATTAAACATTCTGTTTCAGAGTATACACTTTCCAATTGAATATGAACTTTTCCTTTCAGTTCTTTGTCTAAAATTGCCCATAATTCATCTGGGTGATAAATAATTTTGTCTTTAATTTTTGCAGGTAATCCAAGGCCTTCTTTTACATCACTTATTTTTTGGATAAACTGTGTTTTCTCCAATAAATTTTTGCCGATCCAATCACTTGGACGGATAGTTTGAATGAAAAAAGATTTGTGAACAGCTTCAATAAATGCCGCTTTATCATCGTTATGAATAACACTCACGCCAACAGAACTACCTTGGTTTGCCGGTTTAATTACAAAGGGTAAACCCACTTGTTTTTTTGCTTCCTTAAAAAGTTTTGGCAATTGGTTCAAACCGCTTTTTGTGAAGCTAAAATATTTTGGCACCTTCATGCCTGCGGCTTCCATCCATTCTTTTTGCAAACGTTTGTTCATGCCAATAGAACTTGGCATGATGCCCGAACCAGAATAGGGGATGCCATTCCATTCTAATAATCCTTGTATGGTTCCATCTTCACCAAAATTTCCGTGTAGTGCTAAAAAGGCAAAGTCGATAAGGGTTTTTAAATCTTCAATTTGTAATAATTTACCCAGTTTGCGGGCCATGGCTTTACCTTGGTCTTTATGGGCTGCTTTAATATTTTCTGCGTATACCTGCACCTCATGTTTGGCGCCTTTTAAAAATTCTACCGAAGGATAAAAATCACGGATAGAACCTTTGTAAATCAAATGCCAATCGAGTAAAATAAAGTTATTGAAACTATCTACAAAAATTGGAACTGCTTCAAATAAGGTTTTATCGAGATTGTCGTAAACCGTTCTTCCACCTGCAAAAGATACTTCACGTTCGCGGCTATTACCGCCAAAAAAAATGCCAATTTTAATGCGTTCACTCATGATTCGAACTTACAGCAATAGCTGTATAATTCCCAATGAGTTATTCTAATTTAAAAAGCGAATTGTCTAAATTAAAGGATACGCAATTGGAAGGCTTCTTTTACTTGTTCTTTCCTAAAGAAAACCATTCCCACAAAAAACAAATCTACACTCACGCGCACCATTGGATCTGCCTTAATTGCTTGCCAAGCTTGGGTCATGCCTTTGCTCCAATAAATATCATCAAAAACAATTACGCTATCGTTATGCAAATAGGGTTTTGCCATTTCAAAATAGCGCAAAGTGGCTTCATAGCTGTGGTTTCCATCAATAAAAAAGAAATCGAGTTTGCCAATTTTAGGGAGTAATTCGGGTAACACTTCATCAAAATTCCCCAGTTCAGATTCAATTTTATCTTGCAAACCCAATACCTTGAAATTTTGCAAAGCTACTTCTCTAACCGGTTCACAAGCTTCTATGGTATAAATTTTTGCATTTGTAGCGGCAAATTTAGCCAAATAGCAAGTGCTAATGCCCAAGGAGGTGCCTAGTTCCAAATAGGTTTGGTGTGGATATTTGCTTGCCATTCTTGCCAATATTTGGGCAATTCTAGCAGGTTTTAAATGTTGTTTGGCTAATTTGTTAAGGGTGGTTTTTCGGCTCTTTTGAGAGGCGCCAAAATCTGAATAGAACAATTCAGTTGGATTGTTTTTTAATTCAGTTCTCAATTGCTCTATAATTTTGTAATCATTGGCATCTTGCCTTTTTATGCAAGTTTGGTATAAGCCAAATACAAAAGGGGAGTGCAGCACATCAATTAATGTTGCGCTGAGGTAATGACGAATAAAATTGAAAACAAAATGTAGGTTCAAGGTATTGCGTTCTTTATTAAAACAAGAAAGCATTTGCCAATTGACAAATGCTTTCTATATATTTCTTTATTCTGCAGTTACTTCCGCAGCAGGCGCAGCAGGCGTTTCAGCTGGTTTGTTTCGAAGTGCTTTTAAAGCTTTTAATTTTTCTTCTAAACCAATAACATGCTTTTTGGCGATTTCAATTTTATCGTGAATTTGTTCTGCCAAAGGATTTTTGCTATTACCAGATTTGAAAAAACCGAGGTTGTTATCCCATGTTTCCATGTCTTTCTTAATTCCTCTGATGCGTTCTTGCAAGATTTTTTCTTCTCTCTGCAATTTCATCATGCCATTTGCCGAACCAGCCATTAACTCAAAGTTTTGCTTGTCGCGGTCTTCACGTATATCTTTATTAAGTTGTTTGTGTTTACCGTATAATTTATCAAGAAGTTCGTTGTATTTCTTGTTAATGCTGTCTTTTTGCGCGGCAGGTACAAATCCAATCGCGTTCCAATCTGTTTGAATTTGTTTCAATTCAGCAAAGATATTGTTGCTGCTTTCTGATGCGCTTAATTCTTCCAATTTGCTCACCAAAGCTTGTTTGGCTGTTAGGTTGGCAACTTGTTCTGTTTGCTGACTGGCATATCTTTCAGATTTCTTTTCAAAGAAAGAATCGCAGGCAGTTCTAAAACGTCTCCAAACGGCATCGTTAATTTTTTCTGGCGCCTGACCAATTTTTTTCCAAGCTTCTTGTAATTTCTTTAATTCGTCTGTTTGCTTGTTCCAATCAATTGGGTTGGCTGCAATAGCTTCTGCCTTTGCACAAAGTTCTTCTTTTGCTTTTAAATTGGCATTGCGTTCTGCATGTAAAGTTTTAAAGAAGTTATTTTTATTAGCAAAAAAGCCATTTCTAGCGTCTCTAAATTCATTCCAAACCTGATCGCGGAAAGCCATAGGCACATGACCCGTTTTTTTCCAAGCTTCCATCAACTCATTTACTGCAACACTTTGGTCCATCCAATCTTTGATGCGTTGTGTTTGAAAATTAGCTAAGGCTTTTGCTTTTTCTAGCAGTTCTTTTTTTGCCTCTAAATTAACATGACGTTCTTTTTCTAGCTCCTCGGTTTTAGATTTAATGAGGGTGTATACTTTGTCTACCTCCACTTTAAACCTTACCCAAATATCTTCAGAAGCTTCTTTGGCAACAGGACCAATATAACGCCAATCTTCTTGTAATTTTTTAACGCCCATGAGGGCTTTTTTGATATTGGTTTCAGCCGTTAATTCATTGGCCTTGGCAATTAAATCAATTTTATGGTCGAGGTTTTTACTTCTGTCTAAATCTTTTAACTCATTGTTAATGGAAAGACGGTCGTAAAAAATCTCATTTAAAACCCTGTAACTTTCCCAAAGGGTTTCAATATTTTCTTTCGGAACATTCTTAATTTTCTTCCACTCACCTTGCAGTTCTTTAAGTTTCTTTAAGCTATTGGCAGTTTCTTCCGATTCGTTTAATTTCTTAATTTCATCAAGAATGGCTTCTTTCTTTTTAAGATTTTCTTGTTTTTCGGCTTCCTGACGTTTGCGCGCATCTTCTTTGCGTTGTTTCAATTCCGTGAATGCAGAAAGAAATTGTTCTTTGCTGTTATCGCCTCTATACTCAAAACCATCTTTATCACCACCTTCTTCTAAATATTTGGCCAAAGCTTCCGCTTTTTCCTCAGCAATATGTTGTTCTAAGTATGGTTTTACGGCTTTAAAAATTAATAAAGCCTCTTCTAATTCTTTTTCTTGGGTGGCTCTAAGTGCAGTTTTTAAAAGATCTTCCTTGCTCAAATTGGCAAAGTCGGGCAGTTCTTCCACACTTTCTAATTCGTGTTCTTCTACCAAAATTTCTGTAGTTTCTGCCACAGGTGCAAATTCTTCAGGTTTGGTTTCAGGGTGCACATTAACAGGCGTTTCCGGCGCAATAGCCTCCTCAACAATTACTGTTTCTTCAATGGAATTTACGGGTGTAGATTCCGGTAGGTTAACCACTGGAAGTTGTTCTTCCGCAGGTTCGTTTGTTACATTTTCCAACTCTTGGTTCATGATTCAGTTTTCTTTTTAAATCAAAAAAGGACTCAAAAATAACCATTAATACGATAAATTTGTGCTTGTATTTCATAAAAATTATACGTTAATGCCAATCAAACTCATTGAATGTCCGCGTGATGCTATGCAAGGCTTACATCAGTTTATTCCTACAGATATTAAAGTAAACTACCTTAACCAATTGCTTCAGGTAGGTTTTGATACCCTAGATTTTGGTAGCTTTGTATCGCCTAAGGCAATCCCGCAACTCCAAGATACCGCTGAGGTTTTGGCGCGTTTAGACATGGCTTCGGTTCGAACCAAACTCTTAGCAATTGTTGCAAATAAGCGTGGTGCAGAAGCCGCTTGTTTACATCCAGAAATTACCTATTTGGGCTTTCCTTTTTCAGTTTCTGAAACCTTTCAAAAAAGAAATACCAATAGTTCTATTCAAGAATCTTTACAAACTGTGGCTGAAATCCAAGAATTATGTATCAGGAACGGGAAAAAATTAGTGATTTATATCAGTATGGGATTTGGAAATCCATACGGCGATTTATGGACAGCAGAAATTGTTGCCCATTGGGTACAAAAAATTGTAGCAATGGATATTCAAATAATCTCCTTGAGTGATACCATTGGAATAGCCAAACCGGCAGATATTTCCTATATTTTCACAGCGTTAATAAAAGAATTACCTCAAGTAGAATTTGGTGCACATTTGCATACTACACCAACAACTTGGGAAGAGAAAATTACTGCAGCCTATCAAAGTGGTTGCCTACGTTTTGATGGCGCCATCAAAGGATTTGGCGGTTGCCCAATGGCCACCGATGCCTTAACTGGTAATATGGCTACCGAAAATATTGTTGCGTTTTTTGATCAAAAAGAAATTGAAATGAACCTAAATAGAAAAGCATTTGACCTTAGTTTGGCTCAGGCGAATTTTGTTTTTTCTCAATCCTGATGCTTTCTAAATAGTGTTCAAAAATATAGTGCTCGTAATCAATAAAATCGTTCACTTTAACATTTATATTTTTTACCTCACCAGTTTCCATGGTAAATGGCAAAACCTCAATGCCACATGTAATATCAGAATAAGTGCACAAAAACTGATTGTTACCTATATAGTCTAAATGCCCAATATTATCAGGGTGATGCGAGAAGTACATATTCAATTTCCCTTTCTCTAATTTAATATGCATCACACCATACAAACTGTTTTGGTATACGCCTTCAAATTTCTGTAATGCAATTTCAGGCTTTAATTTTTTGCTGGCAATTTGAAGTAAACTATCTAAATCCTTTGCATCTTTTTGTTTGCCCGGTAAAGTTCTATTGAAATAAAATTCCGAGATATTTCTGTACGGAACATTTAAATACGCTTCAATAATTTGTTTGGCGCAAGCTTCATACAAGCTGTTTGCATCTGAGTTGGTATAAACAATTACGCCCAAATTTGCCTCAGGAATAAATTCTGTTTTGGTTACAAATCCATTTGCGCCACCGCTGTGTTCCCAAACGCGTTTGCCTTGGTAATCGTAGCTATTCCATCCCAAGCCATAATTTGCAAAATGCTTGCTAGGAAACATTTTTGAGTTAAAATCATTGCTAATCATTTGCGATTTTCTGGTTTCCAATAAGGCTTGGTAAGGCACTACTTGAACGCCATTAAATTTTCCGCCATCCAATTGCATCAACAACCATTTGCTCATATCTGCCACACAAGAATTAATACTGGCAGAAGGACCCATGTTTTCAATATTTGTTAATGGCATAGGAACAATTTTCCCTTTGTACAAAGTATAAGGTGTACACGCATTTTTGTCGTTCTTCATTTCCAAATAATTGGTATTGGTATGCGTCATTCCCAATGGATCAAAAAAAGTATTCTTAATATAAGTGTCCCATGAAAGCCCTGTTACTATTGGAATTATTTCACCTGCGGTAATGTAGCCGGCATTGCAATACCCATATTTGTACCTAAAAGGATTAACAGGTTTGGTTCTACCCATGCCTTCAATAATTTCTTTTCTGCTAAGCTTACTTCCCCAATTTAAAAAATCGCCTTGGAAGGTACCATGACCAATTCTATGAGTAAGCAAATCTCTTACGGTACATAATTCTGTTGAGCTAGCTTCGTGCAATTTAAACCAAGGCATGTATTTGGTAACCTTATCATCTAAAGATAATTTCTTTTCATAGTCTAACATAGCCATGGCTGTGCCCGTGAAGGCTTTGCTATTAGAGGCAATTTGAAATAATGTATAAGCATCAACAGGCGTTTTACTTTCTATATTTGCATAGCCATAACCTTTACAAACAACTACTTTTCCATCTTTAACAATGGCAATGGCCATGCCGGGAACTTGCCAGCGTTGCATTTCTCTTTGCACATAAATGTCTAAAGAGTCTGCAATAAAATTGTTTTGCGAATAGCCAATTTGAAGACTGCTTAGGCTAATAAATAGTAGGCTTGCAAGTAATTTATTCAATTTTGTTTTCATGGGTAATAGCGTTTGGTTCGAACCGAAATATTTTTTATACTTAAACTTTTTGTATTAGGAATTCTTTGCTCAAAGGGCCAACATTAAACAACAAATCTATGATAGATAAATTGGCTTGAAAGGGGAATTTTTCAGCAAAAACTTGGTCGTATTTCTTTTCAAAAACCAATTCCTTGCTGGCGGCAATTCCTTTGGCATGAAAGAAATTTCTATAGTCTACATGTTCATTGCTCAAGGGCTCAAAGCTTTCGGTGAATTGAAATTGCAACTCAATTTTAAGCATGCCACAGAGCGTATTAATAAGCGCCAAATTAAATTCAAACAGGCAGGCAAATGTTTGCTTTAGAAAAATATTTTCCAATTTATCTCTGTAGTAAAGAAAGAAAGCAGATTTCCCATAGGCTGCACAAATGGCCTGCCAATGCTTCTTTTGCCAAGCCTCTTGGTCTTGTGTTTTTATTTCAGAAATGAGTTGTTTGGAATGTAAATGTAAAACGGGAATGCTTAAATCTAAAGGTCCATTGGCACTTAAAATTTTGCAGCGGTTGCGGTAGCTTTGTTTGATATAATTTTCTTTGGTTTCTATATAAACTTCTTTTGCCTGCAAAGCATGTTGAAACCATGCAATAGGAGGTAAATAGGCTATGCTCATCAGCTTAGACGATCTTGCCATTATACATCCAAAATATGGAAATGATGAATGCCTGGCTCATAGTTTCTACCAGCCAATTCCTTTATTTGATGGTAATGCTCAGGGTTTTTTACAAAATCTATATTAGAGCAGTCTATCAATAAGATACGCTGCTCTGTGCTGGTATGAAGGAAATTAAAATAGTTTTTTTGCAAGTTCTCTAGGTATTCATCTTTAATATGTTGCTCATATGACCTGCCTCTGTTGGAGATATTCCATTGCAGCCTTTCAATGGGCGCGTGGAGGTAAATCAACAAATCTGGTTTTGGCAATTGTTGCAATATAATATTGAACATTTTAGAGTATAATTCATACTCATCTTCATCCAAATTTACTTTAGAAAACAACAAACACTTGGTAAAAATATAATCACTAATTACCAATTCGCTGAATAAGTCTTGTTCTGGTAATTGCCTTTTTAATTGGTTGAATCGTGCAGCCAAAAAGCTCATTTCTAAAGGGAAAGCGTATCTTCTGGCATCTTCATAAAATTTGGGAAGAAAAGAATTGTCTTCAAATTCTTCCATAATTAACCGTGCTTTCCAATCGGCAGCAAGCATGGAAGCAAGGGTAGATTTTCCCGCACCAATATTGCCTTCAATGGCTATAAACGAATAATTATTTTGCTTGCTCACGACCTCAAATGTGGGAGTTTTAATGCTTAATTTCCACCCATTTTTTCCACCATCAATGGATCTGGGCAAATTTCTAATAGTGCTTCCATGCTTAAATGAAGGTGGGGATGGATGAAGTTTGCTGCTATTTCTACCAATGGCGCCAAAGTAAACATTCTATCTTGAATATGAGGATGGGGGATAATTAAATCCGTTTCATCCAAAAGGAGCTTGTCGTAAAAAAGAATATCTAAATCTAGGATACGCGGCTCCCATTTGGTAATTCTTTGTCGGCCCATTTTAGCCTCAATAGCCAATAGTTTTTCTAGTATAGCTTTTGGGTTTAATTCGGTTCGAACCGAAATAACTTGGTTTAAAAAGGCGTCTTGTTGGGTATTTCCCCACGCCGCAGTTTGGTAATACGATGATTTATCTTCAATATTTCCAATTTCATTTTCTATATCCAGGCAAGCGTTTTCAAGCTGTTGCGCCAAATTGCCTTGGTTCGAACCCAATAATATGTATACTAAATGTGGCATACGGCAATAATAAGTTAAAAACGAATTGGGTAACTCATTTTATTTTTAGAAAATGATTGCTTTTTTTTGAAGTATTATGAAATTAATAAATACTACCTTCTTCACAATTGGATTAATTTTAACTCTATCTGCTTGTCAGCCCGATGCCACCAATGATCCAACTCCCGATACTGGAGGAATTGATTTTGTGGGTACATGGAACCGCGACAGTGTTATTGTAAATGATATTTACGAAAACGGATTGAAAATTCGTTTAGAAACTTGGGCTAATTTGGGGGTATACAATTTTAATTCAGACAATCAAACAGGTGTTATGACACATTCCGGGTCTGATTTTGCCATTACCTGGAAGTATACCAGCAGCAGTAATTCTATTGTTATTTCTGAAATAGATTGGATTAACCAAGCTTATCAAATTACTCAAATAAGCAGTACCAAGTTGATTTTAACAGGCTATTTAGATACGGGCGGAGGAAATAAAAACGAGCGCATTTTGTATTTAACTAAAAAGTAAAATACCTTAATCTTCATGTGCTTCGCGCATCATGCTTTCTGCTAGTTCTTTTCCTAAATAGCTGTCAATAATGGCATGCACGCCATATAAAACGGGTGTGAGTAGGAGTGCTACAACTAGTTTGTAAATATAATTAACAGCACAAATACCAAGCACTAAATTAATATCCCAGCCAGCACCAATATAGAAGGCTATAAATAAAACCACAAAGCTGTCAATTAGCTGTGATACCAGGGTAGAACCCGTTGAACGCAGCCACAGGTTTTTATTTCCAGTGCGTTTTTTTACGTAATGAAACACCCAAACATCTACAAATTGTCCAACTAAAAAGGCAAATAATGAGCCTATAATAATCCATAAACCCTGACCAAATATAGCTTGGTAAGCTTCTTGCATATTAATGCTGCCATTGGGGGTTTGTTTGGTGATCCAAAAATCTGCAGCTGGCAAATGAATGCCCATAAAAATAGCAAGGAAAGCGTAGGAGATTAAGATTGCAGCGATATAGGAAAACAATTTAACGCCACCTCTTCCAAAATACTCATTTATTATATCAGTCATTATAAATACAACTGGCCATAAAACAACCCCAACTGTCATGTTAAAACTGAGGCTATTGCCCAATATTTGCCAATTAACGGGCTGCATGCCAAATGTTGCTTCTAGCGAAAATATTTTCACACCAAGAAACTCTGCAATAATAGCATTGGCAATAAAAAAGCTTCCCAAAACAAGAAACAAAATGGTTCTTTTATTTTCTTTCATATACTACTAACAAGTAAAGGGCAAAGTAGTTTTTTGAGGCACATCTTCCAAGTCATTATTTTATTAAGTAGTTATTAATTTTTTCAAATCCTTACTTATATCATGTAACAAGTTTAAGAATGGAATAGTATCTTTGATTTATGAATGAGCAAAACAACCCCGTAGCCGAATTAATTGTAGATGGCATGTCGTGCAGCAATTGTGCAATGGGAGTGCGCAAGCGCTTAGAAAAACAAGGCATGGAGCAGGTTGACGTAAATTTTGCAACAGGTGAGGTGCGTTTTGAAAACATCCTTGGAACAGACATCAATGTGCTTACAGAAAGCATTGAAGATTTAGGCTATACGGTTCGTAAAATAAATAGCACCGGGACAGAAAAAAAAAACGCTTAGGGAGTCTACAATCTAAGCTTCTATTTAGCTTAATTTTTACGGTTCCATTGGCAATGCACATGTTTTTGCCTTGGGCGCCTCTGCACAATCCTTTGGTGCAATTGGCTTTATCTATTCCCGTTTATTCTTTGGGTTTATGGTTTTTTGGCAAATCTGCCTTTCATAGTTTGCGCTCTGGCGTGCCCAATATGGATGTGCTTATTTTTATGGGAGCGGCAGCTTCTTTCTTCTATAGTATATTTGGAACATTTTATTATTACAATAGTCCAGAAATGCACAATTACTTGTTTTATGAAACAGGTGCCAGCATTATTTCCTTGGTGTTATTTGGAAATTTATTGGAAAAACGAGCCGTTAAAAAAACTACCAATGCCATACAAAGTTTAAGTAATTTACAGGTTAAAACAGCCAAGTTAATGATAGAAGTTGGAGGTGTTTGGCAAATCAAAGAAGTAGAGGTTGCGCAATTGCAATTAGGGAATAGGCTTCAAATAAACAATGGAGATATTGTTCCAATTGATGCCATTGTAGTAAGTGGTGATGCAGAATGCGATGAGCAAATGATGAGTGGAGAAACCATGCCTGTTCATAAAAAAATGGGTGATAAAGTTATTGGTGGAACGCATTTGCTCAATGGAAATTTGCAAGTAGAAGTGAGCACTTCTTTAAGAGAAAGTACGCTTTCGCAAATAATTGAAATGGTAAAAAAGGCCCAAGGAAGCAAGCCTTCAATTCAAAAATTGGGCGACCAAGTAAGTGCTGTTTTTGTGCCCATTGTAATTTCAATTTCACTGCTTACTTTTTTCATTAGCTATTTTTGGCTCAATTTAGGTTCGGCCCAAAGCATGCTGCGTGCAGTTGCTGTATTAGTTATTTCTTGTCCTTGCGCCATGGGTTTAGCCACGCCAACTGCCATTATGGTGGGTATTGGCAAAGCCGCTAAAAGGGGTATATTAATTAAAGGGGGAGAGGTTTTAGAAAACTTTGCCAAAAACAAAAAAATCATTTTCGATAAAACAGGCACACTCAGCACTGGCCAATTTATTTTCACGGATTTTTGGTTCGAACCGAGCCAAGAAAAAGAAGTGAAAGAAATGATTTTTGAAATTGAAAGTCATTCTTCTCATCCAATAGCAAAAGCATTGGTGGCTGCCTATCCTACTTGGAAAGGAACGCAAACCTATTTTAAAGGCATTGAAGAAATAAAGGGAGCTGGAATGTATGCGCATACCGAAGATGCCCTATTGTATAAAATTGCCTCTGCCAAACACCTGGAAATTGCAGACGATAGCTATGATCTTTACTTTGTAAAAGGCACAGAAATAATTGCCAAATGGAATATGTCGGATGAAATGAAAGTGGGTGCTATTGAGCTCATGGCCTATTTTAAAAAGCAAAATGTAGAAACAATATTATTGAGCGGCGATAGAAAAAAGAAAGTACTTCAGGTTAGTAATTTATTAGGCATTTCGGAAGGGAAATATGAGCAAAATCCTGCACAAAAATTAGCCTATATAGAACAGCAATCCCTTTTAGAGCCGCTAGTGATGGTAGGCGATGGCGTAAATGATGCACCTGCATTAAGTAAAGTTTCTGTTGGGGTATCCTTTGCCAAGGGCAGTGATATTGCCATTAAAGCGGCCAACTTGGTGCTCATGCGCAGCGATTTAATGGCATTACAAGAGGCGCATCTCATTAGTAAATTAACGTATAAAACCATCAAACAAAATTTGTTCTGGGCTTTTTTCTACAATGCTATTTGCATTCCGTTGGCAGCAGCAGGTTATATGCATCCAATGATGGGCGCACTTTCTATGGCCTTTAGTGATGTAATAGTAATTGGAAATTCCTTGTTGCTACACATAAAAAAAATAAAAGCGGATTAACCTTTCAGTTAAACCGCTTTTAAAGTGGGATAGGAAAATAGTTTATTCCTTTATAAATTTAGCTTGGTAGCTTCTTCCTTCGTTTTCTCCTTTAACAAAATAAACGCCTGGGGCAAGGCTGCTTAAATCAAATTTTACTTCGCCAGTGTTAGGGGAGAATACTGGTTCTAGCTGGTAAGCTTGGCCAAAGATATCGAATATTTGGTAAATAGTGCTGCTTGAATAATTTTTTACAAT
Organism: uncultured Bacteroidota bacterium; assembly: GCA_903927505.1. Lineage (GTDB taxonomy): Bacteria > Bacteroidota > Bacteroidia > UKL13-3 > UKL13-3 > B1. The sequence goes on along the minus strand of CAIYNF010000052.1, from coordinate 8,279 downwards.
CACATGTAATTGATTGGTGGCAGGATTAGGGTATGTTTTTAAACCAACCAATTGCGTATATTCTTCCATTGCATTTGGCAAAACAACCTTAAAATCTATGATGCTAGAATCTAATTGGTCTAATTGATTGGGCAAACCAACAATTTTAAAAAAGGTACGAACCTTAACATAAATGGCATAGGAGCCAACATTGGCAGCAATTGGGTTGCCATATAACCTTGCGCAACCTCTTGTTCCACCTGCCCATGTTTTACTGGCTTTGTCACACTCATAATAAAAGCCTGCAGGTAAACCATTCATCCCTACAATAGAGGCAGAATCAATTACTGCGTTGTAAACATTTCCGTTATAAGTTATAACAGTGTCTCTTGGAATAAATATGGTTGCTACCTGCGAGTAGGCTGTACCTACAACCGCATCAGCAATTTTTGCTGGCTTAATTCCAGGTTTGGTTAGCGTAGTGTCTGGATTACATGGTTGCGCAAATCCTTTAAAAATTATTGCGCTTAACACAAAAAAGAAGTATATTTTTTTCATAGGTATTAATTAGTTACAAATTCATTTAATTCAAATATAGAATGAAAATCAAGTATTTTCATCTTCTGAGGAATTCTTGACAATTACCTGATAAAGGTAAATAAATATAAAAACCAATCCAATGCCAAATAAACCAAGGGCTGGAAGCTTTCCATGTAGATTGTAAAACTCTGTAAACATCCAACAAGAGTTGGCGCTGATCCAACATAAAACAGAGAGATTTACCAAAAAAGCAAGGGGCTGATTTCTGGTTTTATAGCAAATATAGATGGCCATTATTATGGCAGGAAAGAAGGCAATGGTACCTGCAATTTTCCATTGCATGAGCCAACAACTGTCTTTAATAAGCCATAATAAAATATGGAAATTCTCGAAGTGTCTGATTTTTGAAAGCGGATTCATTGGCTACAAATAAATAGAATCACAATTCTAAAAGCAAGATTGGATAAGTGGAAACGCATGTTCTTTCTTTTCGATCCAATGAATTTTTATTCCGGCTTTTTCCATTTTTCTAAAATAGGTCATTTGCCTTTTTGCAAATTGTTGAATGGCAATTCCTAAATGTTCACTCATATATTCCATGCTCATTTTGCCTTGTAAATAGTCGCTCACAAATTTGTATTCCAAACCAAAATACACAAGCTTTTGGTGCGTAATTCCGTCTGCTAAAAGCTGTTCCACTTCTTCAATTAAGCCATTGTTTATCCTTTGTTGTAGGCGCAATAAAATATTTTCTCTTCTGTTTCCTAATGGCGGATTAAGCCCAATTACCAATGGTTTGATGGGTTGTGGTGTTCTAAGAATAAACTCAGGATGGACAAATAAATACTGCAATATTTCTATGGCACGAATAGTTCTTTTTCTTGTGCTGGTATCTGCTAATAATTTAAAGGGATGTGCTGCTTGCTGCTCAAATATTTTCTGAATTTCAGTATCGTTTTTTACCTCTAACTGCGCTCTTAATTCGTGCAAATTTGGAACGCTGGTAAAGGTAAAATCTTTGATAACAGCTTCAAGGTATAAGCCACTTCCGCCGCACAATACAGGTATTTTATCCTTATTCCTTAAAGCCTCAAATGCCAATTTAAAATCCGATTGAAATTGGTGTATGGCATAAGGTTCATGTGCCTCAATGATGTCAATTAAATGATAATTAACAGCAGGTTCTGTGAGCGAATATTCATGTAAATCCTTGCCCGTACCAATATCCATTTTTTTGTATACCATGCGAGAGTCTATGCTCAGTAATTCACCCTTCCATTTTTGGCAAATTTGAATGGCCAAGTTTGTTTTGCCACTGGCTGTTGGGCCTAGTATACAAATGGAATCGTATGGATTTTGTGTGCTCAATAGTTGCGTAAATCTAAAATAAGTTTTTTGCTTCCCAAATGTGGAACCTTGAGTAATTGTTGGTTCGAAGCTAAATTATTTTCTTTACTTCTTTGGTGTGTGCTTGGATCAACATAGCTTTCAATTTCCAATACCTGCCCGTTTTCTTTAAAACCAAAATCTAAAAAGGCCTTGCCATCACCCCAATTTAAATCTATGTAAGTCATCAAATGTTGTACGTTTTTCTCCTCAATAAAATGTTTCAATAACTTGTTTAATCCACCCGTTACAGTATAACCCAGCTGATTAGAAAATCGTATCAATTCATAGGAGCGGTAGTAAATTTGCCCATCTGTCATTACCCTCGATTTGCTAAAACTTATGGCGGCTACCAATTTGTTTTTGTAAATTAAGCCATATTTATGACCCGCAGTTGTGCTTTGGTGCAAATGGTTTTTATTAAAAAATGCATCTGCATTTATTTTATCTAGCTTAACAATTTGGCAAGCACGTGCAGCAATGGTTTGGTTCGAACCTAAAATACTTTGAATTTTATTTTTATAAATTTCTGTTCTTGTTCTCCATAAATCTTCAAAAATATGCAATGACTTTTTCTTAGCATTTGAATTTTCTAAAAGCGTTTCTGTATAGGAATTATAGGGGTAGAGAAGAAAAATAAAATTGTTTCCTTCAATTTTATTTGTAGTTATTTCGATTGCAATTTTCTCTTGTGAATTCTGTCCACATTCGTTTAAAAAATTAATTACTTCAGAAGAAAATAGATTTACCACGACACGAAGTAAGAAAAAAAAAGAGAATTAATAAATTTTATATACCTTCGGTCAAGTTACTATAAAAATCGCCCAATTTGAAAGTAAAATTCACCCTATTACTAGGTATGTTATTGTTTGTTGATTTAAACAACACTGCAAACGCTAGTATTCCATTTTTGCAATTGTCCAAAAATGAGGGTATCGTATTAAACAAAGAAGCTTGGAAGTTTTATTTTGGACATACCTATGAAGATATTTGCAAGGATAAATCCCTGGTGGGACAGGATGTTTTGCTTCCAGATTCATGGAAAAAGCACGGTTGTGCCGCTAAAGGTTATGGTACATATATTTTTAAATTTAGGCATGATTTGCCCTTGAATGAACTTGTAACGCTTCATCTTTTAACCATTGGCAGTAATTTTGATTTATTTATTAATGGAACTAAATTTAATTCTGTTGGCAAGTTTTCTGTAGATGCAAACAAGGCCATTTCTGATTTTAAACCAGGCTTGCATTCGTTTGAAATAGTAAAAGACACCGTTGAAATTGTTTTGCAAGTTTCAAATTATGAGTATAGAACAGGCGGTATATGGTTTCCGCCAAGTATTGGAAAACATAATGCAGTTGAATTAAATTATTTGAAAGCGATTTTCTTTGATTCGTTTTTATGTGGTTCTTTATTAATTATGTTTGTGTATTTTTTAGCTTTTTATTTTATTAAAAAAGAGCAAAAAACAGCGCTCATGTTTGCCATATTGTGTTTGTTTGCCGCAATAAGAATTGCTACAACTGGTGAAGTTTTATTTAGACAAATGGGCGTTTCTTTACCTTGGGAAATATTGGTAAAGCTTGAATACATTTCTATAGCCATGATGCTGCTTTTTGGCTATTTATACTTGATTAATTTCTTTTCCCTTGATGCAAATAAAAAAATAGCCAGATTCATCATAATCATGCAATCTATTCTTGGTTTATTTTTTATAGTTGTTCCCGTTTCAATTTCATCAGAAATTATCCCCTATTTTTTAATATTTTGTACTTTTGTTTTGGCTTATATATTGGTGTTAATTCTCCAATTATTTATCCAAAAACGGGCTCTTGTTTATTATGTAGGAGGTACCTTTATATTTGTTTTTATTGCTGCTATTAATGATGCTTAATACAGTCAATTGCTTATATATTCCTATTATATTTTACCGCTTGGTGTTTTTGTTTTCGCTTTGGTTCAGGCCATTGCTATTACGCGTTTGTTTTCTACTGCATTTAAAGAAGTTGAGAATTTATCTGCCGAATTGCTTTATACCAATAAGCATCAGCAAGAAATTATACTCGATCGCACCTCAATGCTCAATGCACAAGCAGGTGAATTAATGCGCAGTAATAAAATAAAGGATAAGGTGTTTTCTATCATTGCACACGATTTGCGCACACCCATAAACTCGCTTGGTACATTATTACATTGGGTGGCAGAAGACGATTTATCCTTAGAGGATACCAAGAAATCCTTGGCCAGTATTGGTAAAAATGTAGAAACCCTAAATCTTACGCTGGAGAACCTATTAAACTGGTCATTAAACCAACTCAATGATGTTAAAAGTGAGTCGGAATTAATTGATTTACGCACACCGCTGCAAGAAATTGCAGAATTGTTTAAGGTGCCATTTGAAGAAAAGTCGGTTCATTTTCAGTCTTTTTTAACCACCAGAGCTGCTGTTTACATGGATAAAAACCATTTAAATTTATTGCTCAGGAATTTAATAAGTAATGCGCTTAAATTTTCCAACATAGGCGGAACCATTGAAGTTGCCGCCATTAATTATGAGCATAATTATACCCTTGTTTCAATAAAAGACAATGGCGTAGGCATGAATGAAGCTGCTATGGCAAAGGTTTTTTCTACAGAAGAGCATCTTACAACTTATGGCACCAATAACGAAAAGGGTACAGGTTTAGGTTTGCTTCTTTGTAAAGAGTATATTGAAAAAAGTAGCGGCAAAATTTGGATTGAAAGTGAAATAGGGAAAGGAACAATTGTGTTTTTTACTTTGCCTAATTTTCCAATTTAGCATTAATTTACAACCAATTGAACAGTATTCCTGGTCTTCTGTTCTATCAATAATTTCTTGTCTTTGATAAACCTACTAAAACCATTTTCGCTGTAATTGGAAATGGTTAATAATTCAACACCCTCATTGGTTTTTATGGTATAATCGCTTTCTAAAGTTTTTATCAATTGCGCTATTTTTTTTGCATCACTGTCAATACAAACACTAAAACTAATGGCCGAATTTTGCATGAGATTTATCTTTACTTTATGCTGTGCAAAGGCACTAAAAATCTTGCTCAAATTATCTTCTACAATAAACGAAAAATCTTTACTACTTATAGATAATAACAATTGATTTCCCTTGGAAATTATAGTAGGCAAATGTACCTCTTCCTCTTTGCTTACTCCTACTTTAGTGCCTTCTGCACTTGGATCTATAAAAGATTTTACAAACAATGGAATATGCTTGCTCTGCAAGGGTTGTATGGTTTTTGGATGTATAACTGTAGCGCCGTAATAAGCCATTTCAATAGCTTTTGGATAACTTATTGCATCAATTTTTATGGCATCTGCAAACTTCTTAGGATCGGCATTCATTACCCCAGCAACATCTTTCCAAATGGTTACATTTTCTGCATCTAAACCATAGGCAAAAATTGCTGCAGAATAATCAGATCCTTCTCTGCCCAAAGTAACCGTAAAATTATCCTTATTTTTGCCAATGAATCCTTGCGTTACCACCATTTGTTTCTTAACAATTGGCTTCAATTTGTTAGCAATTAAATTATTGGTAATATCCCAATCTACCTTACCCTCGCGGTAAGTATTATCTGTACATATAAAATTTTGCGCATCCATCCACCTGTTTTTAATGCCTGCTTCATTCAAATACGCACTCAAAATTCTTGAAGAAAAGATCTCGCCATAACTTACAATTTGGTCGTATACTTTATCAAAATTCTTATCTGGTATGGTTTCTAAATCGCATTCCAATTCAATAAACAAGTTTTCAATATCGTTGTAGGTATTGGCAGAACCAACACGCAAGAGGTCTTTAATGATTTCGTCGTGAAAGTTTTTCACAACTTTATAAAGTTCATTTTTATTTTCTTTTTTCTCAAAATAGGCGAGGGCCAATTGCTCTAATGCATTGGTAGTTTTGCCCATTGCACTTACTACAACCAATAGCTCTTCGCCTTCAAAAGCGTTTAAAACTTCCCCTACATTCCTTACCGCTGCAGCGTTTTTTACCGAAGCACCACCAAATTTAAAAACTTTCATGCTGTACTAAATCAAAGTCCAAATATATTGAAATCCCAATTCACTCTTCCACCATGGCCTATAAATTCTATAAAAACTAGCTAATTTGCTTCTTTTAGTGCTTCTTTTGCTTTTTTTTAATATCTTTCAAATCTATTACTATGGGTCGATCCAATGCTTTATTAATTGGCAATTCCCCAATATTTTCTTAATTTAAAATCTTAAGAAAATCTTATGGAATCTGTGTTTTACCTTTGAGTAATCAAGCCCCAAATCTTGTACATCACATGAAACGATATTTACATATAATTGGAATTTTAATTAGCTTTCTACTTTTACAAAATAGTGTCAAAGCCGATCACGTTGTAGGTTCGGACGTAGCTTATACCTGTTCTGGTACCCCTGGAATTTATAATGTTACCTTCAAAATTTACCGCGATTGTCAAGGTATTCAACTTTGCTCCAATTGTCCAACTGCTTTAAGTCCAGCCTGTACCTTACCCTTAACTATTACTGGTACTACAGTTCCTGCTGGTGCAGGCTTGCCACCTAGCCCTTGTGCGGGTGTGGGCTTTGGTAACCAAGGTATTCCTGTTGTAACTGCGGTGAGTGGTTTTGATGTGGTGCAATTATGCGCTACAGAAAAGTCTGTTTGTAGCAATTGTGGTACAAGAACCCCAGGAACTTTTACACCTGGTATTGAGGTATACACTTTTACGGGTAGTGTAAATTTGCAATCCATCCCTGCCAGCTGTTGCCTGGTAAGCGTGGGTTTTCAAACATGTTGTCGCAATACCGCCATCACTACTTTGGCAAATCCTTCTTCATTAGGATTTTTTACAGAAGCCATTATCAACCGTTGTGCAACTCCCTGTAATTCTTCGCCAACATTTACAAATGATCCTGTTGCTGTTACTTGTGCGGCGCAAGATTTTACGTATAACTTAGGTGCAATTGACCCAGATGGGGATTCGTTGAGTTATTCATTTGGACAATCTTTAATTTCTCCCGGTGCTTCTGCACCATACGTTTCGCCTTATAGTCCAAATGTGCCATTTCCCTATTTAAGTGCACCCATTCAAAGTCCGCCTGCACTTCCACCTGCAGGTATCAATATTGATGGCGTTACAGGTGATATTCGTTTTAGACCAATGGGTAACTTTGTGGCAAACCTAATTATTGAAGTAAGGCAATGGAAAACAATTGGTGGTGTGCCTACGCTCATGGGTATTACAAGGCGTGATATTCAGTTTTATAGTAAATTTTGTCCTCCCAATAATCCACCAGTTTTGCGAACCTGGAATAACGATGGAACACTCACAACTCCTCAACCAAATTTTTCTTATTCAATTTGTGCTGGTGAGCAATTGTGTTTTATGATTTCTGCTTGGGACAATACAACATCAACAGATTCAACAGATATTACTTGGAACGCGCCAAGTAACCTTACAGGAAATGGCGCCACCTTGGTTAAATGTTATGTGCCTGCAAACCGTGGTAGTTTAGGTCCCAAATTTGATAGCGTTCGCTTCTGTTGGACGCCACCAGCAAGTATGGCCAGCAATATGCCTTATTACTTTGTACTCACAGCCAAAGACCGTGCTTGCCCAATCCCTGCGCGTGTTACAAGGTCTTTCAGTATTTTAGTTCGGAAAATTCCTGTGGCCATCATCAGCAAAACAAACAAAAATTGTGGTTTTTACGATTTCAGCTATACACTCATGAACAATGTGCCGCTGAACAATTCATATACCAAATTTTTAGTAGAAACTGGACCGCGATCGGGTTCATATCAAACGTATAATGCAAGTTTTGTTACCAATCACCGCTTCACTGCTGGCGGTTGGCACAGGATAAATTTGCAGCTAACTACTTCGCCTCCTCCAAATCCAAATGGTTGTCCAAACAACAATATTTGGGATTCAATTTATGTTTCACAACCTGTAGATGTTGCCATTCGTGATACCTTTAATTGTTTTGGAGTACCTGTATCTGTGCCAGCTTCAGGTCATTGGGGAACACCCTTTGGTTTAGGCTACCGCTATACCTTCTACAGTGGAACTATTTTCTCTAATACCATTATTCGCAACTTTGCAGCAGATTCAAACTGTACTATTAACCCTGCTACCTCAGGAGTTACCACTACTTATAAAGTTATCATCCAAGATTTAAATGGTTGTAAAGACTCAACTACTTTTAACGTATTTACGCGCAATTTGCCGCTAAAAGAATTGCCAGCAAGTGTGCGTTTCTGTTTCTCTGGCCGCGATACCTTGGATGCGGGTAATAGCTTAAATTCAGTAAGTGCCTGGCGTTGGACAAAATCACCTGTT
>CAIYNF010000051.1 GCA_903927505.1 uncultured Bacteroidota bacterium | reverse complement strand
GCTTCATTTCTAAATTTAAGCATGAGTTGCGCCACTGTTACCACATCTTTTTGACAATAAGTCATTATTCGTTCAATATCATTTTCTTGCCAAAATACTTTCCAAACCATGCTTCCGTCAATATCATCTTTGGGGGTTGGAATACCAAAAGAAGCTGCCAATAATTCCAAAGAAGTATAGTTTTTATAATCGCCAAATTTCCAAAGCTCCATGGTGTCTAACAAATTTACCTCCCAAGGTTTTTTACCAGCAATATCAAGCAACGAGGGTATTTCTAAACCATTGAGCAAACACCTTCTTGCGATATAAGGATAATCAAATTCTTTGCCATTATGCGCACACAAGGAGCTGCCAATATCACTAAAATGTTTTTCGAGCATGTAGTTAAAATCGGTGAGTAATTTTGCCTCATCACTGCCATAAAAAGACTTTACCCTAAATTGGTATGAGCGCCCAGCACTGCTAAAAAAGCCACAGGATATACAAACTATTTTTCCAAACTCCGCATAAATACCTGCACGCGGGTAAACATCTGCTTCCGACTCTCCTTCCGTTTTGCGCAAGGTGGCAGATTTCTTGCTCCACAAACTTTGCCACTTCTCTGGCACATCTGCAAAACTTGGATATTGGGGAACGGTTTCAATATCCAAAACCAATATTTTACTCAGGTCTATTTTTTCCAGCATAAGGCATTCATTTTATAAGCTTGCTACACAAAGTAACAGCAATAAACGCTGAAATATTTCAGTGTGAATATTTTGCGTAAAGATAAATCGGGTTTCTAGCAGCGCTTGGCCAAAAGTTACTTTACTTCTTGCATAAGTTTCTTTACCAGCGGAGAAATGAGAATTAACAAAACACCAGCAATAAAAGCGTAAATAGCCAATTGTTTATAGCCATTGGCGTAAATCACTAATTTCTCCATATTGCTGGCATGCTCAGAAGCTTCGGCTATATTGGCACCTAAAATTCCGGCAAAATATTGTCCATAGGCGCTGGCTAAAAACCACATACCCATTAAAACCGCCTGCAGTTTTTCTGGAGATAATTTTGTCATAATAGACATTCCTATTGGCGACAAGCTTAACTCGCCAAAAGTGATAATAAACCAACCAAAGGTAAAGAATCCAAGTGGCGTAATGCCATTGGCATCTGCTAAAAACTGGGTATAATAAAATACATAAAAACCACCTGCCAAAAACAAAAATCCCAAGCCAAATTTTACCAGGGTATTTGGTTCGAGCCCACGTTTGCTAAGCCACATCCAAAGCAAGCCCAATAAGGCTGCAAAGCTAATTACAAATAAAGAATTGGAAGAATTATTTACCCCATTGGGATCTAAATTTACGCCCATAATAGAATGGGTTAAATTATTGGCCGCAAACAAACTTAAGGAGCCGCCGCTTTGTTCAAAAAATGCCCAGAATACAATGGAGAATAGAATAAAGACCAAAGCCGCAATTAATTTCATGTTTTCTGCTTTAGAGAAATTGCGCATTTCATAAAACAAATACAACAAAGAAAAAGGCCCAATGATATACATAAAAATATCTGTGTAATCTGAATTAGAAACCATTAAAATAATTAATGGAATTATGGCAACAGAGGCAGCATACGTAAGGTATTCATAAGTTTTACGTTTACCCTTTTCTAAATGTAAAATGGGTGAAATACCAATTTTGCCAAGGCTTTTCTGGGTTTGCACAAAAGTAAGTAAGCTAATAACCATTACCACAGCGGCAAAACCAAAGGCAATATTCCAACGCAGATCGGCAGGAATGAGGCTACCCATTAAACTGCCATTAGCAACGGCAATACAAAGGTATCCACCAATAAAAGCACCCAAGTTTACACCCGCATAAAACAATGAAAAACCCGCATCCCTCCTATTGTCATCGTCGCGGTATAATTTACCTACTATGGTAGAAATATTGGGCTTAAAAAAACCCGTACCAATAATGGTAAAACTAATGCCAATAAAGAAAAATTGAACAGGATTTAAAGCCAAAATAATGCTTCCTGCTATCATTAATAAGCCTCCCCAAAACAGTGATTTACGGTAGCCTAAAATTTTATCGGCAAACATTCCGCCTATGAAAGTAAAGGCATAAACAAAGGCTTGTGTGGCGCCGTATTGCAGGTTGGCAACTTGCCCATTCATGTGCAATTGCGAAACCATAAAAATAACCAACATGCCACGCATGCCATAGAAACTAAAGCGTTCCCACATCTCAGAAAAAAACAAGTACCACAATTGCTTGGGGTACTTGCCTTTAAAATTCTGAATATGTTCAATTTCTGCTAATTCGTCCATATTGTTTTGGTTCGAACCGAAATAGAAAAATGTTACGATTAATGTGCGTCTAAATCTGGCGCAAATTTATTGTGGTGTTCGTTCATCATTTTTTGCAACCATGAACTTAAAATAAACAATATTCCAGCTGAAATACCCGTCATTACAATAAACACCATAAAGAACTCATATAAATTGGTAATTTGAAAGCCAATGATAGATGGATACTCAACAGGTTTGCTTGGATCAACTGCATCTCCAGAAGGTGGAATTAATGCGCTTAATGTACCTGCAAATTTATTGGCAGCTGCATTGGCTAAGAACCAAGTTCCCATCATTAAAGAAGACAAACGCAAAGGAGCTAATTTAGATACCATTGACAAACCAATAGGTGATAAGCACAATTCTCCAATTGAGTGAATTACATAAAGAGAAATTAACCAGTACATGCTCACTTTTTCGCCAAGACCTAAACCTTTAACGGCAATAGCAATTACCACATAACCCAAAGCAACCAAGGTTAAACCCATGGCCATTTTCTTAGGCGAAGATGGTTCTAATTTACGTGCGTACAAATAACCCCAAACAATAGTTAATATTGGCGCTAACACAATTACGGCAAGTGGATTAATAGATTGAAAATAAGAAGCTGGCATTTCCCAACCAAATACGGTACGTTCTGTCTGACGATCGGCAAACAATGTTAAAGAAGCACCTGCTTGTTCAAAGGCACCCCAGAAGAAAATAACAAAGAAGGCCAAAATAAAAATAACAATAATTCTATTTCTCTCTAATGTGGTTAAACTCTTATCACTTAAAATAATGATTGGCATCAATAACATGGCGCCATAGATAAAGTAACTTATTATTTCAACATCACTTTGGAACATTTGTTTAAAGTTCAACATAAAGAAAATAATTCCTATGGAACCAATAATAACGAGGATGTTTTTTAAGTCTAATTTCTTAACTGGCAAACCAATTTCTTTACCTTCTTCCGAAATTAAATATTTTTTCTGAAACAATACAAAGCAGATTAAACTTACAATCATACCAATACAGGCTGCTAAGAAACCCCATTTAAAATCCATTGAACCACAAACCAATGGTGAGAAGAAAGCACCAAGGTTAATACCCATATAGAAAATAGTGAAAGCACTGTCAATTCTACGGTCGCCAGCAGGATACAATTGACCCACCATGGTAGAAATATTTGGTTTAAAAAATCCATTACCAATAATAATAGAAGTTAAGCCCGCCCACATAATTGAAATACCTGAAGCACCTCCACCAGTGGATGCACTTAAGAACATTAAAAATTGGCCAAGTGCCATTAACAATCCGCCGATGATAATACTTTGTCGGTTTCCTAAAAATTTGTCACACAAGTAACCTCCTAAAAGCGGCGTTAAGTATACCAAACCGGTATAACTGCCATAAATTTGGGATGCATCTGCATCTTGAATCATTAATACTTTTGTCATGAAGAGGATAAAAATTGCCCTCATTCCGTAATAACTAAATCGTTCCCACATTTCTGTGAAAAACAAAAAGTAGAGTCCTTTAGGATGATTTGTCTTTGCTGCTGCTTGGCTCATATTAATAAATGGTTAATGCTGCAATATAAAAGAACTTATCACTTTTTCAAATGCACAGGAAAGATTGTTTATAACGGAAATTCATATTTTTTAATAAATTCGAGCAAAACAAAAGCAATGAAAAAAATATTCTTAATCACTGCCCTCCTTTCTAGCCTTTTAATGACAAGCTCTTGCGAGAAAGCACAACAATTGATTGCTGCTACAGGACTTAGCAACGATGAAGTGATACAAGGTTTAAAAGCCGCTTTAACAGTTGGCAGCGACACCTCCGTAACTACGCTATCTAAAATGGATGGCTATTTTAAGGATGAAATGGTTAAAATTTTATTGCCAGAAGAAGCGCAACCCGTTTATGCCGTTCTAAGCAGCATACCAGGAGGAAGCATTTTATTAGATAACGCTATTCTATCTATTAACAGGGCGGCAGAAGATGCAGCCCCAGAGGCCAAAACCATTTTTGTAGATGCCATTACAGGCATTACCATTGCAGATGGTTTTGAAATTTTAAAAGGTGGCGACACGGCTGCTACCGTTTATTTAAACGGCAAAACATACCAACCCCTCACACAAGTTTTTCAACCTAAAATTGATGCTTCTTTGGCCAAGCCTTTAATATTTAACACTTCGGCTTCAGAATCCTATACCAAATTATTAAATGCCTACAATACCGCTTCTTTAGGTGGCATCCTTTATCCAGAAATTAAAACAAATTCTTTGAGCGAACACGTTACCAAAAAAGCGCTAGATGGCTTATTTATTAAGGTTGCAACTGAGGAAAAGAAAATTAGACAAGACCCCATGCACCAAGTAAGCGATATACTTAAAAAGGTATTTGGTTCTTAATCCTACAAGTTATTTAAAATAAAAGTAGTCATGCGATCATAGAGGTGCAAACGTGTTTTTGCACCACCTATTCCATGGTTTTTATTTGGATAAAACTCCGAATCAAATTTCACGCCTTTCTTAATCATGGCATCTACCATTTCAACGGTATTTTGAAAATGCACATTGTCGTCTGCCGTGCCATGTATTAAAAGGTATTTTCCTTTAATTTTCTCAACATGGTTAATGGGTGAATTATCGTCGTAATTAGCACCATTTTGCGCAGGCGTACGCATAAACCTTTCGGTATAAATATTATCGTAATAGCGCCAATTGGTTACAGGCGCCACAGAAATAGCTGCTTTAAAAATATCATTGCCCTTGCTCAAGCCCAAAGCAGCCATGTAACCACCAAAACTCCAACCCCAAATACCTATTCTATTTGGATCAACATAAGACAATTTAGCCAATTGCTTGGCAGCAAAAATTTGGTCTGCAATTTCAAATTTACCTAAGTTCAAATACGTGCATTTTTTGTATTGCTCCCCTTTAAAACCAGTTCCTCTTCCATCTACAGACACAATGATATATCCCTTTTGCGAAAATAATTGGTACCAGAAATAATTTCCTCCACTCCAACGGTTCATTACAGTTTGCGAACCCGGACCACCATAAACATACATCAATACAGGGTATTTTTTTGTAGAGTCGAAATCGGCCGGTAAAATGGTAAAATGGTTCATGTCTTGCCCCAATTCATTTTTGATGGTTCCAAAATTGGCATTGCTAATTTTATACTCCTTTAATTTACCTAATAAAGCCTTGTTGTCTTCTAAGGTTCGAACCAATTTTCCTTGGGCGTTCATTAAACTATATACTGGAGGTGTGTTAATGGTACTCACCACATCTAGGTAATAAGTAAAATCATTGTTAAAACTGGCACTGTGCCAGCCCTTGCCACTGCTCAATTGCTTTTTACCTTTTCCGTTTAAACCAATTACATAAACATAACGCTCTGCCGCATTTACCTCTGAAGAAGAATAATAAAGTTTTTGGTTCTTTTCGTCAACACCAAAAACATCATCTACATCAAAGGCCCCTTTGGTTAATTGTTTGATCATTTTTCCTTTTAAATCAAACAAATAAATATGGTTATAGCCATCTCTTTCGCTGCTCATTAAAAAACTTTTACCATCTTTTAAAAAGCTCAAATTATCTGTAATATCAATATAGAAAGGGTTATCCTCTGTTAATATCACTTTAGCCTTTCCAGATTTGGCATCGGCTAAAAGTATTTCCAATTTGTTTTGCAAGCGGTTCAACCTTTGCACGCATAAAATATTATTGTCTTGTGTCCATTGCATTCTTGGCAAATAAATATCAGTTTCATTTCCTGTTTGCACTTCTGCAATTAATTCGGCTTTGGTATCATATACATATATATTTACAATAGAATTGGCCTCTCCAGCTTTTGGGTATTTAAATTTATTTTGTTTTGGATACAAGGTGCCATAAATAGCCATTTCATATTCTGGCACTTTGGTTTCATCAAAACGGTAGAAGGCAATTTTATCGCTATTGGGGCTCCATGCAAAGCCTTTCCAAATAGCAAATTCTTCTTCGTACACCCAATCTGTTGCCCCGTTGATAATGGCATTTTCTTTGCCATCTTTGGTAATTCTTAATTCCAATTTTGATTTAAAATCATAGTAGTACAAATCATTGTTACGTACAAAAGCCATTTTAGAATTATCGGGTGAAAGGTTTGCATACCTTACCTTTTCTTTCACTGGATTCAACAGTGTTTTACTATTTAAATCATAGATATAAAATATACTCTGACTGCTATGTCTATAGATAGATTCAGACTGTGTGGCAATAATTAATTTGGTTTCATCATTGCTCCATGAAAACGATTGTAAATCGAGGGCCGAACCGCCATTTGCTTTTTTAATATCTTGGTTTAACACCAAAGTATCAACTACCTTACCTGTAGCAAATTCAAAGCGCAACAAATTCTGACGTTCATCTAAATTACAGAAATACCGTCCATCATTCATGGAGTTAAAACCAGCAACACCTTTGGCAGAAAAGGTGCCTTTGGTCCAAATATCTTCTAGGCTAATATCCTTTTGGGCAAATGCAGAAAATACTGAAAACACAGCAAGAAAAAGGAAGGAAAGAAATACTTTTTTCATCAGATAAAATTTATCCAAACCTAATTAAAAAAACAAAGATCCCAAACCCCTCCTTCCATACGGCCAATTTGAAGTACAATTTTGTTTTATGCCGAACCTAAATGTGAACAGATTCAATGGATTTTACTCCAGAAAGAAAGATATTTGAAGCATGGATTATCATAAAATAAACGCACAAGATATTCAAGCTTTTATAGACATTGTTGGTTCGAACCAAGTAATGGCAGACCCATTGCTGATGGAACCCTACTCACATGACTATACAGAAGACTTGCGTTTTATGCCCGAAGTGGTGGTTAAACCAGCCAATACCCAAGAAATTTCGCAGCTATTAAAATATTGCAATGAACAACTCATTCCGGTTACACCCAGAGGAGCGGGCACTGGCTTAAGTGGCGGCGCGCTTCCTATTTATGGTGGATTGGTTTTGAGCACCGAGCGTTTAAATAAAATCCTGCAAATAGACGAAAGAAATTTTCAAGCAATTGTAGAACCTGGCGTCATCAATGAAGCTTTGCAAAATGCCGTAAAAGAAAAAGGATTGTTTTATCCGCCCGATCCTGCCAGCAAAGGAAGTTGTTTCTTGGGTGGAAATATTGCACATAGCAGCGGCGGACCAAGAGCCGTTAAATATGGTACTACCAGAGATTATGTATTGAACCTTGAAATGGTTTTACCTACAGGTGAAATTATTATGACAGGTGCCAATACCTTAAAATATTCTACAGGCTACAACCTTACCCATTTAATGGTGGGTAGTGAAGGAACTTTAGGCATCGTTACTAAAATTGTTTTACGCTTAATTCCTGCGCCTAAAAACACCCTGCTCTTATTGGCACCCTTTGCCTCCCCAGAAAAAGCTTGTGAGGCCGTAAATGGAATCTTTTTGGCGGGCTGCACACCATCGGCATGTGAGTTTGTAGAGCCAGATGGTTTTAGGCTTTCTGCTGCGCTGCTCAACATGAGTTTTGAAATCAAAGAAAATGTGGGTGCTTATTTATTAATTGAAGTTGATGGCAACCAATTAGAGCAAATGATGACAGAATGCGAAACCATCAGTGAAGTGTTATATACCAACCAAGCTTTGGATGTTTTGTTTGCAGAAACTGCTAATCAAAAAGAATATTTTTGGAAACTCAGAAGAGGCATTGGCGAGGCTACCAAGCACAACAATGTATACAAAGAAGAAGATACCGTAGTGCCACGTGCCGAGCTTCCTATATTATTTAAAGGTGTAAAAGAAATTGGCGCCAGGTATGGCTTTAGAACAGTTTGTTATGGCCACGCAGGTGATGGAAATTTGCATGTAAACATTTTGAAAGATCAGTTGAGCGAAGACTTTTGGAACAATGAGTTAAACAAAGCCATTGTAGAAATATTTGAATTGTGCAAATCCTTAAATGGCACCATTAGTGGTGAACATGGCATAGGGTTGGTTCAACAAAAATACATGCGCGTGGTATTAGACCAAACCAATTTAAACTTGATGGCAGGTATTAAAAAAGTGTTTGATCCAAATGGTATTTTAAACCCAGGAAAAGTATTTAATTAAGAACCCAATTGGTGCTTTTCGTCTTTAAGCACATTGCGTAAAGTCCACTCCAGTTTTTGGGTAAAGGCATGCTTTCTTTCAGTACAATTAGCAAGTTCACAAATACCACAAGAACTAGGCACACAAGGATCTGCATGAATAAACAATTCCAGGTGTTGGTGAAATTTTTCGCTGGCCATTTCATCTATGGCTTTCACTTCTTGGTGAGATTTTTCTAAACTCCAAAACCAAGGCATGGTAAGGTGTGCATCTATATGAAAATGCGAACCATATTTTACCACACGTAAATTATGAATATCTATCCATTCTGGCTTTCTATTTTCATTTAATACAGGCAATAATTCTTTGATAATTTCCATGTCGGTTTCGTCCATTAAACCTGCTAAAGATTTACGAATTAAACCATAGCCCGTAATTAAAATCATGGCGCCCATTAACAATGCAATAACCCCATCGAGCCAAATATAACCGGTAATTGAAACCAAAATTAAGCCAACAATTAAACCTACACTGGTATAGGTATCTGTGAGCAAATGTTTGCCATCTGCCACCATGGCATCGGACCTACCTTTCTTACCCACTTTTACTAAATAAGTACCCATTACAAAATTGGCTATACCAGAAGCGGCAACCAAATAAATACCAATATCCAATTGCTTTACAGCAGGCGGTTGAATAAAAGATTGAACGGCTTCAAACAAAATATAGAATGCAGCAACTACAATCATCCCCCCTTCAAAGCCTGCGGAAATAAATTGTATTTTTCCATGCCCATAAGGGTGGTTTTCATCCTTGGGTTTTTGTGAAAGCCAAAGGCTATACAAAGCAAAAACGCCAGCAGCCACATTAATGATAGATTCAATGGCATCACTTAGGATGGCATTACTTTGTGTGATTAAATGTGCGATGAATTTGGCTGCCATAATAAGCACCCCAAATACAACCACAATGAATTGCACCTTTAAGATATTTTGTTGTGTTTTCAAGGCTGTAAAAATACAAAAGGCAACCCAAATGGATTGCCTTTTGCACTAAATATATATAATTCAGAATTAGTCTACCAACATGCGGCGAGCGGTTTTGAAACCATCTGCCTCAATAGAGTAGATATAAACACCACTTGGTACATTACCTAAATTGATATTTAAGTTGTTTGAACCAGCAGGAATATTTTTAAAATTTTCTGAATAAATTTCTTTACCCATTAAGTCTACTACACTAACTTTAACATTTGTATTACGGGTAATGCTAACAGGTATAACTGTAGCACCAGTAAAAGGATTAGGGTAGTTTTGACCCAAAACAAATAAATCATTTGAGGCTTCTTCTACTCCTGTGAAAGTACCAGCAAAAATACTTGCAGTATCAATGTTCATGTAGCAAATATTGTGTGTACCAACTGCACTAGGATTGTTGGTTGCATCATATCTACCAATAGAAGTTTTGTGCATGTAGGTTAAATGCAATTTATTGTTAACCAAAGAAGCTACCGAAGGAAAAACTTGCTCCGTGTTAAACTCTATCCAATAGGTTAAGTTAATTTGTCCTGTAGACAAAACACTGTTAGTTTTATCAATAGTAGAACTCCAGGTAGCACCATTGTCTCTAGAATAAACCAAATAAATATCTCTAAAGTTTTTAGAATCTGTACTACCATCAATTTCATTTAATGAACTATAGGATAAGTAAATTGTTCCATCAGGACCAACAGTTGCACTTGGCATTGTTGTAATAGCCAATGAACCATATCTGGCAGAAACATCATTCCAGCTTGCGCTCAAATCGTTTGTACCATTTGTATTTTCATCACATAAAGTAGCAACAACTTGCAAATCTGCTGTTGGCGTTCCTTCTTTCCAATAAATAATACCATTTACAGAAGGGAAGTATGAATAACTATCATCTGTAGTATCATCATCCATAATTAATCTTCTACCCCAGAAGCAATGTGCCAAACCATTGTTATCTAAAACAACGTTCATGGCACCATCATTGGTTTCTGTTGTATCCAATAATTTCTTGCTTACATAAGCAGGAACTGGGAATGAATCAATAATGGTTTTCGACCAAGTTGCACCTGCATCTGTAGATTTCCATAAAGCCACATCATCAAAAGTACCACCCATTAAAATTGCAACATTGCTACCTTTAGCATCAATGCTGTAATTATCGCCACCACCTGCGTAAACACGTGAGTTATCATAACCAGGTAACAATTGGTTTTTTACAACCCATTTATTGGTGCTGAATTGGTAACGAGAATAAACTTGAGGAGTTCTTACACCACCCAAAGTAACACGGTTAGGTTGCGCAGATGCTGAATCTGTATAAGAACCAATAGCAATAAGATAATCGCCAGAAACAGCGGTTTGAACCCATAACACACCAGGAATGGTAGGAATGGTATCCATTACCAAATTAGAAGTCCAAGTACCAGGACCAACACCTGTTTTACGGTTCATTAAAATACCACCAGCAATACCAGAACCAGCTTTTACAACATGAGAAGTAATAATTTCTTCGTTGGTAGTTGGGTTGTATACGTAACAAGGAAAACCCGTTCTTTCTGGTTCAATTCTATTGCTAGAAACTGCACCCCAAGCTGTACCATTAAAATGGTTGTAACCAGCACCACGAGTGGTATATGGAGATTCGTCGGCACTTGTTGTCCAAGTAGCAGAAACTTTTCCATCAGCAAAAACGTGCGTATGACGGTAGCAAGATGCATTACTTTGTTGGTCGTTTTTGGTTTGACCAATTACCCAGTAGTTGGCTTTTTTACCCAAAGATCCTTGGGTACGACCAGTTGCAGGAGCAACAACTTTAACAGGAGATTGAGGAGTGCGGTCTGTAGTTTGAACGCGGTCAACTTTTACACTGCTCATATCGCCATTCCATTTCAATGGACTTTGCGCAATTGCAGGTAAAGTAAAGGCAGTAAGTGCCATTAAGTAGATTTTTTTCATTATTGTTTTCGGATTAAAATTAGTTTCTTGTTTTTCAAATGTATAAAAAAGAGTAGAAAAAAAAAGAAATGTACATAACAAGCGTAAAAAAGTGGAATTAAAACGCGCTTAATTAGCAAATGCAGGGCGGTATAGGATTTTAAATAAGAGCTCCTTCATTAGCTCAGCATCACCAACCATGGTTTGGTTCACCCCTTTGCTTTTTAGATCATATTCAGCCACCAAGGCCATGGCTTTTTCTAATTCGGCCATGCTGTAATTACCCTGTAATTTCTCGAAGTCTTTAATTTGTCTGAACCCAATACCCATGGCCATCATGCTTTTCTGGTCTTTTACACCAGTTTGTTTGAGCACAACACCTTTCATAAAAAAACTATTGAATTGCGCCAACAAAGGAATTATAGAAAAATCTTTGGCACTGCTCATGTGGTGGTTGATGTAAAAAATGCGTTTGCCATTTCTTTGGGCCAAGGCTGTCATCAATTCAAATACATTAAAGTCTTTGCTCACGCCAATGTGCTTTTGAATCATGGCTTCATCCACTTCGGCAGAATCGCCTTTGTTAATCAAAAGCTTTTCTAATTCATTGGCCACTTTGCTCAAATCACTTCCCAAATGATCTGCTATCAAAAGGCAATTGGTATCATTTATTTTTAGTCCGCGTTCTTGCAAAAACTTTTTAATCCATGCAGGTAATTCGCTGTCTTCATAAAGTTTTTTCGACTCAAAGCTTACATACTTTTTGCTCGCTTTATAGAGTTTACTTCTGCCATCCACTTTTTTACCTTTAACACTTACAACTAAGATGGTAGTGGGAACCGGATTTTCAAAATAGGCTTCAAAATCATCTAATTTTTTATAGCCCTGCGCTTCTTTAACAACAATAACCTGGTAATTGGCCATCATTGGGTAACGCCTTGCAGCTTCAACCACGCTGTTTATTTCTACATCCTTGGCATAAAAAATAGTTTGGTTAAATGCACGCTCACTCTCGGTGAGGGCGGTATTTTCTATAATCGAAACAATTTCGTCAATAAAATACGACTCCTCCCCATGCAATAAATAAACAGGGTAAAATTTTCTCGCTTTTAAATCGGAAATAATTTTGGAATATTCTTGAATACTATCTGCTGGCACAATTTTTTTTCTTACTAGGACGAAGAAACCACTTTGTAAGCGAAATTCAAAAGCAAACAAATGTGCTCCAATAAATTTTGGTTCAAAGCGAGGCTATTTTATTCCCAAATACTGTTAATAAAAAAAGAAGCACTGATTTGTGGTCGAACCAAACTGCAGTTCTCAGGCATTTATAGTTGCTGCAGCATAAGCATTGTGTATAAAAGTCGTACTGATTATCAAATATCTAAATGCAAATACAACAAGTAACCCACAGCTTATCCCCATACAATTCAATTATTGTGAATATCTTCAGTGCATTTCATAGCTCCGTTGGCAGAAAGTATATTCGAGGAGTAGAAATCAAAAAAAATGGCAGAAGAAAGAGCATTCACGAAGAAGAAAAAACCAGCGTATACCAACACTATTATCAATGATGGAAGTAAGTTACCACCCCAAGCTATTGATTTGGAGGAGGCCGTACTGGGTGCTTTAATGATTGAGAAGCACGCCATTACACTCATTGGCGAAATTTTAGTGCCAGATAGTTTTTACAAAGATGCCCATGGTATTATTTACAAAGCTATCAGGGAATTGTCATCTAATGCCGAACCAATTGATATTTTAACGGTAACTTCTGAACTAAGAAAAAAAGGTCAATTGGATTTGGTGGGGGGAGCCTTTTATATTACCCAACTTACCAACCGCGTGGCCTCTGCGGCAAATATTGAATACCATGCAAGAATTATTTCTGAGAAATATTTACAACGTGAATTGATTCGTATTTCTGGAGAAATTCAAACGGATGCCTTTGAGGATAGCAACGATGCATTTGATTTATTAGACAGTGCCGAACGTAAATTGTTTGAGCTGTCTCAAGGTAATATCAAAAAGTCGATGCAATCGATGAACAAGGTAATTAAAGAGACCTTGCGTGACATTGAAGAGCTGAAACACAAAACCGGAAAATTCACAGGTGTGCCTTCTGGCTTTACCAAATTAGATAGAATAACATCTGGTTTCCAAAAATCGGATTTAATTATTGTGGCAGCCCGCCCTGGTATGGGTAAAACGGCATTTGCCTTAAGTGTTGCCCGTAATGCATCCTTAGAAAGTTTAAATGAAGGTGAAGCGCCAAGGGGTGTGGCCATTTTCTCTCTTGAGATGGGTAACAAGCAAATGGTTAGTCGTATGATTAGCTCCGAAGCCGAAATTCAAGGTCATAAATTAAGAACCGGAGAATTAAAAGAATACGAATGGGCACAATTGAATTCAAAAATTTCTCGTTTAAGTGAAGCCCCTATTTTTATAGATGACACTCCTGCCCTATCTGTTTTTGAATTGCGCGCCAAATGCCGACGTTTAAAACAACAAAGCAATATTCAAATGGTATTAATTGATTACCTCCAATTAATGCGTGGCGATGATGCCAACGTAAAAAATGGTAACCGCGAACAAGAGGTAAGTTATATTTCAAGGTCCTTAAAAGCTTTGGCTAAAGAACTAGATGTTCCAGTAATTGCGCTCTCACAGTTGAGTCGTATGACAGAAAGAAGAACCTCTTCAAGTAACCGCCCAATGCTTTCAGATTTGCGTGAATCTGGATCTATTGAGCAGGATGCAGATATGGTTATGTTTATCTATCGACCAGAATATTACCAAATGAATGAATGGGAAGATGGCCAACCAACGCATGGACAAGCAGAAATCATGATTGCTAAAAACAGACATGGTGCCATTGAAAATATCCGCTTGCGCTTTATCAGTGACTTTACCAAGTTTACAGATTTAATGGAAGACACCTATATCCAAAACAACAACGATTTAATTGCTGATAACCCCGGATTTATTACAATTAGTTCTAAGTTAAATGAAGAGGATGAATCGCATGACCATTTCAATCCTGCGCCATTCTAATCACTTCCCCTATTTCATATTCTAAAAATTAAGATTAGTTTCGCAAGTAGAAATGACGGACAAACCATTGATATTAATTACCAACGATGATGGTATTACAGCGCCAGGCATCAGAGCCTTGGTAGAAGCTGTAAAAGATTTAGGAGATATTGTAGTAGTAGCCCCGGATAGTCCGCAGAGTGCCATGGGCCATGCTGTAACAATTTCCAAGCCTTTGCGTTTGGTTCGAACCAATTTATATGGCGACATACCCTCTTACCAATGCAGTGGAACGCCTGCTGATTGTGTAAAGCTAGCAGTTGACAAAGTATTACACCGCAAACCAGATTTGTTATTGTCTGGTATCAACCATGGCTCCAACAGCTCTATCAATATTTTATACAGTGGTACCATGAGTGCTGCTATGGAAGGCGCCATTGAAGGTATTACTGCTGCAGGATTTAGTTTATGTGATTTTTCAATTGATGCAGATTTTACGCTTGCTGGTAAAATTGCGAGGTCTGTAGCACAAAACATGCTTGCAAATGGCTTACCCAAAGGCGTTTTACTAAATGTAAATATACCAAAGCTTACAGAAGAAACGTTTAAAGGCACAAAGGTTTGCCGCCAAGCTTTGGCCAAATGGGAAGAAGAATTTGATGAACGCCAAGATCCAAATGGCAAAAATTATTATTGGCTAACTGGTAAATTTGTTAATTTCGATAAAGGTAACGATACAGATGAATGGGCATTGGCAAATGGATACGCCTCTATTGTTCCCGTTCAATTTGATTTAACCGCACACAATGCCATAGGCCTTATTAACCAATGGAATATTGAACATGAAAATAAACATTAAAGATCATTTACTTACAGGGCTTTTGATAGGCCTTGTTTTACCAAGTCTTGGTATTCTAGGTTTTTACTTGTACAACTTTGGAGATACCGAATTGCATAGTTTTTTAGATACCTCAGTTAAAGAAAAATTACTTTCTCCCTTGCTCAGTTTGTGTTGTGTGATAAACTTGGCCATTTTTTATTTATTTGTTCAAAACGACCATTTTTTAACCTCTAGGGGAATTATCCTTTCCACTTTTATTTATGGTTTCATCATTGTATTGCTGAAATTCTTCTTATAAAACAATCCTTCAAAGGTTTTTTTCATAAAACTTCATTATTTGTATATTTTTGCTCCATGGCAAAAATTAGACTTTCCTTATTATTGTTTTTTATATCGGGAACCCTCATCGCACAAGACATTCCTGCAATTACACCAATTATCTTAAGCGGCAGCCATAACGATTTAAATGTGGTAGCTGTAAGTCCATTGAAATTTAAACGATTGGCCGTTGCGGGTTGGGACAATGAAGTTTTGGTATACCAAACAGATTCTCCCTATAAATTGGTTCAAAAACTAAGTGGGCATACAGCCCAAATAAATGCCCTAACATATAATTTTGCTGGCAACATGCTGGCAAGTGGTGGTATGGATTTAAGCATGCGTGTTTACGATTCTATGTATCGCTTTGTGCCATTTGCAGAAGACTTAAACAACCGACATTTAGCAGCCATCACATCTATCATTTTTGATAAAAGCGGAAAGTTTATTTTTAGCGGGGATAAAGAAGGAAAATTAATGTTGTGGGATGTGGTAAACAAAAAACCAATTAAATATTACAGCACAGGAAATACCATTAATGATTTATGCCTTTCACCGCAAGCAGCAAATATTTTTGTAGCCCAAAGCGATAAGCAAATTAAATTAATTGCACTTGCGGGCGGCAAAGTTTTAAGAACTATGGATGGCCATACAGACGCTGTTAACGTGCTAGCATTGAGCAACAACAACCAATATTTATTAAGTGGCTCTAATGATAAAACGGCCCGCTTATGGGATTTAAAAACATGGAAACCAAGTTTTGTATTACCTGTAGAAAGTTGGAAAGTAACTGCTGTAGCCTTTACAGATGATAGCAAATATTGTGTTACTGCTTGTAACGATGGTGCCATTAAAGTTTGGGAAGTGGAAACAGGAAAATTAGTAGGCAAAACAAGCTATCCTGAGGTAAACATAAGAGATATTGCCTTTAGCAAAAACAATCAATTATTAATTATCGCGCCAAAATTAAAAGAGGGTTCAGAATATGGCGCAAGAATAGTTCCTAGCATGGTTCCAATGCCTGTGCTTATTGAACCAACACTGAAAATCATTAGCCCTGCGCAAAAATCTTTGGATAGTATGATGGCAATTCGCCCATTGACTAAACAAGATTCAATAAAATTTAAAAATATTTTAATTCAAAAACCAACAAATAAAAACAGCACAAAAATGAGTGGAAATAAAAACCTCCCAGGAGCAAACAATCCTATTGATTCTGCTGTTATATTCAAGACACCAATGAATTCCATTCCAAAAAAGAAATAGCTTAGGCTTTCAATTTGACTTTTATCATTTCCCTAAACGCTCAAGCCTAACATTTGTTAGGATAAAAAAAATAATTTTTGTGGAAAATTCGCGCCACACAAAAAAATTACTTCCTTATATTGCAGCGCATTTTAACCCAAAGTAATCAAAAAAAGCTAACAAAAATGAAGATTCTCAACCTGTTATCTAAAATCACCTTCCTTATTTCTGTTTTATGCTCATTCGGTCTGAACCTATCAGCCCAGAGTGCAGATGAAGGCAAAACACTTTTTAACGCAAATTGTACCGCTTGCCATGCCATTAACGACAAGGTAGTTGGACCAGCATTGAAAGACGTTCATAAACGTCGTGAAGAAGCTTGGCTCTTAAAGTGGATCAAGAATTCACAAGCTCTCATAAAGAGTGGAGATGCTACAGCGGTTCAACTATACAAAGAAAACAACAATGTATTGATGACTTCATTTGAAACGCTTTCAGATAATCAAATCAAATCAATTGTTGCCTATGTAAAAGCGGAAAGCGAAGCGCCAGCGGCAGCAGTAGTTGCAAGTGTTGCGCCTGCAGCAGCTTCTTCAGCAACTCAAACAAATTGGGAATCAATCATTAATTACTTATTGTTAATTATAGGTATATTACTAATTGCCATTATTTCATTGGTATTTAAAATTCTTGCTCGTATTGGCGATATTCAAGGCAAACCAGTAATTAATTGGAACTCGGT
>CAIYNF010000050.1 GCA_903927505.1 uncultured Bacteroidota bacterium | reverse complement strand
GTGGTACCCGCATTTCTTATTGTTGCAGAAATTGATTGCGAACCTGCAGTATAAGGAGCAACTGGTAAAATGATATTACCTATTGCCGCATCTATTGGAACAGGAGAAGCTTCAAAAGCACCAATATCCATTGGCAATGCCCTTGGAGTACCTTTATAATCTGTAGGAACTGATGCAATTACGTTATCACCAGTTCCATCATAACCACCATCTCTAGGAGAGTAGTTTTGTGTTGCTGGATTCACAAAATTGGCACTGTAATCTAAACTTTGCTGATCCAAAGTTGGCATAATTGTTTTCCAATTGGCAAGTGTGGTATAGTTTACACCTAAATAGCTACACAATGCATAGTTTGAAGCATTACTGTAATAGGCATTTTTATTCATGGTAGTTCCTGCAGCCCAAGAACCTGAAGTAAACAATGCATTTTTAGCACCTCCACCAGTTCTAGTTATAGATATAATATTATTTCTAAAATCTAAGAAACTGGTTGCAGATGTTGTACCAGTAAAATACAAGCCATTTGTAGCATTTGAACTCGTAGATGCTTGGTTATCGAACAACAAAGTATTATTATAGATTCTATTATTGAAACTGGTTAGGAAATAAAATCCATAAGTTGGACCATCTCCTTTCATATCATATACCAAGTTATTACAGAATGTATTTGGTTCGGTATTTAAACCAGAATAGTTAATACCATAAAATACAAAAGTGGTACTTGTATTGGTTGGAGCACCTCCAAATAAATTAGTAATGGTATTGCCATCTATGGTATCTGCCCTTGAAGTTGAAGAGAGGTAGAATGCATAAGTAGTGGTAATGGTTGTTTTGGTTGGACGAGAAATTTTATTTCCTCTAAATAAAGTACGGTTACCATTAGACCAATAAATACCATAAACGTAAAAATTCTCAATACGGTTATTCACGAACCTATTGGCCGATACGTTGGTTGCAGCTGATGAAGGCGCGCCAACAATACCATAATACATACCTGCTCCAGTAGGATTTCCTTTTATTAAATTATTGATGATATTGTTTCTATAGCCAGTAATACCAGTGGTGGTAGGACTTGTTAAACTATTTGAGAATACAATACCTGCAGAGTTTGTAGCCGTGCTTGAGGTTACCGCAGAAATATCTATGGTGCTATTTCTTACGGTATTTGAATCTGATCCTAAATAGAAATGAACACCCCAGCCATAATTGATATCACTGGTTTTAATGTTTAAGCTATCTAAGGTTATATATTTTGCTCCTTGGAATCTTACAACAGATAAATTTGAAGCATTACAGGCATACAACAAGGTACTACCATTTCCAAAAATGGTAATATTATTTGTGGCACTTGCACCTGGAATGGCTGTAAAGGTTAAGCCCTCATTGTAAACACCAGTAGTGGCCGTTGCAACCACAGCACCGCTAACACCGCACGACATTAAAGCCGAATCCAAGCCGCCAAATGATTTAAAGTTGGTAGTACCCGAACCAGCAGGGTTGATGGTATAAGCACCCGCTAATGGACCCGAACAATACGTAACAATATTCTTACAAATGGTATCATTACCTGGTGTATTGTTACCACCATAATTTGGATTACTTGTCCATGCTTTTAACAAATAACTACCTGTTGAAGGTAAACTCACTTGTGTTGTAAAAGTACCAGTATAGGTAGCACCTGGCAAAACAGAAATTGAAGTTAGTGATTGAGAAACTGGGAAATTAGCACCCAATTGGTAATTGATATCTACACTGGTAATAGTAGTGTTAGAAATATTCGTAAATGAAAAGGCAACAGTATTATTTCCAACTACAGCAGATGCTGGCTGGGTAAAAACTGTAGACATAAAATCTGGAACCGTAGCAGGCACCAACAAAGTGTAATCTTCATATTCTGCAGAATAAGTTATTGGGCCACATGGCGCAGGAATTAAACCTTGACCATCACTTGCCACACGAATTCTATAAGTACCAGCAGAAACAGTTGACGGAACAATAAATGATCCATTTACAATGGTATTTACCGTGGTTAAATTTGCTGAGGTATAAACCAATTCTGGTGCAGTTGTATTAAAAGTTCCATCACCATTGTAATCTAAATAAATACGGAACAATGTTTGGTTACTATTTCCACCTTTGATTGAAAAATAAACCGAATCACCAGCTCCTGCTTTCACAATCATACTTGTGTAATTAAAGTAGATTTGCGTTCCTTGACCAGCAGTGGTGGTATTATTAATTTGGGTTGGAATGGCAGAAGTGTAAAGTGTTACATTCTGAATACCCATACCGTAATTGGCATTATTGGTAGCCGTAATAGCCGTACAATAGTTTGGCGCCGTATAACATTGGGATCGTGCTTCACTAAAAACAAGCAACATTAAAAATAGAAACGAAAACATTTTCGCAAATGTTTTTCCTGTTTTTCTTGTACGCGCAAGAAAACTTGGAATTCCCAAATTCATCATAGATGAAGGGGCTTTCAGGGAATCAAGAAGTAGATTTTTTTCCATGGAATTTACTATTTATATAAATTATTATTTCAAATTAAAATTTCAAAACATACAAATTGTCGCACTATGTCTCATAGTTCTCGTAAATTTTGATTAATCTAATTTATGAATTAAAAAATTGTAATTCCAAGTAAAAAAAATGGGCAGTGCCCATTTAAAAGGAAACACCACCCATTATTAAGAAAAAATTAAGAATTTGATTTTAGCCCAAAACAACTTGTAAATCAGCCAATAAATCTGATATATCTTCCACGCCAACGCTTAATCTTAGCAAATTATCTACTACGCCGGCCTTTTCTCTTTCGGCTTTAGGAATAGATGCATGCGTCATTGTTGCCGGATGATTGATTAAACTCTCTACCCCACCCAAACTTTCTGCCAGTGTAAAAACTTTAAAAGAACTGGCTATATCGAAAGTCTTTTGCATATCTGCATTTTTTAATACAATAGAAATCATACCCCCAAAGCCACGCATTTGTTGTTTGGCAATTTCATGGTTAGGATGGTCTGTAAAACCAGGCCAATAAACCTTTTCAATCATAGGATGACCTTTTAAGAATTTGGCAACGGCTTCGCCATTTTCGCAATGCGCTTTCATGCGCAAGTGCAATGTTTTTAAACCACGTAATACTAAAAAGCTGTCCATAGGACCAGGCGTAGCACCACAAGAATTATGTATAAAAGCCAAACGCTCATGTAAGGCATCACTATTGGTTAATAGCGCACCCATAATTACATCGCTATGGCCGCCTAAATATTTAGTTACACTGTGCATTACAATATCTGCACCTAAATCCAATGGATTTTGCAAATAAGGAGAAGCAAAAGTATTGTCAACAGCAAAAGTAATTTGATGCTTTTTAGCAATGGCGGCACAAGCAACAATATCAATAATTTGCATGGTAGGGTTGGTAGGAGTTTCTACCCAAATTAATTTGGTATTTGCATTGATAAAAGGAAGAATATTTTCGGGCTTACTTAAATCAATAAAATGAAATTTGATGCCAAAGTTTGCAAACACTTTGGTGAACATGCGATAGGTTCCACCATACAAATCATTTCCTGTGATTACTTCATCTCCAGGAGCTAATAATTTAACAACAGCATCTGTAGCACCCATTCCGCTGCTAAAGCACAAACCATGCTTGGCATTTTCTAATGAGGCCAGGCATTTTTCTAAGGCAGTTCTCGTTGGATTTTTACCACGGGCATAGGCATATCCTTGCGTTTTACCCGGACTTTCTTGCCAAAAGGTACTGGTTTGGTAAATGGGTGTCATAACCGCACCAGTTGTTGGATCAGGCTCTTGCCCTGCATGGATGGCTTTTGTGCCAAATTTCATGTTATCGTAATTCATAAAAATCTAAATGTATTTTGCCCACAAACTTACATTCTGATTTGATAATTGAATAAGATTAATGAATAATAATTTGATAATTTAAATAAATTGCAGTGCCTATTTAACAAAATACCCAAACAAAGCTGCTTTATGCCTACAAAATTTATCCAAAACATGAATAAAACGGAAGCTGGTTTTCACTTATTAGTGATACTCAGTTTGGCCGATGGAAGCCTTCAAAAGGCCGAAAGTGAAGTAATTTTAGAGTTCTTGGACGAACATTTCCAAGCACCTATTGAAATAATAAAAGAACAAGCTTTTTTAAAGGCTTGCCCAAGCGAAGAAATACCCAACCATTTTACAGAAACTGCAGAAAGATTTTTCGCTATTTCAAGTCCAGAAGAAAGAAACGAACTCATAGAATTTGCCATGAAAGTGGTAATGGCAGATAGTAAAATGGACAAATCAGAAAACAGCTATATCAATATGCTATTCGACTGTTGGGGCTTAGATTAATTACCTTCCGCCTTTATTTAGTTTTACCTTGATATTTTTAAGTGCTTTCAAATCATTGGAAGTGCATTTGCATTTCTCTGGACTTTCAGTGGTGAAATACATTAATTCACTATTGGCGGCACTTACAAATAATTTATTGCAATTCTTTTCGTCTTTTGAGTAATAATAATAGATATAACTATTGTCTTGCCATTTAATTGCCTTTTGAATTTCGGCAATATCAACTTCCTCCACATCACCATCATATAATGTAGGGGCATCGTCCTTCCCTTTTAACTCCAATTGTTTGTCTTCAATTATTAATTTTTTATCTAAGAGTTGGCTTTTGTCGCTTGGGTAATTATTCATTAAGCTGCTTGCGCTTGGAGCACTAGTGCCAGAGGCTTGCACTGCATAATTCAAATAATTATTCATCAATTGCACTGCACGCGTAATTTCTGTTTCCCAATCATTTGTATCGATCCTATTTCCGCAAAAACCATAGGCCAATAAATTTTCTGGTATTACCCTCCTACTAAATTTTCTTGTAATTACCAGGGCATTCATATCTTCTTCAGAATTGGCCACTTTGGCTTTAATTTTTGAACCTTTAGATTTACTAAAATACAAGAAAGCATAATCACCTTTTTTATAACGGTACAAAGCTGTGTCTTCAGCAAATTCATAACCTGTGTATGTCCAGTAACGTTCTACAGCCGCAATAACAGAAGCAGTATAGGCACTATCTGGAAACAATACCACCACCAACCTGGTATCCTTAAACTTTTCTAATTCGTCTTTCTTTTTAAAATTTCCGAACTGGGCAAAAGATTGAATGCCACAAATAATAAGGGCAAACAGAAATATAATTTTCTTCATAGAATTAATTGATTGGTTCATCATTGAATGTCAACGCAATTTGACAAATAAAAGGATAAAAAAAAAGCAGTTTGATAATCAAACTGCTTTTTACGAAAGAATAAATTTATTAGGCTTGCTCATTTCCTACCGCATAACCATACATTTTGCCATAAACAGAAAGGTTTTGGCGCAATTGACGACGAGCCACAAATATTCTGGTTTTAACTGTTCCGATTGGAATATCTAAAATCTCGCCAATTTCATGGTATTTAAAACCACGCACATTCATGGTAAATGGCTTTTGCAAATTCTTTGGCAAATTAGAAATGGCACGTTCTATATCATTTCTAATAAACTTTTGCTCCCCTTCATTTTTCACTAAAGGAGAAACACTGTCGAGGTAATAATCATTATCTGTTTGATCAATAAATGTATTGCGTTTTACAGCACGACGGTAATTATTGATGAAGGTATTCTTCATAATAGTATACAACCAACCTTTCAGGTTTGTACCTATTTCAAATTTATCTTGGTAGGTATAGGCTTTCAACAAGGTGTCTTGCAACAAATCATTGGTATCATCTACATTTCTAGTTAATTGATAGGCATAATGGCGCAAAGGTTTTGATTCTATTTGCAGCATTTTTTTGAAATCAATTGAAGTCATTTTGTTTAACGTTTAAGTAATTTGGTTAAACAAACATAAGGCTGTTTAGGTAGAATTCAAGCACTTTTGTTTAATTTTTTCTTTAAAACATTAAACAAAGCATAGTTTGCTCATTTTCAATAAATTAAAATTAATAGCTAGGGCATTTCGGTTCGAACCAAGAGAAAAGAGGGCTATTATTAGATTAAAAAAGTCTTAATTTAAACCCTACTCAAAACAATTTATTGGAATTAGCTATTATGTTACAATAAAAGATAATAATTAGCGGGGAATGTGCATTCCTTTCAATTTGATTAACTTTGTAAACCAATGGAAATAGCAGTAAGCAGAAAAGCACATTTTAATGCCGCACACAGGTTGCATGTGGCTGCATGGAGCGAGGAAGAAAACAAGCGTTTTTTTGGCCAATGTAACAATCCCAATTTCCATGGGCACAATTATAATTTGATTGTGACAGTAATTGGTGAGGTAGATCCAGTAAGTGGTTATTTGATAGATACCAAATGGTTGAGCCAATTAATCAAAGCAGAAATTGAAGATAGGTTCGACCATAAAAATTTGAATATAGATTGCCCAGAATTTGCCCAAACAAATCCTACGGCAGAGAATATTGCTATTATAATTTGGAAGATTTTAAGAGTTAAAATCTCGGAAAAAGTAAAACTTAAAGTAGTTCTTTATGAAACAGAAAGAAACTTCGTTGAATACAACGGAAATTAAAAACCCAGCTCTAGAAATAAGTGATGAGCATGTGGGGTTTTCAATGGAAACACCCATTCGCGAGGATGCTTTTGTGTTGGACGATGAAATTAAAATTGAACTCATTGCCAAACATTTCAAAGAAATTATGCTTGTTTTAGGTTTAGACCTCAATGATGATTCTTTGAGTGGCACGCCGCATAGGGTTGCTAAAATGTACGTGCAGGAAATGTTTAGAGGACTTGATCCAAAAAGAATCCCTGTTGCTAAATTATTTGAAAATAAATACCAATACAAAAACATGTTGGTAGAGAAAAATATTTCTTTTCACAGTGTTTGCGAGCATCATTTTGTACCAATCATAGGAAAGGCTCACGTGGCTTATATTCCCAATGGCAAAGTGGTAGGCTTATCTAAATTGAACCGCATTGTGAGGTATTTTGCGCAAAGACCACAGGTACAAGAACGCATGACTGTTCAAATAGTAAATATGCTCAAAGAAGCACTCATGACAGATGATGTGGCAGTTATTATTGAAGCAGATCATATGTGTGTTGCCATGCGTGGTGTGCAAGATATAACCAGCAGTACAGTAACCTCTGAATACAGCGGAAAATTTATTGATAGTAAAACCCGCGAGGAATTTATTAGAATGATTTCATTAGAATAATTTCTATTTTTAGAAATTATTTTTATTAAATACTTTTCCTGAAATAATTGTTTTTTCTACTTGGTCAACACCAAAGTAGTAAGGAATTATTGCCAATGAATCCATTGGTTTTGTAATTACTACATTTGCTAATTTGCCTTTGGTAATGGAGCCCAATTCCTTACTCAATTCTATGGCATAGGCACCATTGATGCTAGTTGCATTAATTGCCTCTTCTGGTGTTAATTTCATTTGCGTGCAAGCCAAAGAAACCACAAAACCCATTCTTCCATTTGGCGTACTACCTGGATTAAAATCACTTGCCAAGCAAACTGGCAAACCGGCATCAATCATTTTGCGGACAGGTGCGTAGGGAATACCTAAAAAGAAAGAACAACCCGGCAAGGCAACTGGCATGGTTTCGCTGTTTAATAGGCAATCTATTTCCTCTTGTCCGGTATATTCTAAATGATCTACACTAAGGGCATTATTCTTAACGGCAGTTTGTACCCCGCCAGTATAACCCAATTCATTGCCATGAATTTTTGCTTTTAATCCAAGTTTGGCTGCTGCTTGCAAAAGGGTATCCGTTTCCTCACAAGTAAAAAAGCCTTGGTCGCAAAAAACATCCATGTAATCTGCCAGGTTTTCTGCTACTATTTGCGGCAACATTTGCTTGATAATTAAATCAATATAGCCTGCATGGTTTTGTTTGTATGCAAGCGGAAACGCATGTGCGCCAAGGAAGGTAGCTTTAATGGGAATAGGAGAAACTTCTTTTAAACGTTTAATAACACGCAACATTTTTAACTCATTTTCTACAGATAAGCCATAGCCACTTTTAATTTCTATCCCACCTGTTCCGTATGAAATTAATTCAGCCAATCTAATTTTAGCAGCGTTAAATAATTCATCTTCACTCATGGCGGCAAGCCGCTTGGCAGAATTCAAAATCCCCCCTCCTGCTTCAGCAATTTCTTCATAAGATTTGCCGTTAATGCGCATTACAAATTCTTCTTCCCTGGTTTGCGCAAACACCAAATGCGTGTGAGAATCTACAAAGCAAGGCAAAACAAATCTACCAGTACAATCAATGGTTTCAAGGGTTTCGGTTCGAACCGAATTAAAATTATGCATGGAACCAAAATCATCAATTAAACCATTTTTTATGGATAGCCAAGCATTTTCTATGCTTTCCATTTGGGCCATTTCTGCACCCGATTTCTTTTGAACAGCTGGGCTTAGAATTCCACTAAGGGAGCCAATATTGATGAGTAGTATATTATCCATGCTTGGAACAAATTAACAACAAATTTACAGAACTAAAAAAGCCTATAAACACAGAAAGCAACCCAATGGGTTGCTTTCTGAAAAATAAAAAGATATTAAATTACTTTTTAAATGTTTTTACATAGTTGATGATATTCCAAATATCTTCATCGTCTGTAATTTTCTTTTTGAATGAAGGCATATCGTCTCTGCCTTCTTTTACTTTAAAGAATAATTCACCATCTGTTTGGGCAGGCATTTTTGAGAAATCACCAGTTTCTGTTTCTAATTCTGCTGCTTTAGGACCATCGCCTTTACCCATAGTGCCATGACAAGATTTGCAATGTTTGTTGTATAATTCTTTACCACCAGCAAGACTTTCTGAATTACTCGCAACTGGATTTTTAACTTTTTTTGCTGCTTCAGAAACCACCCATTTCTTTTTATCTTGAAGCGGGCTAGATGATTTAGATGCAGGGGCTACAAAGGCCAAAGACATGCTCGCAAGTAATGCGCTAACTAATAAAACTTTCATATTTTTTGTGTTTAATGTTTGTGTTTATGTTTATTTTTATGATGTACTCCAAATTCGGTGCCAAGGTAATAGACTTCAAATAATAGGAAGATGATATAGCCTACAACACCCCAAATACCAATTAAGATGGCATTTACGCCAATAACTAAAACCAAGGGAGCATTTGCCCTAGACCCCCAAAGCGTTCTGCTTGCAGCAGCCTCATCCATAGTAACGGGCAATCCCCAATTTTTATCTTGTTTACTTATAACCGCGCCATAAGTTTCATTTTCTTCTAAGCGTGCAATAATATTGATTACACCCTTTTCATTTCCAGCAATTCCAGCAGGTACTTCTAAGCTTGCTATACCAGCATCATCTGTTGCTATAGCCGATTCTGATAATGGAAATAAACTGTAGGTACGTTGCACATAGAATTTAACCTGGGCATCTTTTAATGGCACCAATTCTTTCTTTTCATTGTAAACAGAAAAGATAGCAGTGGCAGTTTTTACATCGGCATCTTCGGTGAAAGCCAATTCCATTTTAGATTCAGAAATATTTAATTCCGCATCGGCATCATCAAATTCTTTTTGATTTCTTAGTTGAACTGTAAAAACATAAACACCTGCAGCATCTTTTACTTGATTAAAAAGTGTACTTTGGTTTAGCACAAAAACGGCATCCCCTTTATGGTTGGTTTTAACTTTTGCAATTAAGCCCGCTTCATCAGTAGAATTAAGGTATAATACCAATTCTACATCTTGCACAGGCAACCATTTTTTACCCTCTTTTTTGGTTAACCTAGCAGAAATATCTCTGGCAGTACCATTTACATTATTGTAAACTGCAATTAGGTTTGCTTCTATTTTATCAGATGTAGCCTCAGTGGCTTCATCTTGTGCCATAATTTTATTAGAACATAATATGCCTAATAAAACCAATACGGCTAATCCTAGTTTTTTTATTAAGTTTTTCATATTATTTTTCTTCATGTGTATCAACAATAATTCCTCTTTCTTCTGCTGTTTCCCAAATAGGAATAATTGGAAAAACTCTAATAAAGATGGTCATCAGCAAACAAGCACCGGCCAATGTAGCAAAGGCAATAGACCACTCTTCCCAAGTAGGGTTATAAGATTTCCAAGCATCGGGTACATTTTGGATCGGCACAAATGGATGCAATAAAGTAGGCGTAACAATTAAGAAACGTTTGAACCAAGCACCAATAATTACCATGATTGAGATAAGAAAAGCGGGCAATGGTTTTCTGCCTTTTTTAGAAATGAGCACAAAAATTGGCAAGATCATTCCAAAGAACTGCACCGACCAAAACATCAAAGAAAAATGCCCCGTGAACAAATCATTTAAATGTTCTGCTTCGCCGTGTTTCATTTTGTATGCTGGCACCAAATATTCATTGATATTAAAGTATAAATAAACCAAACTTAGTAAAACCAATAGCTTACCCATTTTATCAAAATGCGCATCGGTAATATGGTTTTCTAATTTGTATTGGCGACGAATTAAAAACATGGCGGCAATAACGGCACCAGCTCCTAACATGAAGGCTCCAGACACGAAATAGGCACCAAAATTGGTACTGTCCCAGCCAGAGCGGAAGGTGGTTGCAAACAACCAAGAAGTTACTGTGTGAATACCCAAAGCCACAGGAATAATTAATACTGCTAAAATTCTAATTGATTTATGTACCAAGAAGAATTGCGATTTTTTACCTTTCCAGTTGAGCGATAAGAATTTGAATATTTTCTTGTTCCAGAAGGAAGGATTTACACCTGTTTCTCTGCACAAGGCTATATCTGGAACCAAAGGAATAAACAATAGAAGTGTACTAATTACTAGGTAGGTTGTAACCACCAATACATCCCAAATAATTGGGGATTGAATACGACCATGAATAAACAAGTTTATCATGCGATCTGGCCTGCCCATATCCACAATAATAGTTAATCCCGCAAATGCGATAGCAGAAACGGCAATTACCTCTGCAATACGCGTAAGCGGTGTGCGCCAGCCTGCGTGGGTAAGTTTAAGAATGGCACTTATGAGCGAACCAACCAAACTAATAGCTACGAAGAATACAAAATTAGAAATGTAAATACCCCATGAAGAGTAATCACGCATATCGGTAATGATTAATCCTTTACTTAATTGGTGAATGTATGCAACTAAACCAATTGCAATTATTACCACTAAAGAAATAACCCAAATAACACCTGTTCTGCCAAACTTTTGTGGCATCAATTCTTTGGTGAGATCAAGCAGCTTTTCGTGCTCTTTTTTGAAATCGCTTTCCATAATTTTTAACTGTTTTTGCTTTCTTCACTGTCTTTAAAAGGGAACAACCTATTTACAGGCGGCAAATAGTAAACGCGAGGCTTGGTACCTAATTCTTCCAAGTATCTAAAGGCAGCTTTGGTTTTAAGCAATTCACTCAATTGCAAAGTTTCATCACCATTGGTTACGGCATCATCGTATTCGTTACCGAAATAGAAAACACCATTAGGACAAGCTTTCACACAATCAGGCAATTCGTTTTTCTCACCCATTTGCGGACAGAAATCGCATTTTTCTACCGTACCTAATTTATGAGATGAGCAAGCATCATGATCAGGAATGGCTTTTGCTTCCGCATCATTTAAGCCATATAATTCTTCGCCCCAATTAAAAATACGGGCAGAGTAAGGGCAGGCTACCATACAGAACCTGCAACCAATACAACGGTTATTGTCTATAGAAACAATACCATCAGATAACTTATAAGTTGCATCTACTGGGCAAACTTTTGTACAAGGAGGATTATCGCAATGGAAGCAAGTCATAGGCATCCAATAAGGCGCAGCCATTTCTGAATCTTGCATTTTTTCTACTTTTACATAGCTTCTTTCTTTAGGCAAAAAGTGCATTTTAGAGCAACCTTCTTTACACTTACGCGCATTTTTGCAACGCGATAAATCAATTACCATTACAAACTTTTTACCTGGTACACCTTCGCGGATATTGTGTTCGCTTAAGTGTAATTCAGGAATATTGGTATTGATATAAGCGCTGTCTACTTCAACAATTGTTCCATCTGGCGAAAGTAGTTTCACTTTCTCTCCCGTTTCTTTAACATCATCGCCATGGCAGCTTGAGAACAAGCTTGCTGCACTCAGGGCTGTTAGTCCGCCAACAATACTTTTTTCAAGAAATTCTCTTCTTGAGTTAGTTTCTTCTTCTATCATAACGGCTTATTGGTTTTATCTGTTTGCATCCAATTTCTGATATCTTTTTCGCTTGCTTTTTCGGCAGGCTTACTTTTAATTTTAGATGGATCTATTTCAACTAATTTTCCATCTGCAGTTAAAAATTTTATTTTTTCAGGGCCCGTTGTTTGAAGTATTTTTTTAGGAATTAAAATGCCTGCAACCATAGCTGCAGAAGCGGTAAGCGCTATTTTCAAAAAATTCCTTTTTCCCTGTGATTCTTCGTTTAATTTCTTTTCCATTTTTTAGGTGTTTGGAGTGAGAAAATTGAAATAAACAGCCCGAAAAATCATTTCCTTTTGGGTGAGATTTTTCAGGCTGTTATTCTTAATTATAATTTAGGTAATTCTTTTCCTATTAATAATTCCACAACCTTGTGATGTTAAAACCAATTACATAGCGACTGGTTGTAAAATCATTTTGGTTAAACAGGTTATTATTTTGAGGCAAAATGTAAGCGTAATTACCCATAAATATTTGGAATTGATGTGCGCTTGTTGAAAGCTCAATACCAAAACTAATATTAGGATAAGGATTGTTTTTGTTGTGCTTGGTTAAAGGTTGATCGTAGTTCAACATTAAAGCAGCATTGTCTGAAACTTTAAACCTACCTAAACAAGAAACAGAGAAGTGATCATTAAACAATTTAGGCGTTACCTTTTTCTCAGCATTAAGGAAACCTTCCATATTGTTGAAATGCGAGTAATTACCTGAAACTTGCAATGACAATCTTTTGTTGATTTTTCTAGCAATCATTAAAGAGTTGAAGTATGAAAGCCTGTCGCCATCGTTTACAAAAAACTTTTTGTCTCTGGTATCTACCACAGCGTTTCCGAAATAGGTAACACTAACTGGCATCTTACCATTGTTTTGTTTGGTAAGTGCAAATTTCACACTACCATCCCATTGCATTCTGTCTTTGCAAATACCTAAGCCTAATTGTAAATTATTAACTGGTACATAGCTAAAACCAATACGGATATTAGATGGAGCATATATTCCCCATAGATCTTGGTATCCATTATTGATTAAGCCAAAACGGTGTTGCATATCAAATTCAAGGGTTTTCTTTTGGTTAACCTTTACGGTTTGGTTATCGATAATCCAAACACTTTCGAAAGTGTTTTTTACCGGCTTAATTTTAACCGGAGCTGGTACTTGTGGCTCGGTATCTTGCGCAGCCACTTTTGCTGTTGTAATAACAGTAAAGAGGAATACAACAAGCGCCAAATGCCAGATTTTTTTATATTTAATCATAAAACTTTTCTTATTGGGTTGTTAATTGTTTTTAGCGCCTTGTTTGATCCAAGCTAAAACCAAATTATTGATATTAGAAGGGTTACTTGCTGAACCAACTGGCATTGCTATTCCACTTTTACCTGTTAAAGAAAGATATAGTTTGCTTTTCTCTGGGGTTGTTTTATTAAAATAACCACCATTGTTTAATGCACTATATGCTTTTCCTTCAGATAAATCTGGAGATTTTGCTCCGCTGGCATGACAGCCAGAGACAGCGCAACTCTTGTTTATGATAGGTACAATATCACTAGCGAAACTGATAACTTTTGTACTTGATATTGAACTTGCTGCAGGTTCAATAATTACAGTTACATCTTTTTTGCAACTGTTAAGTCCAAAAATTACCATTACGCAAACCAATAATGTCCCTAATGTTATTTTTCTTGACATGATCTTGAAAATAAAGGGTTAATTAATTGGTTGTAGCTTCTTTTTTGAATTTTAATACCAAACCAGGGCAAATTGCATGTTGGTTGTTCGCATTGTTAAATACACCGATTCCGAATAATTTATCTTGACGGTCTGAGAAGTCAACATCTTGTTTCGACACATCAGCAGTTTTCAAGTTTCTTGATAAAATGATATGCCATTTAGAACCATCATGGTAGGTGTTTGCGCCAACATCAGCTCTGCCACCTTCGTATGGAGCAACCAAAATACTTGGAAATCCTTTTGCAGCCAAAGCACTGTTTGCTCCTTGCAAGAAACCAGCATCACCATTAGGATCAATAGTACCTTCTACTGCACCACCACGCACGCTACCATATGAAAGCACACCCATTGAATCTACAGAAAGGATGAACTTACAGATTGCAGTATTCAAAGTGTCTTTGTCCAAAATATAATATTTTTGGTTTCCAGTTGGATTCAAATAAATCCACAATGGAACGGTAGTTGAAACAGTTAATTTGTTAGATAATTTTAAAGTTTGCTGGTTGTTAGCAGGACCTTTTGTTGCTGCTGTTGTTCCAATTTGATCTACATGTCTTCCGTTAGTTAAACTAGGAGTGTATCCAGTTCCGCTGTAACCATCGTCTTGGAATTCATCTGAACACTGGTTATAGTTTGCACCACGCATCATATAAAAATGCCATTGGTCAACTTTTTCCAAATAGTTAGCAGTCCAGTGGTTACCAGTACCTGAATTTATACCAGCATTACTATAATAAGTATGGCAAGAACCATAACATGATTGAGCGGCAAAGCCTGCACATGAAATATTCCATAACACACCAAATTTGTCTTCGTTGATACCTAAACGCGTCATTACACCAGAAGTGGTATCAAACACAGGGCTATTAGATTCTTTAGCCCATAAGTGCGTAGTAGGGTTAAAATAATAAGGCGCTTGATCATATCCTTTAGTAGCATCATTGTATTCAATCAAGAAATAAATTTTACCAGCAACGGTATCGGTAATAGAACGCATGTCAACAGCATAGGTGTTTCCCCAATATCCTTGGAATAATTTTGGTGGAGCTGGATTTGGAACGGTTGCAGAAACTGTTAATTTTTCTGCTTTAGCCCACATAGCATCTAACGATTGGGCATTTGTAGGATCTGAAGGCGCTCCAAAATAGGTGAATAATTCATTGGTAGATGGCGCTGGAACTTCTGGAGCAGGAGTTACATTTTGATCTACAATTTGGTCGTTTTGCTTACAGCTAAAACTTAATACGGATGCCATTACCAAGGCTCCGAATAAAAATTTATTTTTTTTGTTTTCCATAACTTAAATAGTTAGTTAGTTCGTTTTGTGGTATCAAAATTAGGCATGTGAGCCATTACAATTCCATGACAATTGTCTATAAGAGGGATGATTAAAGTTGGATAAAAAACTGACTATAGTCAGTTTTGTTTTTTTTGGTTTTTTGAATTTTAGTTTAATAACCAAATCAATAATCAAGAGGCATTAATTAGATTCTTGCAAAAATTTTGTGATTTTCTCAGATTCATCAGCAGTTAAATTGGTTCGAACCCGCATGTGCATAGCAATTACCTCCCACTGTGCATCATTGTAATCTTCTGGATCTGGCGAGTAATGGCAACGAGAACAATTCTCACTCCAAAGCACTGCACCTGTTTTTTCTTTTACTTCCAAAGAAGTTTTACAGCTTTGAAGCGATCCAATTGAAAGGAAAATAAGCGTAATGATAAAACTTAT
>CAIYNF010000049.1 GCA_903927505.1 uncultured Bacteroidota bacterium | reverse complement strand
TAATATAATAATCTGCGGTAATGGTAATGCTGTAGTTTAAGAAACTATAGTCCAAACCTAAGTCAAATTGTTTGGTGCTTTCCCATTTCAAACTGCTGTTACCAATAGTGCTTGGTTTTGTTCCTGGGTAAATGGTTCCGTTAAAGGT
This sequence comes from uncultured Bacteroidota bacterium, assembly GCA_903927505.1. Classification (GTDB taxonomy): domain Bacteria; phylum Bacteroidota; class Bacteroidia; order UKL13-3; family UKL13-3; genus B1. The sequence goes on along the minus strand of CAIYNF010000049.1, from coordinate 6,159 downwards.
ATAATTGGCACCCAATGCATACAAGCCATAAGTAGAATAATCACCAATATTTTGGTTACCTGTAGTTCCTAAACTCATGCGCACTTTCATGTCGTCTACCCATTTAGTTTTTGGCATAAAGCTTTCTTGCGAAATTCTCCAACCCAAAGAAGCAGAGGGAAAGTAGGCATACCTATTATCTCTGCCAAAACGAGAAGAACCATCGCAACGTAAATTGAATTCTGCCAAATATTTGTCTTGGTATTTGTAAGAAACCCTACCCAAATAAGAAAGCAAAGCCCATTCTGATGCATAAGAAGAGGCATCGGTTTTTCTACTACCTGCATTTAAAGTGGTAACCGCTGCATTTGGGTAACCTGTAACAGATTCGCTGGTTCCCTCGTATCTAGACGATTGCGCAGTATAACCTCCCATAAAATTCAAATTGTGTTTGCCAATTTGTTTTTTGTAGCTTAAGGTGTTTTCAGAAAGCCAAACCAATTGTTGGTTTGTATTTACCGAACCAATTCCGTTTTGCGTTCTACCGTATTGTGTTTTAAATGGATCTAAGAAATAATCATTTTTGCTGGCGTACGCTTCTGCATTGAAGGATGTTTTAAACGTTAAATTTTTAATGATATCATACTCGGCATAAATGCTTCCTACAAAACGTTTGGTATTGGTAACATTAATGGGTGCTTCAATATTGGCAACTGGGTTTTCCCAAGCTTGCAATGGGTTAACGGTATACGTTCCATTAGGATTCATTACACCAATCAATGAGGGTGTAGAAAGTGCGCCAAGAATAACACCCCCTTGGTTTACCCTGCTATTGTCTGGAACGTTTTTGTAATTGATATTAGAAACCGCAATATTGGTTCCAATGCGAAAGTTTTGGTAAACCTCATTGCTCATGTTTAACCTTGCTGAGGTTCTGTCGTAACCAGAATTTTTAACTATGCCTTCCTGACTTTGTTTATTAACAGAATAGTAGTAGCGAGATTTTGCAGTTCCGCCCGAAATAGAAATTTGTGCATTGCTTTGCGGAGCAACACGGAAAATTTCTTTTTGCCAATTGGTATTAAGCGAGTAATCCGCTTGGTTCAACCTGGCCGAACCACCTGCGTTGATATACTCTTCATTTACTAAATCTATATAATCTTTGGTGCCTAATACAGGTAATATTTTTGTTACGCTGCTCAAGCCATAAGAATAATTAAAGCTTACAACTGGCTTATTGGCAACACCCAATTTGGTGGTAATTAAAACTACCCCATTTGCCGCTCTTGCACCATAAATGGCTGCAGAAGAAGCGTCTTTTAATATTTCAATAGAGGCAATATCAGAGGGGTTAATACCTTCTGCCGAAAGCAATGGAATACCATCTAAAACGTACAAAGGTTCATTTCCAGCTGAAAGGGAAGTAGTTCCCCTTACGCGAATAGACATTTCATTACCTGGTTTTCCAGAATACTGAACTACCTGCACACCGGCAGCCTGACCCTGTATGGCGTTTTCTAAGCGTGTTATAGGACGTTTGTCTATGTCTTTATCAGATATGGAAGAAATAGCGCCTGTAATGTCTTTTCTTGATTTGCTGCCATAACCAACCACAACGTGCTCTTCCGATTGCTCTGAAGCCGATTTCAATTCTATTTCTAACTGTAAAACAGCACCTATTCTAATTTCTTTGGGTTCGTAGCCTGTATACCTAATTGCAATGATATCGCCGGTTTTGGCCTCTAAACTAAATTTTCCATTGGCATCACTTACACAACCCTTCTTAGTGCTCTTTACTTGAATACTAGCGCCTACCAATGGCTCATTTGTTTTTTGGTCTTTTACCGAACCGCTAATTAATTGGGCCGATAAGCCAAGGGAAAAGAAAAAGCTAAAAATAGTAAGAATTAACCTCATAGTCGATTTGTTTTGTTGTTTTATACCTGACAATTCTTTGTTTTTGCATCCATTTTCGAGCGTCTTTTAGTCGCTTCGAACCAATTGCTGTTACTGTTTTAATTGTTTCTGAAAATATTTAAATATCTGAAAAACAATAAAATATATTTCTATAAATGCTTATTTGAAAGCTTTAGCCAAATAATTAAAATCAAATCTACACGACAAAGGGGCCTTTTTACAAAAAAATACACCTGACAAATACTCTTCATTTTGAAAAAAAACAAGTGTAATGGAAGACGAATTCTAAATAAGGGAAGTAAAATGGCCTAAAAACCAGGCCAAATAAATACTTAAATACTTATTATATAATCATTTAAGGATGATTTTTCCTCCAATTGCATCTTTTTCTTGAGGCGGTATTTGGTTTGTTCAACTCCGTTTACTGTAATGTGAAGAATGGAAGCTATTTCGCGGTTATTCAATTCCAAGCGCAGAAAGCAACAGAGCCTCAAGTCATTAGCGCTAATTTGGGGCTGTAATTTCTTGAGTTTGCCTACAAAGTCCTTGTGCATCTCATCAAAATTGAACTGAAACTGTTCCCAGTAATCTTCCTGGTTAATTTCATTGTTTATTTCGCGGAGGAGTTTTCTAATTTCGGCCTGACTGTTACTTTGGCTCGGATCTATTTTTTGAACCATTGCCTTGAGGTCGTTGAGGAATTGGTTTTTGTGTGCACTTTGCAGAAGGGAAACACTGAGGCGTGTTTGTTTAGATTCTACCTCTCGACCTAATTTTTCGTTTTTGAGGTTTAGAATTTCTTGCTCCGCCTTTTCATTTAAAACCTCTCTTTCTAAATTTTCGTTTTTCAATCGCAGAATTTCTTGTTCGGCCTTTTTTGAATTTACCTCTTTTTCAAGGTTGTCGTTTTTCAGTTTAAGAATTTCTTGTTCGCGTTTTTCAGCCAAAACATTTCTTTCTAGGTTCTCATTTTGGAGTCTTAAAATTTCTTGCTCTGTTTGCTTTGCCAGTATATCGTTCTCAAGTTTTTCATTGCGCAAATGCAAAATTTCTTGTTTGGAACGGTTGGAGATCATTTGAAATTTAGCTTTTTGCTGACTTAAAAAATAGCGAAAGGCTAGAATCACAAATAAAACAGCTAATAGAATGCAGAGAAAAATAAACCACCATGTTTTCCAAAAAGGCGGACTTACAATTATAGGAATAATAAATTCTTCGCTCCATTTATTGTTTAGGTTCAACACCTTTACCCTTAATTTATAACGGCCGGGGGCCAAACTAGAAAATTTAGCGCGGTGCTCTCCGGTATTTAATAGGTTCCAATTTTTTTCGAACCCATCTAATAAATAAGCAAAACGTTTCTTGCTTAAATTGCTTAAATCGTTTGTGGTAAATTCAAAGGAAATAGCCCTGTCTGAATAGGCAAGGTTCACCTCACATTTTTGTTCATTTAAGCCAAAGGGTAATATGTTTCTATCATTTGCATTGCCAATGGGAACGTCTTGGTTGAGTATTTTTAAAGAAGAAAGAATCACTTTTGTGTCTTTGTATTCAACCAAATTAAATTCGGTTCGAACCAAGGAAAAACCACCTGTACCGCCAAAAAGCAAGAGCCCGTTTTTTAATTGAAAGGAAGCTTTGGGATTGTATTGGTTGTTATTTATGTTTTCATCTTTGCCAAAATCAATGAGGTTAAAGCTCGTAGGATCTATGCGAACAATACCATTTTGGGTGCTTACCCAAATAAAGCCAAGATTGTCTTGTTCTATGGCATGTATCACATTAGACGACAAGCCATTTTCGGCATTTACTTTTTTAATGATACCTGTATTTGGATCTAAAATATTGAGGCCATTAAATTCTGTGCCAATCCAAATTTTACCGGCCTTATCCTGAAAAATGCACCTGAGTTTATTGCTGCTTAAGCTATACGCTGGCTTATTGGCGTTTTCTTTATAGGTTTCAAAAAGGCCAGTTTGCAAGTTTAATTTACTCAAGCCTTTGTCTTCGCTTGCTGCCCAAACAAACTTTTCGTTTCTATCTAAAACCACATCCACAATTTGAAAACTGGAAATGCTGTTTTTACCAATTTTGCTTGGTTTGTATTGGCTAAATTTTTCTTCTTTGGTATTTAATTTACATAGTCCACCGCCCAAAGTGGCAATCCATAAATCGCCATTGTGCGCAAGTGCTAGGTCCCAAACATTGTTGTGTGATAAGGCGTTTGGGTCATTTTCATTTGCGGCGTAATGCTTAAAACTTTGTTTTTGGGTATCGTAGTAGGAGAGTCCGCCAGCAAATGCACCCACCCATAAGGCAGAATTGTTTGCTTTCTTTAAACAGGTAATTGCTTGGTAGGGGAAAGGCATATTACCTATCATAGCCCGTTTGGTAATTTTGTTTTTCTCTTTTGTATCAATGTACAATAAACCTTCGCCATCTGTGCCGAGCCAAATTTTATTTTCTTGGTCTTCTTCAATAGCCAATACAGATTTTAATACGCCATTTTCAAAACTGGTTTCATTGAATTGAAAAGGTGAAATATTTTGGGAGTGTACGTTTAAACCTCCGTTAAATGTACCTACCCAAAGGTTTCCTGCCTTGTCAAATAGCAATTGGTACAAGGCATTGGTATTTAATGATTGGTAGTGTTGTTTAGAACTTAAAATCGTTTTAAACGCTTGTGTTTTGGGGTCAAAATAATTTAATCCACCGCCATCGGTTGCTACCCAAATTTGGTCGTTGCTATCTGTAGCAATAGCTGTAACCCTGTTGTTTGAAAGCCTAAAATTTGGTTCGGCCCAAGTGCTGTAATTAATAAATTCTTTGCTGCTTAAGTTAAATTTATACAAGCCACTGCCGCTGGTTCCTACCCATAAATTTCCTTTTTTATCTAGGCACAAAGATTTCTCGTAACTGTTTAATTGGTTGAGGTCTTTGCTCAAATAATGTGTTACTGTTTTTGTAGTTGGGTTATAGCAATGCAAGCCAATACCTGAGGCTACCACCCAAATATTTCCAGTAGCATCTTCCAACATATCAAAAACAAAATCTGTCCAAAGGCGCTTGCTTTCTATGTTTGGCAGTATGCTAATATGTGCAATGGTTTTGCCATTTTTATCTATTCCAATTAATCCTTCTCCGCCTGTGCCAAACCAAATATTTCCTTTATGGTCTTGGTAAATTTTATGGATGGTAAGTGTATTCCAACGGATGCTGGTATCTGCCCCCACAAAGCGTTTGATAATACCAGTATTTTTTTCAATAATAGAAATTCCTGCATCTTTATGGCCTACCCATATATTTCCATCACGGTCTTCTAAAAGGGTTAAAACACTGGGGCCAGCAAGTTCTGTATTACTTTTACCATCTACAAAAACTTTGAATTCAAATCCATCATACCTATTGAGGCCATAACGTGTACCTGCCCAAATAAAACCTTCTTTGTCTTGCAAAATGGCATACACGGTATTGTGTGAAAGGCCATTGTCTATGGTGAGGTGTTTAAATTTGGGGGTGGCTTGTAACTCTTGCGCAACAGCTATTCTGGGTGCTATGCCAACAACTATCCAAAGCAATAATAATATGAGGTATTTCCTTTTCAATTTTGCGCAACATTGAAAAGCAATTTATGAAAAAAATGCTAAAAGGAATCTTATGTAATATTTGCCGGCTTTCTCAAATGCTGGAAAACGTGCTATAAACAATCTATTAAACTTTCTATTTTCATTCCGCGCGACCCTTTTAAAAACACAAACATGTTTTTGAAAGGGTTTGCTGTAATATAGGCAGCCACCTCTTGGGTTTGTTCAAATTTTTGATAAGTGGTATGGGTTTTGTAAAAGGCCGAACCAACCAATATTACTTTTTCTAAGCCTAGGTTCGAACAGAATTCTACTAAGTTTTGGTGTTCCTCTGCTTCGTATTTTCCCAACTCAAACATATCGCCTAAAATCAATATTTTGTTTTCGCCAGGCATGGCCACAAAGTTCTTGATGCTTACCTCCATGCTACTTGGATTGGCATTGTAGGCGTCTAAAAATATTTTATTGTTTTCCTTTTCTATGAGTTGCGAACGCAAATTTTTAGGCGAATAAGATTCAATACCTTGTTTTATTTCTGTTGGGTTCAAACCAAAATGCAATCCAATACTTACTGCAGCCAAAATATTGTCGAAATTATAGTCGCCACTCAATGGACTGTTAATTGCTGTAGCCTCTAAACTAAAATTAATGGTTGGTTGAAAGCTGCTTGCATGTAATT
>CAIYNF010000048.1 GCA_903927505.1 uncultured Bacteroidota bacterium | reverse complement strand
GTAGTTTCTGGCGAATGGCTTCTGGCAGCTGACTTTTAGCTTCTGGCTTTTAGAAGTTTTTTTCTGGCCTCTTACTTTTTCTTTTTGATTGTGTTTTTTGTCCATGGTCCATGGTCCATTGTCCATGGTTTTTTTATGGGGTAAATTTCCTTCGGCGGGCTCAGGGCGCGTTTTCATTGTTTAGCCTATTTCTTTTTTCAAATCAAATTTTCTGCTCTGTAAAACAACCCTTCGACTTCGCTCAGTGTAAACCTTCGACTTCGCTCAGTGTAAACCTTCGACTTCGCTCAGGGACCAGAGGGATTGGTGCTAAGAGGCAAAAGAAGTAAAATGTGCGCGTGCGCACATTTTACTTCTTTTGCAAGTTTTCAAGGAATTTTACCCGGTCCCTGAGCGGAGTCGAAGGGGTATGATTTGGAGCAGGAATTTGCTAAAAACGGAATTTGCCTAAAGAGAAAAATGGTTCGGCAAGCTCACCATGACGTGGTTCAGTTCGGTTCGGCTCACCATGACGGCAAGGGAGCGACCAGCGACAGAAGCCGTAGTCAAAATTAAATAGCCATGGACCACGGACCATGGACTTTCCCCACCAAATCCCGCCAGAAGCCAGAAGCTAGAAGCCAGAGGCAATTAGCAATTACTTTTTTTTTTGCAATAAGTTAAAATAGACTTATATTAGCGGGCTTTTTTAAGCGAAAGGAGATCATTTTAATTGTCAAACATCATTAACAAAAACACACCAACACCAGATCAAGATTTTGATTGGAGTATGGACACAGCCGGATTTGGCGGCCGCTCGCAAGAGGAACACCAAACGTTAGCCTCTCTTTATGAAAACACCTTAAACGCCTTCAACGAGAAGGAAATTGTTAAAGGTTCCGTAGTAGGTTTCACTGAAAAGGAAGTAGTATTAAACATTGGATTTAAATCTGATGGCCTAATTGCCCGCACTGAGTTCCGCGATATGCCGGATCTTAAAATTGGCGATGAAGTAGAAGTATTGCTTGAAACCAAAGAAGATCCCAACGGTCAGCTAATTCTTAGCCGCAAGAAAGCGGTGAGTGAACGCGCTTGGGAAAACATCCTGCAGGCTCAGGAAACCGACCTCGTGGTTAACGGTTACGTTAAAACACGTACCAAAGGTGGTTTGGTTGTAGAAGTATTTGGAATAGATACTTTCTTACCAGGTTCACAAATTGACACGAAGCCTATTAAGGATTACGATGTTTATGTTGGTCAGACCATGCCATTTAAAGTGGTTAAAGTAAATCATGCTTTCAAAAATGTGGTTATCTCACATAAAGTATTGATTGAAGAAGACATCGAAAAACAAAAATCAGACATTCTTTCTAAACTAGAAAAAGGTCAGGTACTTGAAGGTACTGTGAAGAACATGACATCATTTGGTGTGTTCATCGATCTTGGTGGTGTAGACGGTTTGTTGCACATTACAGATATTTCATGGGGTCGTATCAACCATCCAGAAGAAGTATTACAAATGGATCAAAAGATCAATATTGTGGTATTAGACTTTGATGATGAGAAGAAACGTATTTCATTAGGCTTAAAACAATTGGGCGCTCATCCTTGGGATTCATTGGCTGAGAACTTAGTTGTTGGTGCTAAAGTAACTGGTAAAATAGTTAATATCGCAGATTACGGTGCATTCCTTGAAATAGCTGCTGGCGTTGAAGGATTAATTCACGTAAGCGAAATGAGCTGGAGCCAACACTTGCGTTCACCTCAAGATTTCTTGAAAATGGGCGACGAGATGGAAGCAGTTATTTTAACATTAGACAAAGACGAACGCAAAATGTCTTTAGGTGTTAAACAATTAAAAGCTGATCCTTGGGTGAATATCCAAGAAAGATACCCTAATGGTTCACGCCATAAAGGTATTGTTCGCAACATGACTAACTACGGCTTGTTTGTAGAATTAGAAGAAGGTGTTGACGGATTGGTACACGTATCTGATTTGAGCTGGACTAAGAAAATTAAACATCCAAATGAGTTTGTGAAAGTAAACCAAGAATTGGATGTATTGGTATTGGAAGTTGACCTTGAAAATCGTCGTTTGAGCTTAGGCCACAAACAATTAGACGAAAATCCTTGGGATGCTTTTGAAACTTTATTCTCAGTAGGTTCAGAGCATGAAGGTACTATTTTGAAAATTGAAGACAAGAGTGCAACTATTGCCTTGCCTTACGGTGTTGAAGGTTATGCGCCGTTGAAACATTTACAAAAAGAAGATAAGAAAACAGCTAAAGAAGATGAAGTTCTTACTTTCAAAGTAACTGAGTTCAACAAAGAAAACCGTCGCATTGTGCTTTCACATACTTCACTTTGGAGAGAAGAAGAAATAGTGAAGAAAGAAGTTGAAGTAAAAAAAGCGGAAGGTGAAAAAGAAAAAGTAACTAAAACTGCTAAGAAAATCAACGAATCAAATGAGAAATCTACATTTGCTGATGTTGGTGGTTTGGCTGAATTGAAAGCTAAAATGGAAGGTAAATAATCCTTTCTATTTCTATAGAAAATCCCTCTTTGTGCAAACAAAGGGGGATTTTTTTTGCCGCTTTTTTTAGGTTCGAAACGAATTGCTTGACAACTATAAAAATAGTATTTTTGAATGATGGAAGTGCGCGAACCAGATATGACATTTAACGGCTATACCTACGCCGACTACCTTAATTGGACCATTCCCGAAATGGTTGAGTTGATAAAAGGTAGCGTGTTTAAAATGAATGCACCTAAGCGTATTCACCAAAAAATATCTGGAATTGTAGGCAATAAAATCTATACCCATTTAATTGGTCAAAAATGTGAAATGTATGATGCTCCTTTTGATGTGCGCTTGCCAATTCACTCCAAAAAAAACGAAGATATTTATACCGTAGTTCAGCCAGATATCTGTGTTATTTGCGACCCTTTAAAATTGGATGATGCAGGATGTATTGGAGCGCCCGATATTATTATTGAAATTCTTTCTCCCGGCAATAACAGAAAAGAACTGCAAAACAAATATGAGGTATACGAAGAAAGCGGCGTTTTGGAATATTGGATTATTCATCCAGATGAGCAAACCTTGCAGGTAAACACCTTAATAAATGGGAAATACCAGCCTTCTAAGTTGTTTACCAGCGGAGATATTATTGAAACACCTATATTACCCGGCTTTTCATTGAACCTTAGCGAGGTATTTGAAAAACTCAATAACTAAACTTATTTCATACAGATGAATCATTGGCTCGTTAAATCAGAACCCTTTAAATACAGTTGGGATCAATTTGTAGTGGATGGCAAAACCATGTGGGATGGTGTGCGCAATTACCAGGCACGTAATAACCTCCGCGACATGAAAAAAGGCGATTTGGTATTTTGGTACCACAGCAACGAAGGCATGGAAGTGGTAGGCATTGCCAAGGTGGTGAAAGAGCATTACCAAGACCCTACCTCAGACAATGCCAATTGGGTGGTAGTAGATTTGAAACCGTTTAAGAAACTAAAAAAATCTGTAACACTGGAGCAGGTTAAGGCCGATCCAAGATTGCAAAATATTGGTTTGGTAAGGCAAGGCAGGTTATCTGTGCAAGCCTTAAAAGCAGAGGAATTTGATGCCATTTTAGACTTGTCGGCTAAGTAGTTTTGGTTCGAACCGAAACCATATACAAACAAGCAAATTGGAGCCCCACTTCCATTTGTCAATCTTTTTACGCATCTTTGACCCCATTGAAACTTCAACCATTGGCTTGAAAGCATGAACGCAAGAACCATCCTTGAAAAGAAACAACTAGACATTACGCTTGATAGGCTTTGCTTTGAATTAATAGAGCGTTTAGGTGATTTTAAGGACACTGCTTTAATTGGCATGCAACCACGAGGTATTTTCCTTAGCAGACGAATCAAAGAAAAATTAGAAACTATTCTTGGCAAACAAAACTTCCTTTATGGGGAGCTCGACATTTCTTTCTACAGAGATGATTTTAGAAGAGGTCACGACCAAATTGTGCCAAGCGAACTCAAGATAGATTTTACCATTCAAGATAAAAAAATAGTGCTGATTGATGATGTGTTGTATACAGGCAGAAGTATTCGCGCAGCATTGGATGCACTTACAGATTTTGGCCGACCTGCAAAAGTAGAATTATTGGTTTTGGTAGATAGAAAATATAGCAGAGACCTCCCTATTCAGCCCGATTATGTAGGCGTTGCCGTAGATACCAGAACAGATGATAAGGTAAAAGTAGATTGGAAAGAAAATGGCAAAAAGGATGCTGTACATATAGTTACCAATGCATAGGTTCGAACCAAAACATACAATAAAATATTAACCCGCAAAGCGCTAGTTACACATGAAAAAATTTTCACAAAGGCACTTACTCGGAATAAAGGACATAACAGCTGATGATATCCAATTGGTATTTGAAACGGCTGATAATTTTAAATCCATTATTAACCGTCCCATTAAAAAAGTTCCTAGCCTGCGTGATGTAACTATTGCCAACGTTTTCTTCGAAAATTCTACCCGTACCCGCATTTCATTTGAATTGGCACAAAAGCGCTTGAGCGCCGATACCATTAACTTTGCAGCCTCCTCCTCTTCTGTATCTAAAGGTGAAACTTTAATTGATACGGTAAATAATATTTTGGCCATGAAAGTGGATATGGTAGTAATGCGCCACCCTTCCCCTGGCGCCTGCCAGTTCCTTGCCAAGCATGTAAAAGCTCAAATTATTAATGCGGGAGATGGCACCCACGAACATCCTACACAAGCCTTGCTAGATGCCTACTCTATTAGAGAAAAACTAGGTGATGTGGCTGGGAAAAAAGTAGTGATTGTGGGCGATATTACCCACTCACGCGTAGCACTCTCCAATATTATTTGCCTGCAAAAACTTGGCGCAGAAGTGATGGTGTGCGGACCAAGCACCTTGATTCCAAAACACATTGAATCATTGGGTGTAAAAGTAGAACACAACTTAATGAAGGCCCTCAATTGGTGCGATGTGGCCAATATGTTACGCATTCAATTAGAACGTCAAGATATTAAATACTTCCCTAGCTTAAGGGAATACAGCATGCTATATGGCCTCAACAAAGAGCGCTTACAATCTTTGAACAAAGAAATTGTGATTATGCACCCAGGCCCCATTAACCGCGGCGTAGAAATTACCAGCGATGTGGCCGACAGCAAACATGCCATTATCCTAGACCAAGTAGAAAACGGCGTAGCCACTAGAATGGCGGTAATGTTTTTATTGGCGGGGATGTAGCTTTTTGCCGCTGGCTTCTAGCTTCTGGCCGCTAGCTTCTGGCTTCGGGCTTCGGGCTTTTAGAAGTTTTTTTCTGGCCTCTTGCTTTTTCTTTTAGATTGTGTTTTTTGTCCATGGTCCACAGACCATAGTATTTGAGGGGATGAGTACCTTCGGCGGGCTCAGGG
>CAIYNF010000047.1 GCA_903927505.1 uncultured Bacteroidota bacterium | reverse complement strand
TTGCCTTTAAACGGAACCGATTACATTGAACTTTATGTGGGCAATGCCAAACAAGCTGCTCATTTTTACAAAACAGCCTTCGGTTTTCAAAGTCTTGCCTACGCCGGACCAGAAACTGGAGTAAGAGATAGAGCAAGTTATGTGTTGGTTCAAGACAAAATGCGCTTGATGCTCACCTCCCCTTTGCATTCAGTTTCGCCCATTGCCGAACACCACAAAAAACACGGTGATGGCGTTAAAGTTATTGCCCTATGGGTTGATGATGCCTACGATGCCTACGAACAAACCATGAAAAGAGGCGGTAAATCCTATATGGAACCAACTACCCTTAGCGATGAAAATGGCGAAGTGAAAATGAGTGGCATTCATACATACGGAGAAGTAGTTCACGTATTTGTTGAGAGAAAAAATTATAAAGGTGTTTTTATGCCAGGATTTAGAAAATGGGAAAGCACCTATAATCCAGAACCAACTGGCTTGCTATATGTAGATCATTGTGTTGGTAATGTAGGTTGGAACCAAATGAACCCTTGGGTAGATTTTTATGCCAATGTAATGGGTTTTAAAAATATCCTCTCATTTGACGATAACGATATTTCTACAGAATACTCAGCCCTAATGAGCAAGGTAATGAGCAACGGAAATGGTTTTGTTAAATTTCCAATTAACGAACCAGCAGAAGGTAAAAAGAAATCACAAGTAGAAGAATACCTAGATTTCTACGAAGGTGAAGGAACCCAACATATTGCCATTGCAACCAATGATATTGTTAGTAGCGTTAAGCAATTAATGGCACGTGGCGTAGAATTCTTAAAGGTGCCTTCTAGCTATTATGATGATTTATTAGACCGTGTTGGTCCAATTGAAGAAGACCTTGAGCCTTTAAAAGAATTAGGCATTTTGGTAGACCGCGACGACCAAGGATATTTGCTGCAGTTGTTTACCAAACCTGTGGAAGACCGTCCAACGATGTTTTATGAAATTATCCAGCGTAAAGGTGCGAAATCTTTTGGTAAAGGAAATTTCAAAGCTTTGTTTGAGGCTATTGAACGCGAACAAGAAACTCGTGGAAATTTATAATTAATTAAAAAACTAAAACACGCTTTCGTTAGAAGGCGTGTTTTTTATTACCATTAAATGTCGAACCAAAATCTTATCAAACAATTTAAAGCCATTGGCACTGCAGAAGGAATTTCTTTTTTAGTATTGGTTTTTGTGGCCATGCCATTTAAATACTTTTTAGGCATGCCCCTATTTGTAAAATACTTTGGTTGGGCGCACGGCGTATTATTTATCACCTACCTTATTTGGTTAATTCGCATAAAAGTAGAATTAGATTGGGGTATAAAAGATTTTATAATAGGCGTAATAGCCGCACTCCTGCCCTTCGGTCCATTTATCTTTAACAAAAAATTACACGCGTAATAGCATAAAAAAAGCCAATCAATGATTGGCTTTTTTATTTAAATCCCTTTTTCCTGTAAGCGTTTAATAATGCTGAGGAAGAATCCTACAATCATTATTATTGTTCCGGCCCAAACAAAATTGATCATTGGAAACTCTATGGCTTTCATAATAATAAAATCGCCAGAGGTATCTTTCTCGTATGAAATAATATTAATTTTCTTTGAATTGGTAACTCCAGTAAATCTAAATTTCAATTTAGCCTCATCTACCATGGCTTCATAACTAGATGCTGCATTGTTTTGAACCCCATACATAGGCATGGCGTCATAAACCTTATCTAGCGTATAAACTTTTAATTCTGCACCTAATAAGATTTGAAAATTCTTCTCATCTATATTTTCTGCATCTGTATTGGTGTTTATTCCTGTTAATACTGCATAACCATTATTGGTATAAATGGTATCACCGGGTGCAACTTCATGAAATTTCTCATTGATCCATTTTGCTCCAGATTTTTGGGCTGGAACCGAGCTCACATAAGTAAATACATCATGACCCCAATAATGCTTGGTATCTGGGTTCGCCACCAAACCAAACTTAGGATTGATTTGTCCATTAGGGTATAAATTAAACTCATAATCTACCTCCCCTTGGGCATTTAATTTCTTATAGTTTACCTGGTAATAGGTGTTCACCCAATTTTGAGAATCCTTAACATAAGTAATAATATAATCACCCATTTTATTTGGCTTACCGCGCTCCAAATAAATATTCTCTACATTTTCTTTGTTATTAAAATCAGGGTTAATGGCTTGGCCACTTTCATTTAAGGAAATAACTTGCTTATTGGCAGATGAAACCAAAACACCAATTAACAAAACACCAAAACCAATATGCGCTACGCTGGCGCCAGCCAATTTAATTTTGCCTCTTAAAAACGGAACCAATATTATTCCATTTGTAATTATTCCAAAAACTCCAGCAAATAAAAGTCCTAAATAAAAATAGTTTTCTAGTTTAAATGCAAAAAACAAAGCAATGGTTAATACCAAAGAAATAAGTGCATTAATACCCATTTTTTTTAAAGCGTCTTTGCTATTCTTTTTGTATTTTAATAATTGTGCAACTGCCGTTAGCACGCCAATAATAATTGCCATTGGCATCTGCCATTTATTGTAATGCGCAATTACATCTGCTGGTGGAGCTAGGTTGGCAGAAAATATTTTATTGAAAACAGGAATACTGGTGGTAAGCGTAACTTGAAAAGAAGAAATTACTAAAACTAAACTTCCAATAAACATCCAGAACTCACGGGTATAAATATCTTCATCCTTTGCAGAACGTGGCATTTCTTTCCAACGCAAAACAATTAAAAAGACAGAAAGCAATACAAATAACAAAAGAAAAACCAACAACTGTCCACTCATTCCTAAATCGGTAAATGAATGCACAGATGAATTTCCTAATATTCCCGAACGGGTTAAAAAGGTGGCATACAAAACGGTTAAGAAAGTAGTAATAATTAATACCACAGCCACAATATAAGAATTGCCCGTAGCCCTATGAATAAGCATCACATGCATACCTGCAATTAAAATCAACCAAGGAACCAACGATGCATTTTCTACAGGATCCCATGCCCAATAGCCACCAAAGCTTAAACTTTCATAAGCCCAAAAACCACCCATCACAATACCTGCACCCAAAACCATAGCACTCACTAAAGCCCAAGGCAAAGCTGGTTTCAACCATTTTGAATAATCCCTGCGCCATAGCGCAGCAATTGCATAGGCAAATGGAACTACTGTTGTTGCAAAACCAAAAAATAATGTTGGTGGATGAATAACCATCCAATAATTCTGCAACAATGGGTTCAAACCGTTACCGTCTTTTACCTTACTTAAATAATCTGGCAGCTTAAAAATAGGTGCATTGGCCATCACGTTTCTAAGCAATTCAAAAGGACTAGATCCCAATTTATAGGAGAGTATCTTTACCCCTAACAACATACTTGTTAAGGCAACCTGAGATAACATTACAACAGCCATTACTGGATTTAACCAGTCTTTAGCGGTTCGAACCAATATTTGCCCGATAACCATTTGCCAGAAAATCCAAAGCAGAAAACTACCTTCTTGACCTTCCCAGAAGCAAGAAATCATAAAGTGTACAGGTAAATCTGTACTGCTATGTTGCCATGCATAGTGGTATTCAAAATAATGACTGTATATTATTTTAAACAACGAAGCAATGATGGTAAGCACCGCCAAACTATGCAAATGAAAAGCATATTTTGCCATTATAGCCCAACTTTTATCCAATGGATTGCGTTCGGCATAAACGTAACTAAGGCAAGCTAAAATAGAGGCAATAAATGAAACCACCACAGCCGAATGGCCTAAATTACCCCAGAAAAGATGTTCACCAATAAATGTAACTGAACTCATATTTTATAATTATTTGTTTTAGGCTTTAAATAATATTAAGCCTTCACCTGGTTATCGGTATACTTACTTGGGCATTTCAATAAAATCTTTGAGGCTTCAAAATGATCACCTTCCATACTGCCAACAATCACAATTTTCTCAGATCTATCAAAATCTGTGGGTTCAGGATTATGGTAAACCACCTTGCTTTCATTACCTTTTTCATCCATCATATAGAATGAGAAAAAATTAGCGTCTTGTTTTGGATCATAAAATTTAGCCTTGCTGCGGTTTAAGGTTCCAACCACATGGTATTCCTTTCCCGGGTGTTCATTAGCCACACCAAAATCTTCATAAGTGCTGGCATCTCCATACATACTTACAATTGCGCCTATGGCAATGGCAATAATAGCCAATGCTATGATACTTGTCTTTTTCATTAATTTTTCTCTTCTAATTTTTTCAATTTCAAATCTATTGAAACGAGGTAAGCTGCAATTCCCAAAAACAAAATTGCAATCACACCAATTACCACCATGTACTTATCAGTGCCTTCTGCCGTGGGCATTTGGCTGCTATGCTGTTGAACTTGATTTAAAATAAAATGTTTCATATTAATCTTCTTGTGCTTTTTTAAATTCTATCTTCTTCATTCTGGATTGTAAATCGGCCAACCAGAATCCAATAAATATCCATCCCAAAACGGCAGGATAAAAAACCAAACGTAACCTGCTGTCTAAATCATACGAATTAAAGCCAGGGTTACCGCCGTTTCCAGGGTGCAATGAGGCTGTTAAACGTGGTAAAACAAAAATTAAAACCACAAACACAGGTAAAGTAAACAAATTATATACTGCCGAAATACGGGCTTTCTTTTCTTCATCTTCAATTGAACTTCTTAGAACAAAATAGGCCGCATACATTAACAGACCAATTGCAGCACTGTTTAATTTAGGGTCGTTGGTCCAATATGCACCCCAAGTGTTTTTCGCCCAAATCATACCGGTTAATAAACCCATACAGCCATACAACATACCAATTCTAGCAAAAGATTCAGAATAAATATCCTGAACCAAATCCTTTTTCATTAAGAATCTCAAGCCGTAAACAGCAGATGCCACCAATAGACTCAGCATCCCAAACCACATGGGTACATGGTAATACAAATTGCGAATGCTTTGCGCCAATATTGGCAATTGTGGTACTGGCAATAACAATCCACCTATCAAGGCATATAAAACAAGCAGTACCCCTGCAAATTTCCACCACTTAATACTTTTCATAATAAAAATACCCTTTGCTTATTGTTGTTTTTACACCAGCAAAAATAGGCATTATCTATTTATGAAAGACATTGATTTTTGTTAGTTTTCAACCTATTTTCTAATGCCGAACCCATTAAACACAAAAAGCAGGTGTATTTAGGCCAATGAATGTAATTAAGCAAAAATGACAGAAACAAGAAATTATTACGAAAAAAAATAAATGCCTTAAACCCTTATCAAACCTGAAAAAACAAAATAAACCTGTTAATAATCACAAAATTGACTTAAATTTAATGCATAGAATTTAATCATTTTTTAAATCTTTGCAGTGAAATTATTCTGCCCATATGGCATTTAATTAATAAATAATATGAAATATACCATTACTACTTTGCTCTTATGTATTTTCACCTTGGTGGCTCCCGCTCAGAACAGGGCAAGCCAAAAGCCAGCTGGAACACCAGTAGCTGCCAAACCAAGAGGACAATTACCTTACGTAATTAAAAAAGATTACGATAGTAGCATGACCAAGTTAAACAACCAAATCAGAAACCTTCAAGGATCTCTTAACCAAGTGAGAGGAGGAATGAATGGCAAAGATGCTGAAATTAGCACCCTGCGCGACCAAATGAAATCTGTTGAGGAGGTTTTGAATTCTACTAACTTTAAAATTGCAAACACCTCTGATTCTTTAAGCAAAACTCAAATGTCATTGGAAGAAATCCAAAAAAGCAATGAAGCAAAATTTGAAGAGCAAAATCAAAGATTAGCAAAAGCAGAAAGCACCATTCAACTATTCTGGGGATTAATTATTCTTGCATTAGCGCTAGCAATCGTAATTTGGTTGATGCTTTCTAAACAAATTAAAAATTTGGAAGAAAAAGTGAAGCACAGCATTGCAGACAATAACATGTACAAACAAGAATTGAGAGATGATTTAAGCAACAAATCAAACCAATTGGAAGTTATGCTTAGAAACGAAGCCAAAAGCAGCCAACATTTTGCAGAGCGTCTTTCTAATGCCAACAAAGAAGAAATTAGTACAGTAAAATCTAGCATTCAAATTATCTCTTCAGAAATTACTGAAATAAATACCAAGTTAGATTCTAAATAGAATATCTCATACCCTATTCAAGCAAAAGCCCCATACATCAATGATGTATGGGGCTTTTTAGTCGTAATTAAATCCTAAATTATTTTACCGATTTAACAATTGCTTCGAAAGTTTCTGGATGGTTCATTGCCATATCAGCAAGAACTTTACGGTTCAAGCCTAAGCCTTTTTTATGAACTAAGTCCATAAATTGGCTGTAGCTATATCCATGCAAACGTGCGCCTGCATTGATACGAACGATCCATAAGCTACGGAAATTGCGTTTTTTGGTTTTACGATCCCTATAAGCATATCCAAGACCTTTGTCGATGGTATGCTTAGCAATGGTTAATACATTTTTTCTTTTACCCCAGTAACCTTTGGCTAACTTAAGGAGTTTCTTTCTGCGAGCGCGACTCGCAACGGAATTGACTGAACGTGGCATAATTTTAGTTTTTTGAACGAAAGCGTCAGCGTTAACTGATCTTTTGTGCTTGTGTTCGGGTTAAACGATTGATAAACCAGGTGTTTTAGGCCCACCCAAAAACGGCCGTCCCGGTATCACGGGACCTAGTTGGATTGGTTATTTACCAATACCCAACAAAATTTTAACTTTACTCATATCAGCATCACTTACTGTAACCATTTTGGTTAAACCGCGTTTCTGCTTGGTAGTTTTTTTAGTTAAAATGTGATTTTTAAAAGCTTGAGCCCTTTTAATTTTACCACTTGGGGTAACCTTAAAACGTTTTTTGGCTGAGCTACATGTTTTCATCTTAGGCATAGTCCTAAATTCTCCTTTATTATCTAGTTATTAATTACGACTTTCTTTCTCTTCAGGTTTGGTTCGAACCGCCCCTTGCTTATTGTTATTTACCTGCTTTACCTTTTGGGTTCAGGATCAAAAACATTTTCTTTCCCTCTAACTTCGGTAATTGTTCTACTTTGGCTGTTTCGGATAAGCGTTGCGCTAATTGCAGCAACAAAACCTCTCCGCGCTCTTTGTATACAATTGACCTTCCTTTAAAGAATACAAAAGCTCTCACTTTATGACCATCCTTAATAAAGTTTTCTGCATGCTTCAATTTAAACTCAAAATCATGCTCATCTGTATTTGGTCCAAAACGAATTTCCTTTACCTCAGATTTCGATTGGTTGGCCTTCTGCTCCTTCTTTTTCTTCTTTTGTTCGTATAAGAATTTCTTATAATCAACAACTCTACATACCGGTGGATCTGCATTTGGCGATATTTCAACCAAATCCATTTCTTGCTCATGGGCCATTCTCAAAGCTTCCGCTATGGAATAAACGCCAACTTCTATATTTTCACCTACCAATCGAACCGTACTGGCTCTGATTAGATTATTGAGTTTGTGCTCGGGTTCTAATGAACGTCTGCCTCTGTTGAAGCGGTTTTGGTTAGGACTTTGCCCTCCCGGTCTTCCGCTACTGCTAATGGGTACATTTGGTGCTGCCAAAGAAACTTATATTTTTACTGTTAGTTGATCTTTAAAATAATTCACAAATTCTGCTGATGCCATTTTTCCTAAATCTCCTTCACCGTGCTTCCTAACGGAAACGCTCTCTTCCTGCATTTCATTCTCCCCTACTACCAACATGAATGGGATCTTTTTCATTTCTGCATCCCTTATTTTCTTGCCGATTTTCTCGTTCCTGTCATCAAGCAGGGCGCGAATATCGTTTATTTTCATCAATTCAACAAGTTTTTGAGCATAAGGAAGATACTTATCGCTAATTGGCAAGATGCTTACCTGTTTGGGCGATAACCAAGCTGGCAGGTTTCCTGCGTAATGCTCTAATAAAAAGCCAATAAAGCGCTCATGCGTGCTCAAAGGTGCCCTGTGAATAATCAATGGGCGCTCTTTTTCGTTCTTTTCATTGGTAAAATAAAGGTCGAACCTATCCGCTTGCGCAAAATCTACTTGGTTTGTGGCCAATGTAAACTCCCTGCCAATGGCAGAATAAATCTGAATATCAATCTTAGGACCATAAAACGCTGCCTCATCTTCTACTTCCACAAAATTTAATCCTAGGTTTACCAATACTTTCCTCACCATTGCTTCAGTTTTCAACCAAAGTTCTGGTTCGTTTATGTATTTCTGACCCAATTTGGCCGGATCGTGCTTAGAAAAACGCATCACATACTTATCAATTCCAAAAACCTGGAAATATTTTAAATACAAATCGTTTACACTTTTAAACTCGGCCTCAAATTGCGCTTCCGTACAATAAATATGGGCATCGTTCATTTGCAAACTGCGCACGCGCATCAAGCCAAATAATTCCCCACTTTGCTCATAACGGTAACAAGTCCCATACTCCGCAAAACGCAATGGCAAATCACGGTAACTCTTTGGAGTAGCTGCAAAAATCTTATGGTGATGCGGGCAATTCATTGCCTTCAAATAGTATTTGTCGCCATCCATTTCCATAGGCGGAAACATACTGTCTTTGTAATACGGCAAATGCCCACTCTTCAAATACAAACTCTCCTTGGCAATATGTGGTGATTTTACCCTCACATAGCCAGCATCTGCCTCTGTTTTCTTGGCAAAAGTTTCCAATAACTCAATAATAGCACCGCCATTGGGCAACCATAAAGGTAAGCCTGGCCCAATATCATCGTCAAAAGTAAATATCTCTAATTCCTTACCCAACTTGCGGTGGTCGCGCTTTTTGGCTTCCTCCAACATGTTCAGGTAATCTGTTAATTCGCCTTGCTTAGGAAAGGATATTCCATAAACCCTAGTCAATTGGGGGTTTTTCTCACTACCACGCCAGTAAGCCCCTGCAACTGTCATTAACTTTACAGCCTTAATAAAGCCTGTATTGGGAATATGTCCTCCACGACATAAATCAGAGAAATTGCTGTGCGTGCAGAAGGTTATTTCACCATCATTTAAATTTTCAATTAATTCAACTTTAAATGGATTATTGCGCTCACTGTAATAGGCCAATGCATCTGTTTTACTTATAGCCTTCTTTTGAAACTCAGCCTTTTCACGGGCAAATTCCAACATTTTGTCTTCAATTTTCTTGAATTCTTTTTCAGAAAATGCTGCACCATTAAAATCTATATCATAGTAAAACCCATTCTCAATGGCAGGACCAATGGTAAGATTCACATTTGGATAAAAGAATTCGATGGCTTGCGCCAAAACGTGTGCAGAGGAATGCCAAAATGCATTTTTGCCTTCTTTGCTGTCCCATGTGTACAAGGTAAGTGAACCATCCTCGTCTAAAGGTTCCAACAATTCAATCACGCGGCCGTTTAATTTGCCGGTAAGAACATTGCGTGCCAATCCTTCACTGATAGACTTCGCAATTTCTAAGGCGGTGGTGCCCCGTTCATACGAACGAACGGAACCGTCTGGTAATGTAATATTCATACTATTTATTGAGCTTGCAATCTACATTAATCGCAGGAAATAATGAAAATAATTTTGGCCTGATAATTGTCTAATTACCTTTACACCCATAAATCTGCATTATGATAGCACCATTTGAATTCAGAAAATCAACTCTACAATTCGTTTGTATTTGCAGTTTCTTTCTTAACGCATGCACTGTTGTGAAAGAAACTGGCTTCGAACATTTTCGCTCCGATATTGGCGTTAACCTTAACAATACCAATATAAATTATCAATATGATGGAGCCTATTTGTTTAAGGATTCTATTAATAAACAATTAGATAATTTTGATGAGCTTTATACCCAAAGCCTCTTCAATAAACTTTTCATGAGTGGCTATAAATTAAATTCAAAAACACAGCTAATAAATATCAACCTAGAAAATTGTCTTATAGATATCAAAAAAACAGAACCGCAACCATACCCTTATAATGGAGATACACTCCAAATTAGCAAACTGAATACTACCCTTATGTGTTCAGAAAAAAATAGTCCAAAACAAATTTTCTACAGCAATTACAGTACCTTCAATGAATTTGAAGCCATCCCTATAAAAATGGCCGACAGAGCAGGATTTAGCGGAAATGGCTTCCAAAGTGCTTCCACCTATTTGTACCGTGAAATCCCTAACTCTTCCAAAACAACCAATTCTATTGCCTCCCATTTGGCTGGAAACACCTTCCAAAAAATTGACACATTAGCCAAACAACAATTTGCTGTCAAATTCCCTGCGGAAAATTCCCGTCAATATACCAGAACACAAAATGCAGAAGAAGCATCCTCCATAATATTTAAGATTTTCCTTTTAGCGCTTATGGCAGCTATCGTAGTTGCTGTGCAACCTTAGGCAGTAAAACAAAAAATAAATTGGCGCAAATCAGCAGTTTTTTGTTTACTTGCTAAAAAATATTCTTATGCGCATTATTCTTTTTCTGTTATTAAGTACAAGTGTTTTTTTTACTGCCTGTAAAAAAGATGATAAGGTTGAAGGTCTGCCAATCCATTATAAACTATCAGGAAAATATTACCGCGATAGTTCACTCACCAATGATGGTTATAAAATTTTAAACCTCAAAGAAGATGGCAATTATTGCTGGACAAGAGTAATCTTTGGTCTTGATAGCAATTTCTGCTATGGCTCCTACAAACAAACCAGCGACACCTCGCTTGTTTGGGATAATAACACGGTGGTGTACTTTAAAATCACGCCAATCGATACCATCGCTAATGGCATTCAATTACAAGTTTTTTCTAGTCCTGCTATGGCGCCTCTCTACGGATTTGTAAAATAAAATTAGGAATAAACCCTAAGCCAAACTGACTTGGGGTTTATTTTTATACTCTCCTTTGCTCTTTCTAATTTTCACAGAAACTACTTTATATTCTGGACACAATGCTTCCGAATCATGTTCATCGCTGGTAATTATATTAAGCATCAATTCAGGAAAATGAAAGGTAGTACTTAAAATACCTTCGCGCACTTCATCTGAAACCTTTGCTTTAATATCTACCTTACCCCTCGGCGATTCTACACAAACAAATTCACCATCTTTTATCAAATTCTTGGCAGCATCATTTGGATGAATCAACAAAACATCCTCGGTTAATATCTTAACATTATTGGTTCGCCTGGTCATGGTTCCAGAATTATAATGTTCCAATTCTCTATTGGTTGTTATAATATATGGATACTCCTCCCCATTCTTTCTAATCTCACCAGATTCTTTCCAATCAAAATAATGAAACTTGCCTTTGCCTCTATTGAAAGCGCCATCTAAATGCAAAATTTCTGTTCCTTTGCCATCTGCTTTTACAGGCCATTGTTTGCCATTCTCACCAAGCTCGTCCCATTTAACGCCAGCAAAAAATGGTACAATTTGAGATATCTCCTTTAACATTTCATTGGCATCATAAGGCGCTTGGGTATAACCCATTTTATTCATAATGTCTACCATAATCTGCCCATCC
>CAIYNF010000046.1 GCA_903927505.1 uncultured Bacteroidota bacterium | reverse complement strand
GTTAAGACGGTAGAAGAAGTACAAGTTTTGTGCACTACATTCAATCTTTTTGAAAGAAAAAAATTAGTAATTGGCGGCGGAAGTAATATTTTGCTCACCCAAGACTTTGATGGCATGGTTATTAAAATGAATCTTAAGGGCATGGATGCCATTAAGGAAGATCAAAACCATGTATGGATAAAAGCCATGTGTGGTGAGCCTTGGCATGATTTTGTGCAATATTGTGTAGGTAAAAATTTAAGCGGGGTAGAGAATTTAAGTTTAATTCCAGGCTGCGTAGGTGCAGCACCAATGCAAAATATAGGCGCTTATGGCGTAGAAATTAAAGATACTTTTGAAGAATTATTTGCCATTGAAATTGAAAGTGGCAAATTGGTAAAATTCACCAATGAAGAATGTAAATTTGGCTACAGAGAAAGTGTTTTTAAACACGAACAAAAGAATAAATTTATCATAGTTGCGGTTACTTTTAAATTGTCTAAAAACCCTAAGCCCAATACCAGCTATGGCGCTATACAAGATGTTTTAAAACAAAAAGGGATAAACCAACCCACCATAAAAGATGTAAGCGAGGCAGTAATTGCCATTCGCCAATCTAAATTGCCTGATCCAAAAATACTGGGTAATTCTGGTAGCTTTTTTAAAAATCCAGAAATTCCTCTTGAACAATTTGAAAAATTAAAAGCCATAAACCCCAGCATTCCTGGTTACCCATTACCAAACAATCAAATTAAAGTACCTGCAGGTTGGCTTATTGAACAATGCGGATGGAAGGGCAAAAAGGTTGGAAATACTGGCTCGCACAAAGACCAAGCCTTGGTATTAGTTAATTACGGCGATGCAACTGGAAATGAAATTTACCAATTGGCATTGGCTATCCAAGCCTCGGTTCAAGAAAGTTTTGGAATTACAATCCACCCAGAAGTAAATTTAATCTAACGCTTACTTTCAATTACTCAGTAAAATTTCATTTTTACTCGTCTAATTAGGCGCGAACCCAATTCGTGCTTCTAGTCTTTTTGCTTATCTTGCGCGCCAGATGGGAAAGAAAAGTAAAACACCTAAATTCTATGAAAATCTAGAAATTGTTAGTGCCGGCAGCGAAGGAAAAAGTATTGCCAGGCCTGATGGAATGGTGGTAATGGTAGAATATGCCGTGCCAGGTGATATTGTAAATGCGAGAGTAGTTCAAAATAAAAGAAGATTTGAGGTAGCCGCCATCACAGAAATTGTAAAAGCTTCTGGAGATAGGGTTGAAACATTTTGCGAACATTTTGGCACCTGCGGAGGTTGCAAATGGCAGCAAATGAGTTACGAAGCTCAATTGCGCTATAAGCAACAACAAGTGCAAGACGCTTTTGAAAGAATTGGCAAATTTCCATTCCCTCCCATCGATCCAATTCTTGGTTCGGCAAAAACAACCCACTACAGAAATAAAGTAGAATTTTCGAGCACAGACAGAAAATGGCTTACCAATAAAGTAGATATTGGCACCTTAAGCAAAGCAGAAAATGCCGGTTTAGGTTACCATATTCCAGGTAGGTTCGACAAAGTTTTTGATTTGTTTACCTGCCATTTGATGGCTCCCTTAAATGATGCCATTAGAAATAGCATCAGAGATTTTGCCATTGCCAACGATTTTGATTTCTTTAATCTTTATGGTGGTACAGGCTTTTTACGCAACCTAACTTTGCGTAACAATATACAAGGTGAATGGATGCTTATTGTGAGCTTTGGGCATGAAGACAAAGAGAAAAGAGAATCCCTGCTTGCTCATATACACCAAGCATTTCCAGAAATTACGTCATTACTTTATGTGATAAATGAAAAGGGCAACGACACTATTTTTGATCTCGATGTAAAAGTGTATGCTGGTCAAGATTTTATCATTGAAAAACTGGAGGATTTGCAATTCAAAATTGGACCAAAATCTTTCTTTCAAACAAATGCCTACCAAACCATAGAACTCTATAAAAAAGCAAGAGAATTTGCCGGTTTAACAGGAGAAGAATTGGTGTATGATTTATATACCGGCGTTGGTACCATTGCGCTATTTGTTTCAAAACTTGCAAAAAAAGTGGTGGGAATAGAATACGTAGCACAAGCCATTGAAGATGCAAAAAAGAATGCAACACTGAACGGAATTGAGCATACAGATTTTTTTGCAGGAGATATGAAAGACCTCCTTACTACTGAATTTATTGAACGCCATGGCAAACCAGATGTTGTAATTACAGATCCACCACGCGCTGGAATGCACGATGATGTAATTAACCAACTATTGCAAGTGAGACCAAAAAGGATTGTTTATGTAAGCTGCAACCCAGCTACGCAAGCCAGAGACATTGCCTTACTTTGCGAAGCTTATGAAGTTATTAAAGTACAACCTGTAGATATGTTTCCGCATACACACCATGTAGAAAATATTGCCTTACTTGAATTGAAATAATGGACAAAGAAGAAATCCTTAAAAAGTTATTGGAAATTTTGGCTGAAGACCTCGACTTCTACAGCCCAATGATAAAAGAGGTTGCCACCGATTTGTTAAAAGAGAATTTTACACAATATCCCATCTTTATTGCACATCAGCATGAGGTGAAATTGGGAGAACCTATTTTATTAGGCGCAGATTATGCACGTGAATTTACCATTCATGCCAGCACATTGGAAGAATTGGTAGAAAAAAAATTAGTGCTGCCCGAACGCGAAGAGGATTTTAAACGCAACTTTAAAAACCCAAAAGAAACCATGTGTATTTTGTTAATCACACCTGGAGATGCGCGCTTTATTTATGTGCCTTACAAACAAAAAAAGAAGGAGAAAGTAAATGAGTAATCCTTCTGTAGCAGTTGTAATTATTCATTGGAACAAAAGGGAATTGTTAGAACAATTTCTCCCTAGTGTTTCAGCAAGCACTTACCCCAACCTGCAAATTATTCTTGCCGATAACCATTCAGACGATGATTCGGTTGCTTGGGTGAACAAGAACTTCCCAAAGGTTCAAACCTTGGTTTTAGACCAAAACTATGGCTACGCAGGCGGCTACAACCATGCACTCAAAGAAATCAAAGCAGATTATTACGTGCTCCTCAACAACGATGTAATGGTTAATCCTTCTTGGATCGAACCAATGATTGCATTAATGGAAAAGGACGAAAAAATAGCTGCCGCACAACCTAAAATACTTCAATACAATAATCCCGAATATTTTGAATATGCGGGTGCAGCAGGTGGGTTTTTAGACCATTTAGGCTATGTATTTTGTAGGGGCAGAATTTTCGAACACCTCGAAAAAGACAATGGCCAATACAATGACAGCCTGCCCGTTTTTTGGGCAAGTGGCGCTTGCTTGTTTGTTAAATCCAAAGCATTTCACCAAGTAAACGGATTTGATGAACATTTCTTTGCCCACATGGAAGAAGTAGATTTATGCTGGCGTTTACAATTGGCAGGCTACCAAATTTGGTATTGTGGTGAAAGTGCTGTTTACCACTTAGGCGGCAGCACATTGCAAAAAGGAAATCCTAAAAAGACCTATTTAAATTTTAGAAACTCCCTACAAATGATGCTCAAAAATGAAGACACCCATCGTTTGTGGTGGCTCATTCCTGTAAGGTCTACATTAGATTTAATTGGATCCGTGTTTTTTCTTTTAAATGGAAAACCCCAACACAGTGCCTCCGTTCATAAAGCACATTCAGATTTCTTTTTCAAATTCAAAAAATGGTGGCACAAACGCTATTATATTGAAAGAAATGTGCACAGCAACGAGCTAAGAGGCATCTATAAAAATGCCGTTTTTTTTGAACATTTTGTACTTAGAAAACAAAAGTTCAGCGACCTAAAAAACATTAAAAATTTACGCTAAAGAAAAGCCTGAATTGCTAAAGCATAGCCGCTCATTCCAAAACCTATTATTTGACCTTTGGCATGCGGTGCAATAAAAGAATTTTGTCTAAAGTCTTCACGCTTCGATAAATTACTTAAGTGCACTTCTACCACCGGTGTGGTAATTGCAGCAACTGCATCTCCAATAGCAATAGAAGTATGTGTATATGCGCCTGCATTTAATACAATGCCATCAAATGAAAAGCCAAACTCATGCAAACAATTGATTATTTCACCTTCCACATTGCTCTGAAAATAACCAATCTCATGCGCAGAAAATTGGGATTGAAGTTCCTTTAACAAATCTGTAAAATTAACTGTTCCGTATATTTCAGGCTCACGAATACCCTGTAAATTCAGGTTCGGACCATTTATTATCATGATTTTCATTTGATTTTAGTATAATTTTAACAAATTTAATTGTAATTTTGTAGCAATAGATGGAGATTCAAGTACGAAAATACTGAATTGAAACCTAAATTTGAATACAATGAAAAAACTAATACTCTATTTTGCTGCTTTGTTTACCATCCAATTAAGCTTTGCACAAAACATTTCTTTCAACCCTAAATTGGCTAAAAACCAAGGACCAAATAGCAACTTTCAAATTGATGCCAAATCAATTTTTACAAATAACAGTTCTGATACCGTTTTTGAATGGGCTGTCATTGAGCTAACAGAACCAAGTGGTTGGGAGTTTGGCCTGTGCGATCCTTTCAATTGCCAAAGTGCATTGAATATTGGTGCAACTGGTTCGTTTACTTTAGCCAATGGAAAAACAGGTGAATTCAAAGGCGATTTCGCTCCTAATGGCAAACCAGGAACTGGTAAAGCTAAAATTCATATTTATCCTAAGAGCAATCCAAATGCTGCCGGCGATACATTAGATTTTCTAATTAACGCATGGGTTACTGCAGTGAAAGAAGTGCAATACAACAGAGAATTTAGCTTTTATCCAAATCCTGCTAAAGACCGTTTAACCATTAAATATTATAGCAAAGAAAACCTTACCATTGATATTTATAATGTACTTGGTTCAAAAGTGAAAAGCATTAGCTACAGTGGTTTAGATACTGAAATTAGCATTGCTGAATTGCAAAACGGTATTTATTTCATCCGTTTTAAAGATGGCGCACAAACCATCTCAAAAGCATTCTCAAAATCAGAATAATTCTGAATTAATAGTAGACAAAAAAAGGCTGAACAGAATTCTGTTCAGCCTTTTTTTATGCTTAAGTTTTTTATTAAAATCTCATACCAGCACCAATCATAAAATTGTATTTATTACTGGTATTCACTGCCGATGTTGGCAAGCCTTCATAAGGTGTAATAAAATCTTTTCCTATTCTATCTGTTACAGCCAAATCAACAAAATAGGTATTGTCGTATATCCAACCAAAACCCGCAGTTAAGAGTTGTTTCGAACCAAAACTTTTGCTTACAATATTTTCATTGAAAGGACTTCCCAAATAAGCATATCCTGCTCTTAAACGTGTGTACTTACCACAAAATTCTATCCCTGCTTTATAGTTTTGTGCCTTACCATATTCCGCTGCATTTTTTTGATTGGCATCGGCATAATCTGCCAAGCCATCTATTGATTGCAAGCGACCCTTCGTATAATCTACATTTTCAACATCTACATTTAAAATCATTAATTTTCCAACAATTAGGGAGGCACTTGCCATCAATTTTTCGGGGGTAATTATTTGGTATTTGTAATAATCCTTGCGCCCTTCACTTGGTTGTGTGTATATGACACCATTATAGTTCATGGCAATAGCATTCTGGTAATGATCTGTCATGTTAAAACGAATGGGTGTATGGTAAGCAACCCCTACTCGCAAGAAATTTGCAGGCCTTAAAATTAAGCCAAACTTGCCCCCAACACCTGTTCCAGAAGTTTGCATGCTTTGTGTAATTCTACAATCTCTATAAGGATTATTTAAAACACTGGTACTTACTACTTTTTCTGAAAAAGTATTTTCGCTTGTGTACTCTGTATGTTGAACAACCAATGTGGCTCCTAAATACAATACGTTTCCTACATTTAAACCACCACCTGCATACCATTCATTCATTCTTCCTCTGGTTTGAATTTGCTGAAAATGCCTAACAGTATAATTAGAATCACCCATGCGGTCTAAAATAGAAGCATACTGATTGGATGCGCCATTGTTGTCAATTAAACTTACGCGCCATGCCAAAGCATGCAAGTAATTATCATTTTTAGAATTAAAAAATCCTCCGCTATCATAACCATTTGCTTGGGCTGCTAAATAATTACCTACTGTGGTATTTTTAGCCGTACCCGCAAATTGCGTGTTCATTTGGTAATCGTTAATTCTATTCATGCCAAAGGCAAAAGAACCACTTGTAACTCCAGTTGTTTTGGTTCCTGCCATAGAACGATTGTCTATTGCATAAACCACACCCAAATTTGGAATATTCAATTGGGTTCTTCCATCACTCATTAAGCCGCCATTGTAATTGGTCTTGCTATTATTGGCCGTAACTGAAATAGAACCCATCATTTCATTGCGGCGGTATAGTCCCAAACCAGCAGGATTATTTGAGGCTGCACTTAAATCAGCACCAGCAGCACCCCAAGCACCCGCAAGGCCTAGTGTTCGAACCGAACCAACAATATTTTGGTTACTTAACCTAAAGATATCATTTTGATTTTGTGCTGCCACAGATAGCCCACAAATAGAAAGTATAATTGCTATTTTCCTTTTCATAAAATTTCTTCTTTAAAATTATCTTGGTCTAATGCCTCCACCAGGGTTACCTCCACCACTGCCTGTAGAACCTCCGCCGCTTGAAGGACGAGGAGCTGGGGCACTGTAGCTTGGGCGGCTTTGACTTGGCTGAGAATAACTAGGTGCACTGTAACTTGGCGCGCTATAACTTGGCCTCGAATTGTTATTGCTAGGCCTGTTATTATTATTATTTGGCTGACTATATTGAGGCACACTGGCAGGGGCATCGCTTCTGTAGGAGCCGCCATTGTTTGGCCTGTAATTATTATCACCACCATTTGAAGGGGTAGTGTTGGTTTCTCTTGGGCGTGCAGGAACATAAACTTGACGGCCATTAGGAGCTGTATTTAGCGAACCTCCTGGTCTTGGCGAATACCCTGTTTCACCACTTGTGCCATTACCAGGACGGTTATTGGGAGTATTGTTGGGTGATACATAAACAGGTCTACCATTGTTATCAATTATTAAATCGCCACCCGGGCGACTGGTATTTACGCCATTTGCGGCACTTGGACGAGAAGGTACATAAACAGATGGAGTACCCCCATTCGCCGGGCGTGCAAAGGCTAGCTGTATGCCGCCAGTTGAGGCATTGTCTACCACCCCATTGCTACTCGGACGCGTTGACAATCCATTTGGATTTGCACCAGGCCTGCTTCCAACTGCAGGCGTAGAAGAACCCATTGAGTTTCTAGGTTGCATTAAAGGTCTGTTTGTAACTACATCATTTGATCCTCTGCCATGGTTGTATCCTCCACAACCATGCCCGTAACCATAGCCGTTACCGTATCCATAGCCATACCTGTTGTAACCATAATAGCCATAAGGGTTATACATATAAGGTGAATAGCCGTAATAAGAATAGGGGCTATAGCCATAAGGACTATAACCATAGTAAAATGGATCATAAGCGTAAGGATTTCCGTAGGCCCATGAATTATAACCATAACCCATATTAAAACCGCCAAATCCCATATTGTATCCCATGCCCCAATTAAAACCACTTCTATTATTCCAAGATAAGCCAACATTCCAACCTGGTGCCCAATTATAAAAACCAGGGCGTACAATTATTGGTGTGTAAAAACTTGTCCAAGCCCAATTGGTGCTCAAAACATTGTAATAGGGGTCGTCGTAATAATAGTTGCGGTCCGAACCCAAACGACGCTCATCGCGGTTGTCTGACTTTTCTGCAATAAGTAAATTGGACTGTACGTTTGTATCTGGCGCAGCAGCTGTAAAACCACGCTTTTGCACCCAAGCTTGGTATGCCTCTTGAGCTCTTAATTCTTCTTGATTGGGAGGCGTTTGCGGATCTGTATTTTGAAAATTAGGGGTATATGCCCCTTCATTTAAACCAGGGTTTGGACCTTTGGATTTGTTCCAATACTCAACATCTTTATAGGATTGGCCTGATTTAGGTTCATCTTTGGTTGACCAATATACATCGTCATCAACTTGGTTGATGCCAACACTTTTAAAAACACTACATGCACTTAAACTAAACAGTAACAGTGCATAAAAAAGGATTTTTATATTTTTCATGATCATAGATTTTTATTCCTTACACAAAGTAACAACTAAAAAGTATTTTTGCTACCGGATTAATGTAAAAGTCAAATACTATTCCAAAAGTGAATTATGGAAATTAAAAAAATAAAAAGAAGCGAAGATTACAGCGCCTGGTATAACAATCTGGTGAAGAGTGCAGATTTAGCGGAACATTCAGACGTAAAAGGTTGCATGATAATTAAACCCTATGGCTATGCCATTTGGGAAAAAATGCAAGCAGAACTAGACAGACGATTCAAGGAAACAGGACACCAGAATGCTTATTTCCCCTTATTTATACCCAAATCTTTTTTCACCAAAGAGGCCAGTCATGTTGATGGCTTTGCAAAAGAATGTGCCGTTGTTACCCATTACAGGTTAAAAGTTGATCCAGAAACAAAAGAAATTATTGTAGATCCAGATGCTAAATTGGAGGAAGAATTAATTGTACGTCCTACCAGCGAAACCATTATTTGGAATACTTACCGTTCTTGGATTCAAAGCTACAGGGATTTGCCAATTCTATTAAACCAATGGGCAAACGTGGTGCGCTGGGAAATGCGCACACGCTTATTTTTAAGAACCACAGAATTTTTGTGGCAAGAAGGCCATACAGCTCACGCTACCCAGGAAGAGGCAGTTGCAGAAACACGCCAAATGTTAGAGGTGTATGCAGATTTTGCAGAAAATATTTTAGCTGTTCCAGTTATTAAAGGTGTAAAATCTGCCAACGAGCGCTTTGCAGGAGCTATTGATACTTATTGTATAGAAGGATTGATGCAAGATGGAAAAGCTTTGCAAATGGGCACTTCACATTTCTTGGGACAAAACTTCGCCAAAGCATTTGATGTAAAATATGTAACCAAAGAAAACAAACAAGAATATGTTTGGGCAACCTCTTGGGGCGTTTCAACACGTTTAATGGGTGCCTTAATTATGAGTCATAGCGACGATGAAGGTTTGGTTTTACCTCCAAGGTTGGCGCCTATACAAGTTGTAATTGTTCCTATTTTTAGAAAAGAAGAGGAAAAAATTATTGTGATGGAAAAGGCTACAGCGTACTTCCAATTACTCAAAAAACAAGGTATATCAGTAAAATTAGACGACAGAGACAATTTAACTCCAGGATACAAATTTGCCGATTACGAGTTAAAAGGTGTGCCAGTTAGGATAGCAATTGGACCTAGAGATGTACAAAATGGCACAGTTGAAGTGGCCAGAAGAGATACCAAAGAAAAACAGGTAATGAGTGCCGCAGATTTGGAGCATAAAATTCCTCATTTGTTGGAACAAATTCAAACAAATATTTACCAAAGAGCATTGGATTATAGAAGCGAACATATCCATACCGTTGATACGTGGGAAGAGTTTATGGATGCCTTGGAAAACAAGACTGGCTTTGTGAGTGCACATTGGGATGGCTCTTCAGAGACAGAAGAAAAAATCAAAGAAATGAGTAAGGCAACAATCCGTTGTATTCCAATGAACAACCCGCAAGAAAATGGCAAATGTATTTTAACTGGAGCGCCTTCAAACGAAAGGGTATTATTTGCCCGCGCCTATTAAAAATCATAAAATTCAGATTACAGAACGGCACTTGGTAAACAACCAGGTGCCGTTTTTGCATAAATTACAGTAAAACAAGTGTTTGGTTCGAACCGAAACAAGCTTAAACAGGATTATTAAATAAGATTTTTAGGGGTATTTTGCCTGAAAACCACTCCTCTGCCAATATGGCAAAATTTGAACTTGGATTAATTTATGCCAATAGAGAAAAATAGCATAAATTTACCGCCCTATGCATTTTTTGCAGGGCAAACATGGAATAAGACAGTATTATGATAGGAAGCATTTTTAAAGGAATTACCAAAATTTTTGGATCTAAATCGGATAGAGACTTAAAAACTCTAATTCCAATTGTAACGGAAATAAACACGGCATACGCCGCATTGCAAAATAGTAGCGATGAAGAATTGCGCGGAAAAACCCTTCATTTTAAAGCAAAAATTAAAACTGGCTTAGAAGCAATTGACCAAGAAATAGAAACGCTTAAAACCGAGGCGCAAGTTGCAGAAATTGACTTAATTGAAAAGGACAATTTATTTAAAAAAATAGATCAATTAAGAAAACAAAGAGACCAAGATTTGGAAGTGGTACTCAATGAAATTTTACCTGAGGCCTTTGCAGTAGTTAAAGAAACCGCAAGAAGATTGAGCGAAAACAAACAATTGGTAGTTACAGCTACAGATTGGGATAGAGAATTAAGCGCACGAACCAAGGTTAAAAAACCTGTTAGTATTGAAGGTGATAAAGCCATTTGGTCTAATACTTGGGAAGCGGCAGGACAAACCATTACCTGGAACATGGTACATTACGATGTGCAATTAATAGGTGGTATGGTATTGCACAAAGGAAGAATTTCTGAGATGGCAACGGGTGAAGGAAAAACCCTTGTATCTACATTGCCATCTTACCTCAATGCCTTGGCTGGATTAGGCGTACACATTGTTACCGTAAATGATTATTTGGCACGAAGGGACTGCGAATGGAATGCTCCCCTATTTGAATTTCATGGTTTGAGTGTAGATTGTATTGATTACCATCAACCAAATTCTGCCGAAAGAAGAAAAGCGTATCAAGCAGATATTACTTACGGAACAAACAACGAATTTGGTTTTGATTACTTGCGTGATAACATGGCCAATAGCTTAGATGAATTGGTGCAACGCAAGCATCATTTTGCCATGGTAGATGAGGTGGATTCGGTATTGATTGATGATGCCCGTACGCCTTTGATTATTTCTGGGCCGGTGCCACGTGGCGATGACCAACAATTTTATGCGCTAAAATCTAGGATTGAAAAATTGGTTAACGCACAAAAGGCATATGTGAATACAGCCCTTGTGGATGCCAAAAAATTATTAACTGCCAACAATGAAAAAGAAGGTGGTTTTAAATTGTTACAAGCCCAAAGAGGTTTACCTAAAAATAGTTCTTTGATAAAGTTCTTAGGTGAATCTGGCATGAAGCAAATTTTAAACAAAACAGAAAACTATTACATGCAAGACCAACAAAAGGAAATGCATAAAATTGATGCCGATTTGTTTTTTGTAATTGATGAGAAAATTAACTCTGTTGACCTTACAGAAAAAGGTGCCGAATTTATTACATCGGCAGGCGAGGATGCTAATTTCTTTATTATCCCAGACGTTGGTTCGGAAATAGCCGAATTGGAAAAAATGGGCTTGAATGAAGAAGAAAAAGCAAAAAGAAAAGAGCAGTTAATGCTTGATTTTACTATTAAATCTGAACGTATCCATACCATCAATCAATTATTGAAAGCGTATTGCATGTTTGAGAGGGATGTGGAGTATATTATTCAAGATGCCAAGGTTAAAATTGTTGACGAACAAACTGGTCGTGTATTAGATGGCCGCAGGTATAGCGATGGCTTGCACCAGGCAATTGAAGCAAAAGAAAATGTAAAAGTTGAGGCGGCAACACAAACCTATGCAACCATTACTTTGCAAAACTTTTTCCGCATGTACCACAAGCTTTGTGGTATGACAGGTACTGCTACTACTGAGGCAGGAGAATTCTGGGAAATCTACAAATTGGATGTGGTTGAAATTCCAACCAATAGAAATATTTCAAGAAAAGACGAAGAGGATGTAATTTACAAAACCAAGCGTGAAAAATACAACGCTGTAATTGATGAGATAGTTAGGTTAACAGAAGCAGGAAGACCAGTATTGGTGGGTACTACTTCTGTGGAGGTGAGTGAATTATTAGGACGTATGTTGAACATGCGTAAAATAAAACACAATGTATTGAACGCAAAACAGCACCAAAGAGAGGCAGATATTGTTGCAGAAGCTGGACAAAAAAGTGCTGTTACCATTGCCACCAATATGGCTGGTCGTGGTACGGATATCAAACTTGGTGAAGGTGTAAAAGAAGTAGGTGGTTTAGCAATTATTGGTACCGAACGCCATGA
Organism: uncultured Bacteroidota bacterium; assembly: GCA_903927505.1. Classification (GTDB taxonomy): domain Bacteria; phylum Bacteroidota; class Bacteroidia; order UKL13-3; family UKL13-3; genus B1. The sequence continues at coordinate 32,537 of CAIYNF010000046.1, read as the reverse complement.
AAGTAGACGTGTAGACAGGCAGTTACGTGGTCGTGCGGGTCGTCAGGGAGATCCAGGTTCATCTAAGTTCTTTGTGTCATTGGAAGATGATTTGATGCGCTTATTTGGCTCGGAACGTATTGCAAGTATTATGGACCGCTTGGGTATGAAAGAGGGTGAAAATATTGAGCACTCTATGATTACCAAAAACATTGAACGTGCGCAAAGAAAAGTTGAGCAAAACAATTTTGGTACACGTAAACGTTTGCTCGAATATGATGATGTAATGAACTCTCAAAGAGAGGTAATTTACACCAAACGTAGAAATGCCTTGTATGGTGAAAAGTTAGAATTAGACATCAGCAATACCTTGGCCGACACCTGCGAGGAGTTGGTTGAAACTTACCAAGACCAAAAGAATTATACTGAGTTTAAATTTGAAGTGATGCGCATTTTTGCGCATGATACAGCCATAGATGAAGAGCGCTTTTTGGGTGGAAAAATGGAACAAGTTTCGGACGAATTGTTTTTTGAATTACTGAACCATTATCACCAAAAAACCACTGATATGGCGCAAGTAGCTTGGCCAGTGATAAAGGATGTGTATACCAATAAAGGAACACAATTTGAATCAATTGCGGTACCCGTGAGCGATGGATTGCACAATATGCAGATTCCTGTGAATTTGAAAAAAGCCTATGACAGTGAAGCCAAAGAAATAAGTAAAACTTATGAAAAATTTGCCTCCCTATTTGTGATAGATAATGATTGGAAAGAGCATTTGAGAGAGATGGACGATTTAAAACAAAGCTCGCAAAATGCGGTTTTTGAACAAAAAGATCCATTATTGATTTACAAATTAGAATCATTCAATTTGTTTAAAAGTATGCTTTCACGCATTAATAAACAGGTTTTGGGAATGTTGTTTAAAGCTTTTATTCCTGTAGAAAATGCAAATGATGTGAAGCAAGCAGATCAACCCAAAAGAGTTGATACAAGTAAACTAAAAACATCGCGAACAGATGATTTGGCGGAGGCCCAAAGAAATAACCAAGCCGCAGCACAAGGAACACAAGAAATTCAAAAACCTGCACAAATTAAAGGTGTAGTAAAAATTGGCAGAAACGATGTTTGTCCTTGCGGAAGTGGAAAAAAATATAAGTCGTGCCACGGCAAGGAAGAATTAAATTAAAAAACAAAACAATGAGCTTAGCAAATAAAATAGAACATACAAACCTCAAGCCTACGGCTACTGCAGAGGATATTATACAATTATGTAATGAAGCAGTAGAGAATAATTTTTATGGGGTTTGCGTAGCTCCTTATTTTGTTCAGCTGGCAAAAAAAACAATCAAGAAAAATGATGTAAAAATCATTGCAGTAATTGGTTTTCCTTTAGGCTATTCAAATGTTTCTAGTAAGGTAGAAGATGCCAAGAAAGCTATAACAGCTGGCGCGCAAGAAATTGATATGGTGATAAATATTTCGGCGTTTAAAAGCGGAGACATTGCAACGGTACAAAACGATATTCAATCTGTTATTACTGCCTGTCATTTGCAAAACAAACAAGCCAAAGTAATTATTGAAACATGCTATTTGAGCGATGAAGAAATTAAAACCATTTGCAAAATTTGTGCAGATTGTGAGGCAGATTTTGTAAAAACATCTACCGGCTTTGGACCAACAGGAGCAACTGTTGAAGCGGTTAAATTAATGCGCAAATCACTGCCTGCTAAAACAAAAATTAAGGCAGCAGGCGGAATCAAAACAAAAGCATTTGCATTAGAATTAGTTGCTGCTGGTGCAGATAGAATTGGTTCTTCGGCGAGTATTGATTTAGTAAAATTTGAACCAGAAGACTAATATGAAAGCTGGTGGTTTTTTATTGATTTTATTGCTGAGCATTTCTATTAAGATGAATGCCCAAAATGCAGTTAAAATTATAAGCGATCCTTTTTTAGATTCTCTTGTAAATAGAAATATTGAAGCGAACAGAAGCCAACAAACCCTGCCAGGCTATCGTATTCAGCTATTTTCCGGTTCGGAAAGAAACAATGCCATTGCCTTGCGTCAAAAATTTAAAACAGATTTCCCAAACGAAACGGCATACTTGATTTACCAGCAGCCCTATTTTAAATTACGTGTGGGCGATTACCGTTCGCTTATAGAAGCACAACAAATGTTTTTACAATTGCAAAAAAACTATAAGCAATTGTTAATTGTTCCAGATAAAATTAACCTACCTAAACTCTAAATAAAGATGAAATTAGTAAGCTATATCCACCAAAATAAAACCCGATTAGGAATTTACCAAAATGGAAATATTTGGTCATTGAACCAATTAAATTTTTCATTGCCTGATAATATGAGAGATTTCTTAAATGGCGGTGAGGCTACCATGAAGGCTGCCATGGAATTGGATGCAGCTTTGAAAAACAATCCAAATTTAGCACCAAGCATACAGGAAAGTGCTGTGGCCATTGTTGCGCCTGTTCCTCAACCAAGCTCTTGTAGAGATGGCTATGCATTTAGACAACATGTTGCTGCAGCAAGAAGAAACCGCGGGGTTCCAATGATTCCTGAGTTCGACCAATACCCAATTTTCTATTTCACCAACCACAATGCCATTCAAGGTCCTGGTGAAATTTTATGCATGCCTGATCATTTTCAAAAACTCGATTTTGAATTAGAAGCTGCAATAGTTATTGGCAAAAAAGGCAGAAATATGAAAGCCGCTGATGCCGACGAATATATTGCAGGTTACATGATTATGAACGACATGAGCGCTAGAACCTTGCAAATGGAAGAAATGTTGTTGAACCTTGGACCTGCCAAAGGAAAAGACTTTTCAACCGTAATTGGACCCTATTTTGTAACACCAGATGAATTAGCACCCTACAAAAAAGAACCTAAAGCTGGACATATTGGAAACAGCTATCAATTAAGCATGAAATGCTGGGTAAATGGTGTTTTGGTTAGCGAAGGAAATATGGGCGATATGGATTGGACCTTTGCCGAAATAGTAGAACGTTGCGCCTATGGGGTAGATATTTTACCAGGTGATGTGATTGGTTCTGGAACCGTTGGTACTGGTTGCTTTTTAGAATTAAACGGAACAAGTTTATTAAACAACCCAAGCTTTAAACCACAATGGTTGCAAGATGGCGATGTAGTAGAAATGGAAATTGAGGGATTAGGTCGTTTAAGCAATACCATTAAAAAGGAAGATTCCGATTTTAGTATTCTGGCTTTGAAAAAAAGTAGTTTGTAATTTCTTATTTACTGCAAACAAAACACCTATTCGTATTGTTTATGAGGTATGAAAAAATACCTAATTGTTGGCGGTAACAGTGGCATAGGCTTGCAAATTGCACAGGACTTACTTCACAAATCAGAAGAAGTTTGTGTAATGAGTCGTATTGAAAAAAACGCTGATTTACTCTCTGGCGCTAGTTTTCTAGCTTGTGATACTACCCAAGACCAAAGCTTATTTCCAAGCATGGAAGGTGCTTTAGATGGCATTATTTATTGCCCTGGCAGCATAAACCTCAAGCCGTTTAGGGCATTAAAGGAAGCTGATTTCTTAAATGATTTACAAATAAATTACCTTGGAGCAATTAAGGTGATACAAAAATACCTGCCCAATTTGCAACAGGGCAACGACCCAAATATTATCTTATTTAGCACTGTAGCTGTTCAAAAAGGGATGCCTTACCATACAAGTATTGCAGGTGCTAAAGGAGCAATTGAAGGATTGGTAAAAGCATTGGCAGCAGAGTTTGCACCAAAAATTAGGGTTAATGCCATTGCGCCTTCCTTGGTTCAAACACCCCTATCTATTAAATTAACCGATACGGATATTAAGGTAAGCGCAGCAGCAGAAAGACATCCATTGAAAAGAATTGGACAAGCAAGCGACATCAGTGAAGCGGCGCAATTCTTGTTGCAGGCAAAATGGGTAAGTGGACAAATTTTAGGAATAGATGGCGGCCTAAGTAATTTATAAAAAGATGATCCGAGTTTCCAAAGAAGGTATTTTAGCATTAGAAAAATTGGATCGAACCAAATTGGTGAATTCCCTTTCTGGCTATAAATCTGCTGTGCTTATTGGTACGCAAAACCAAGCGGGAGCAAACAATTTGGCAATATTTTCATCGGTGGTGCATATTGGGGCAAACCCGCCTTTAATGGGCATTGTGCAAAGACCTGCAAGTGTGGAACGACATACGTATGAAAATATAAAAGCAAGTGGTGTTTTTACAATAAATCATGTTCCAATTGCGTTTTATGAGGCAGCACATCAAACCTCGGCAAGGTACCCTAGAGAAATAAGTGAATTTGAGGCATGCGGATTTACGCCTGTTTTCTCTGAAACCATAAGTGCACCCTATGTAGCAGAAAGTCCATTGAGAATTGGCTTAAAACTAGAAGAAGAAATAGAAATAAAATCTAACCAAACCATTCTTTTAATAGGCAGTATTCAAGAGCTATTTGTAGCGCATCAATTGGCGGAAAACGAAAACCATATAGACTTGAGCAGCTTAAATACATTGCTTGTTCAAGGATTAGACACTTATTACAAAGTAGAAAAAATGGCCACTTTGCCTTATGCAAAATTTGCCAAATAATTACCATTTATGCTCATGGAAAATAAATTAAAAGCCCAGCTAGGTGTATGGATTATCGCCTTGATTTTTGCACTTTTGAACTTTGGTGCATGCCAAACCCCCAACGAACCTAAAAAACAAGAAAACACAAATACGCAAATGAATATAACAAACGAACAACATTTAGACTCGGCCATTTTTGCCTCAGGGTGTTTTTGGTGTGTGGAAGCCATTTTTCAAAGATTAGATGGCGTAGAAAAAGTAATTTCTGGCTATGCTGGTGGCGAAACCATCAATCCCACTTATAAGGAGGTTTGTGAGGGAAATACGGGCCATGCAGAGGTTTGCAAAATTTATTTCGACCCAACTAAAATATCATTTGAAACTTTGTTGTCGGTTTTTTGGCAAACCCATAACCCAACCACTTTAAACAGACAAGGTGAAGATGTTGGCACACAATACCGTTCTGCTATTTTCTATTTAAATGAAAAACAGCAAGAATTGGCCACTAAATACAAAAAAGAATTGAGTGAAAGTGGGGCATTTAAAGATCCTATTGTTACAGAAATTACCGCCTATTCCAATTTCTATGCTGCGGAAGATTACCACCAAACCTATTATAATAACAACAGTGAACAAGGCTACTGCCGCATGGTGATTGCCCCTAAAATTGAAAAGTTTGAAAAAGTTTTTGGAGATAAATTAAGGATGAAATAACCTTGTTCTCTCCTAGTTTTTTAATATGTTTGAAAACAAATTAAATTACAATGAAAAACCGTTTTTTAGCCATTCTACTTAGCATTTTGCTTGTTTCCTTCAATTCTACCGCACAAAAGGTAAAGGTAGATTGGGGTAAACCGGAAATGTCAAATTTAAAAGAATCTACAGTTAATGGCGTAATTGGAACTACCACTGATGCCTATTACCTATTTAAAGTAAAGGTTGGAGGCCTATTTACATCTACCAAAAGCTTTATTGAAAAATGCAACAATGCGCATGAAGTTGTATTTTCTAAAGAAATTGACTTTGAGGTTCCATTTTTAAAAGATGAAGTTGATTATGAAGGAACCGTATTAACTAACTCCAATATTATTGTTTTTGGATCGCGCTACGACAAAAAACAAGATAAAAACAGTTTATACGCTTGTACTTATTCGTTAGATGGGAAAAAAGAAGAGCAATGGAAAGAGGTTGATGATATTGATGCCAAAAGAAAACGTAATTCAGGTGGTTTCACTATTCAAATTGCCGAAAACAAGGCACGCGTATTAATTATGCATGACGAGCCTTATGCAAAAAATGAAAACGAGAAATTTAATTATAAAGTAATTGATACCGACTTAAAAACCGTTTGGGAGAAAATGGTTACCATGCCATTTAAGGACAAAAATTTCCATGTCAGTACCTACAAAATAGACAATGATGCAAATGTTGTAATGCTTGCAAGTGTTACCAGAGATGGCAAAAACATCAAAGGTGTTCCAAACTATACGTATAAAATTATTCAATACGATTACAAAAAAGACGAGTTCACCAAAATGGACTTGAGTTTAGGCAAGTTATTTATTAGTGAAATTACCTTTAGACTAGACGATAAAAACAAAATTATTGCAGCTGGATTTTTCTCTAAAACTATAGGAGATTATATCTCTGGTGCTTTTTACTTAAGAATAGATAGAGCCAAATTAGAAATAGAATCGTCTGGCCATAAAGAATTTTCTAAAGACTTTTTGAGTGTTTACTTAAGTGACAGAAAAATAAGAAAAGGAAGAGAAGTATATGGATACGATTTAGACCATTTGGTATTAAAAGCAGATGGCGGCGCCATATTGGTTGCAGAGCAATACTATGTGCATGTGGTTACCACAACTACCAGAGGTCCTAATGGTGTTACAACAACAACTACAACCTACTACTATTATTACAATGATATTATTGCGGTTAACATTAATCCAGACGCAAGTATTAAATGGATTAAGCGTATTCCTAAAGCGCAGTATTCTGTAAACGACGGAGGCTATTTCTCCTCTTATGTGTTTGGTGTAAAAGACGATAAAATGTATTTCGCATTTAACGACAATATCAAAAACTTTGGCAAGAAGAAAAAAGAAGGTCAGGCCTATGTAATGAACAAACCTAAAAAAGCGGTAGTAAACATTACCACCATCAACGAAAATGGCGATATGGAAAGTGATATTTTGTTTTCTGCAAAGGCAGATGGTAAAAGAATATTACGCCCTAAAATGCATTACCAATTAGACGACAATAGAATTCTAATTTATGCAGAATACAAAAGGAAATATAAATTAGGCACCTTACTTTTAGAGAAATAAAATCAACAAGCTCAAACAATGATCCAACGCATTCAATCTGTATTTTTAGGCTTAATAATTGCTATTGTGGCAAGCTTATGCGGCATGCAAACATTGCATTTAATTTATGTTGAACCAACAACTACAACCACAGAATATGTGTTGAATTTATTTTACTTTAATAAAATTGAAAATGGCATTTTAATAGATAGCCAATTGCAGATTTTATTGGTAATGTTGGCTTCTATTGTAATTGGATTGAGCTTGTATATTCTATTAAATTTTAAAAACAGATTGAAACAAATGCTGTTTACACAAATAAACATGTTTGCCATCTTGGTTTTATTGGCCGCATTTGCCATTAAAGCTTATTCATTTGTTCCCAATTTCAGTTCAGACAAACTCATGCTATCTTCCCTTTTTGGCATCAGTATGTTTTTGTTTATGGTGTACTTAAATATACGCGTTTTCTTCCTCATTAAAAAAGATGAGGAACTTGTTAAAAGCGCAGATAGAATAAGGTAATACAACAATCTTAAATTGGAATGTGACCCTCAAGGCTAGCTTTCTGATTTAAGATTGCACCTTTTTCCATAATTCTCCATTTTCAATTCTTATATTCGCAGGTAATTATGGCTCAAAAACCTAGTTTACCGCAAGGCACCCGCGACTTTGGCCCCTTGACTGTTCAGCGCAGAAAATATATTCTGAACGCCATTGAAACCGTGTTTAAGAAATATGGCTTTATGCCTTTAGAAACACCTTCAATGGAACAACTTAGCACGCTCACCGGCAAATATGGGGAGGAGGGTGATCAATTACTTTATAAAATTATTAATTCTGGCAATTACCTCGATAAGCTTGTTGAATACAATGAAAAAGGCCTAGGTCAGGAAAATGAAGATACTACCTTTCTGCCTTCTGTGGATGGAAGCTTACGCAATTTAGATGCAAAAAAGGCTTTGCCCTTTATTGCAGAAAAAGGCCTGCGATATGATTTAACAGTGCCTTTTGCCCGCTATGTGGTAATGAATAGAAACGACATCACCCTGCCCTTTAAACGCTACCAAATGCAGGCGGTATGGCGTGCCGACAAACCCCAAAAAGGAAGGTATAGAGAATTTTGGCAATGCGATGCCGATGTGATTGGCAGCAATAGCCTACTGAATGAGGCAGAGTTACTGAAGATGTATGATGAAGTATTTTCAATACTCCAAATACCCGTAAGCATAAAAATAAACAACCGCAAATTATTAAGCGCATTAGCTAAATATATTGGAGCCGCAGATAAATTTATGGGCATTACCGTTGCCATAGATAAGCTTGATAAAATTGGCATGGAGGGCGTAAAAACAATTTTAGAAAAAATAGGTTTGAACCAAGACCAATGCGATGCTGTTTTGAAATTCTTAGCACTTAGCAAAGACCCCGCAGCATTGCCAAAAATTGAAGCCATGTTAGGTCATCTAGAAGAAGGCGCTTTAGGTTGTACCGAACTTGCAAAATTGTTTGCCTTCTTAAAAACATTAAATACCCAAAACCAAATTCAGATAGATGTAACATTGGCCAGAGGATTGAGCTATTACACAGGTGCTATTGTGGAAGTTCAAGCCAATGCAGGCAGTCTTACATCCAGTATTGGAGGCGGCGGGCGTTATGATAATTTGACAGATATTTTTGGCTTACCTGGTATTTCTGGTGTAGGTATTTCATTTGGTTTGGACCGTATTTATGATGTGATGGAAGATTTAAATTTATTTCCAGAAACACTAAGGGCCAACGAAACAAAAATACTTTTCTGTTACTTTGATGAAGCTACGCAATTAAGGGCTTTGGAGCTTTGCGCGTCGGTTCGAACCAAAGGTATTGCAGCAGAAATTTACCCTGATGTAACCAAAAAAATTAGCAAACAATTGGAGTATGCCAATAAATTGAAAATTAATTATGCCTGCATCATTGGATCAAACGAAATGGAAACAGGTAAATACAATTTAAAGAATTTAATAAGTGGCGAACAAAGAGAAGTGAGCCAAGAAGACCTTACGCAAATAGCCTATTAAGATGAAAGATATTATAGAAATTAGTCATGAAATTTCACTCAGTGAAATAGAATACATTATAGACCATAACAAGAAAATTGCGATTTCGAAAAACGCACTGGCAGCCGTTGAAAAATGTAGGGCCTATTTAGACCAGCGCATGGCAAAAGAAGGCGATGCCATATATGGCGTAAACACAGGCTTTGGGTCATTATGTAATACCGTTGTTTCAAACGCAGATTTAAGCACTTTACAAGAAAATTTATTGCGTTCACATGCCTGTGGTGCGGGAGAAAAAATTGACCGTGATTTGGTGAAAATTATGTTGTTGCTTAAAATCCAATCATTGGTTTTGGGAAGTAGCGGTGTAAGTGTTGCAACTGTAAACCGTTTGGTAGATTTTTTCAACAATGGGGTTTACCCAGTTGTATACGAGCAAGGCTCTTTGGGCGCCAGTGGCGACTTAGCACCATTGGCTCATTTGTGTTTGCCCCTTATTGGTGATGGCGAAGTTTGGATCGACAATGGCAATGGTTTTGAAATTGTAAGTGCAAAAACAGCATTGGCTAAATTGAATTGGCAGCCAATTCAATTGCAATCAAAAGAAGGATTGGCATTAATAAACGGCACACAATTTATGAGTGCATATGGCACCTATGTTTATTTAAAAGCAAAGAAATTAATTCATTGGTCTAACCTCATTGCTGCAACTTCTATGGAAGGATTTGATGCCAGAATAGAACCCTTCCACCCAGCATTACATGATTTAAGACCACACCCAGGACAAATAGAAACAGCAAGGGTTATTAGGTATTTGTTGGCCAACAGTGCCATGATTGCCGCACCTAAAAAACAGGTGCAAGACCCCTACTCTTTCCGCTGCATTCCACAAGTGCATGGTGCCACCTGGGATGCTTTTCAATATTTTAAAACGGTGGTAGATATTGAAGTAAATGCCGTTACAGATAACCCAAATGTATTTCCAGATTTAGATACCATTATTTCTGGTGGAAATTTCCATGGACAACCTTTGGCATTGGCGTATGATTTTCTTGCCATTGCCTTAGCAGAATTAGGAAATATTTCTGAGCGCAGAACCTTTCAATTAATTTCTGGAATAAGACATTTGCCCGCGTTTCTCACAGCCAATCCGGGCTTAAATTCAGGCTTTATGATTCCGCAATACACAGCGGCAAGTATTGTTAGTCAGAACAAACAATTGGCCACACCAGCCAGTGTAGATAGCATTGTAAGTAGCAATGGGCAAGAAGACCATGTAAGCATGGGAGCAAATGCGGCAACCAAATTGTTGCGTGTTTGCACTAATTTAGAAACAGTATTGGCCATTGAATACATGAACGCTGCCCAAGCAATTGAATTCAGACGACCATTAAAAAGCTCACATCATATTGAAGAACCATTGGCAGCCTATCGTGAAAAAGTGGCCAAACTTGAAAACGATAGGTATCTCTATACAGATATGCAAGAAACCATTCAATTTATGCGCAATTACAATTTAGACGAGTGGACCATTTAATGAATAAATTCATGGAATTACTGCAAAACAAAGACATCAAAGACCTCATTGAAATTGCCATAAAAGAAGATGTTGGCAGTGGCGACCATAGCTCTTTGGCATGCATACCAGCAGACAAACAAGGAAAAGCCTATTGTGTGGCAAAAGAAGCTGGCATTATTGCAGGCATAGAATTAGCCCAATATATCTTCAAAAGAATTGATTCAGATTTGCAATACACCCCCCTTAAAAAGGATGGAGATTTAATTGCAATTGGCGACCGTATTTTTAATGTTACTGGTTCGGATATTAGCATACTTACTGCCGAAAGATTGGTTTTAAATTTCATGCAAAGGTTGAGCGGAATTGCCAGTCAGAGTTATAAGATTAGCCAATTGTTAAAAGATTACCATACCACCATTTTAGACACACGCAAAACCACACCAGGCATGCGCTTACTAGAAAAATGGGCGGTAAAACTAGGTGGTTGTTCTAATCACCGCATTGGCTTGTACGATATGATTATGATTAAAGACAACCACATTGATTTTGCCGGTGGAATTAGTCAGGCCATTGAAAAAGCCCAACACTACTTAAAATTTAAAGGCTTAGACATTCCCATTGAAATTGAAACCAGAAATTTAAAAGAGGTAGAAGAGGTATTAAATTTTGGGGGTGTAAACAGAATTATGCTCGATAATTTTAAACCAGAATTAATAAAAGAAGCAGTTGCTTTAATTAATAAACGCTTTGAAACCGAGGCCAGTGGAGGAATTACCATGGATACCATATTAGATTATGCCGCCACCGGAGTTGATTTTATTTCGGTTGGCGCACTCACCCATTCCTCAAAAAGCATTGATTTAAGCCTTCGTGCAGAAGCCTAATTTTGTACAAAACGCAAAAAAATAATTTCTAATTTAGATTTTGTTTTGTCGAAATTTTGTTAATATTTGTTATTGAAAATAAATCCCAATAAAAATGAAAAATATATTTAAAACATCAATGGCCGTTTTAATCGGTCTTTCTTTAACGCTTGCAAGTTGCAAGAAAACAGAAACTACAAGCGGAGGAAATACAACTCCTGAAACATTTAGCACAACAAAAAAAGCTTTATTCCTTTATTATACTGGTAGCCAATGTAACCCTTGTGGTTCTGCAGGTATTCCTAACTACGAAGCTATTGTTGACGATTTGAACATGAAATCTAAAGTAGTTGGTGTGGTAGTTCATACCAATGCTCCTGCATTTGATTCATTATCTGATTTAACTGCTGGTACTGCTGGTGGAGATTTATTAAGTTTAATTATTTCAGGTGGTTCATACAGTGCACCAACTTTCTTGGTATTCCCTAATGCGCCTTCAAGCGGAAGCGCTTCTACTGCTAAAGCACAATACACAGGTTATGTAAACACATTTGCTGGTCAAGCACCAGTTGCTGCAGTAAACGTTAGCATTAAAAATGTAGATGGTATTTACAATGTAACAACCAGAACTAAATTCTTAAAAGCTGATAACGGAACATTTAAAGTTTCTGCATGGGTAGTTGAAGATGGTATCGTTTTCCAACAAGTTAAAAATGGCGTATTGGTTAGACCTTACACCCACAACGATGTGTTGAGAGGTAAATTCTGTACCAGCACTTATGGTGATGATTTAACTACTGGTGCTGTAACTGAAGGACAAATTGTAGAAAAAACTTTGTTGGGTACTATTCCTTTTGTAAACCCTACCAATCCTTTGAAAAACTGGTCGAAATCAAATTTAAGCGTTGTAGTTGTAGTTTGGAGACATACCGTTTCTGGAACAACTACAGTTGTTGAAGTATTAAATTGCGATAGAGTTGCTTTACCGTTGTAGTTAAAAACAACATTTAGTTATAAAAAAAAGACCGACCTCGTCGGTCTTTTTTTTTATATGTTTGTAAGCAATGTGGCAAACTTATCTCAAAGGCTTTCAGGTATACCTTCAATTAGAACGCTCTTTACAAGCAAATTCAATTGAGGCATACGTACACGATGTTGAGAAGCTCATTCAATACCTTGCCATAGAAAACCTAAACATTGCACCAGACGAGATAAAACTGGCCAATTTAAGGCAGTTTATTGCCTACCTCAACAAATTAGGATTGGAGGCCAATAGCCAAGCAAGAATAATTTCAGGCATTAAAGCCTTTTACAAATACCTCTTAATGGAGGATGAAATTAAACAAAGTCCGGCCGAATTACTAGAAGCACCCAAGCTCAGCAGAAAACTACCCGACGTATTAGAAGTACATGAAATAGATGTCATGGTGGCCCAATTGAATTTAAACAAGCCAGAAGGCCTAAGAAACAAAGCCATTGTAGAAACCATGTTCAGTTGCGGCTTGCGTGTGAGTGAGGCAACAGAATTGAAAATATCCTGCATCTCTTTTGAAGAAATGTATATTAAAGTAACAGGTAAAGGAAACAAAGAACGCTTGGTTCCAATTAGCTTAAGTGCCTTGCAAATTATAGACCTTTACCAAAAGGAAGTAAGAAACCACCAAAACGTAAAAACAGGATCCAATGATATTTTATTCCTCAACCGCAGGGGTGGAAAATTAAGCAGGGTAATGATATTTTACATCCTCAAAGACTTAGCCCTTGCTGCGGGTATACAAAAAAGTATCAGTCCGCATACCCTGCGCCATTCCTTTGCCACAAGCTTGGTTGAAGCCGGGGCGGATTTAAGGGCCGTGCAACAAATGCTTGGACATGAAAGCATTACCACCACCGAAATTTATACCCATTTAGACAGGGAATATTTGAGAGATGTGGTGAGTCAATTTCACCCAAGGAGTAGAAGGAAATAAAGCTAAGAAGTTTTGCGGTAATTAAGTATGGCCAAAATATTTAACACTACTCCAAACAGGATAATGGTAAAGAAATGTGGCAATACATCTCTAAATCCACTCCCCTTTAAAACAATCATCCGCATTACCTTTATAAGATAGGTAACAGGGTTAAATTGCGCCACTATTTGCGCCCATTTAGGCATGCTTTCAATAGGAGTAAACAAACCGCCCATGAGCATAAAAATCATCATGAAGAAAAACATGATAAACATAGCCTGTTGTTGCGTTTCACAAAAAGTAGATACCAACAAGCCAAAGCCCAAAACGGCAGGCAAATAGGCTATAACAAAGGCATACATTAATGCTAAATTTCCAACAGGCACAATTCCGTAAATAAAATAGGATACCAATAAACCAATTGTAAAAACAATATTTCCTAAAATCCAAAATGGAATTAATTTACCGAGAATAAAATGCACTTTCTTAATAGGCGTAACATTTATTTGCTCTATGGTTCCTAATTCTTTTTCCTTTACAATATTGAGGGCTGTTAAAAATCCACCTACCATGGTTACTAATATGGCCAATATACCCGGTACCATAAAGAAATTATAGTTTAAACTTGGGTTGAACCAATTAGAAGCGGTAATATTAATTTGAGGTGCTGCAGGTATTTTTGATGCCTGAGCCCATTTTAACAAAATATCTTGGTTATAATTTTTAATGATGGTGCTCAAATAGGTTCCACCTAATCCTGCCTTAACGCCATTGATGGCATTCACCGCAAGGAATACTTTTTCTGAACCTTCACGGGTAATATTCCGCTCAAAAACTGCAGGAATTTCCAAAATCAAATCTGCCTTGTCAAGTTCAATTAATTCCATTCCCTGCTCAAAGTTGGCCGGACTAGCACACAATTTAAAATAGCCAGAAGCTACAATTTTATTGACCATTTGCGCTGAGCTGTTAGAATGGTCATTGTCAACCACCGCCAAATTAATATTCTTTACCTCGTAATTGGCGGCTAATGGCAAAATAATTAGCTGCATGGTGGGCATCACCAAAATAAGCGCCAGAATAGATTTGTTTCTAAATATCTGCCTAAACTCTTTTTCTAATAATAAACGGATTGTTCTCATGCCAACCTAATTTTAAACTTTTTGATACTAATGATTAAAACCACCGTGGTAATGAACACCAAAACAGCTGTTTCTTTGAGCAAAGACGATATCCCCAAACCTTTTATCATAATTCCTTTTACCATAATATAATACCATTTAGATGGAACAATATTGCTAATAACTTGTAAGGGCAAAGGCATGTTTTCAATTGGAAACATAAAGCCACTAAATAACAATGCAGGCAACATCATTCCCATTAAAGAAATAAGCATGGCCACTTGTTGTGAATTGGTTAAAACCGAAATGAGAATACCTATGCTTAAGCAGGTAATAATAAACAAAGTACTCACCGCATAAAGCATAAAAATATTTCCTTGAATAGGCAAATCAAGCAAGTAAACACTCAAGAGCAAAATACTTGTAACATTTACAAGCGATAATAACAAATAAGGAAAAGCCTTTGAAAGGATAACCAAAATGGGTTTAAAAGGTGAAACCAAAAGTACTTCCATGGTACCGTTTTCTTTTTCGCGCACAATACTTACGGCGGTCATCATAACACAAATTAACATGAGAATCATAGCCATTACACCTGGCACAAAATTAGGAGCACCTTGCAATTGCGGGTTGTATAACATGCGCGTTTGAGGAAGTATAGCAAATGGTAATTTTGCACTTGGGTAATTTTGAGCTAAAAAATCTTGCACAATTATATTCACATAATTATTTAAAGTAGTAGCCGTATTTGGATCCGAAGCATCATTGATTAATTGCAAACTTGCTTTATTTTGATGGGCTAAATCCGATCCAAAATTAGCAGGTATAATAAGGGCTAAACGGATATCCCCCTGCTTAAACGTTTGATGAATTTCTGAATAAGAGCCAACTACTTTTTCAATTTCAAAGTAATTACTCACTTCTAATTCGTTTATCAACTTGGCAGAAGCCTCGTCCTGCGCCTGATTGAAGACCAAAAGTTTTGAGTTTTTTACCTCATTGCTCAAAGCAAAACCAAATATCAATATCTGCACCACGGGCATACCAAATAGAATAAAAAGTGTTTTCCTATCACGCAAAACATGGTAAAATTCTTTTCTTACAAATGACAAAAACTGTTTCATTTTTATTCCTTTCTTTTAGCCCCACGGGCTAATTGGTAAAACACTTCATCCATATTTTGGGCATCAAATTGTTTTTTCAATTCGGCAGGAGTGCCCATGGCATCTATTTTACCATCCACCATGATGGAGATTCTATCGCAATATTCTGCCTCATCCATGTAATGAGTGGTAACAAAAATAGTAACACCTCTATTGGCAGCTGCATAAATCATATCCCAAAACTGCCTGCGCGTAAGTGGATCCACACCTCCAGTTGGTTCGTCTAAAAAAACAATTTTGGGGTCGTGCAAAATAGCCACAGAGAATGAAAGCTTCTGACGCCAGCCAAGCGGCAAGGCAGAAACTAATTTTTTTGCCTCTTTTTCCAAACCCAATTGTTGAATTAAGGCATCGCTTTTTTCTTTGATTTGCAAATCTGACAATCCATAAATTCCACCAAAAAAGCGAATATTTTCTAGCACAGTTAAATCTTCATACAAAGAAAAACGCTGACTCATATACCCAATATTTTTCTTGATTTCCTCTGTTTGTGTATACACATCAAAACCTGCTACACTGGCCGAACCTTCGCTAGGAATAGACAGCCCGCAGAGCATGCGCATGGCAGTAGTTTTACCCGCTCCATTGGCCCCTAAAAAACCAAATATTTCACCAGCACTTACCGAAAAACTAATTTGGTTTGTAGCCATAAATTGACCAAAACGCTTACTTAATTTATCTGCAATAATTACTTGTTCTTTCATATTAACGGAGTAAACGAATAAAACAATCCTCTATACTTGGAACAATTTGTTTCATTTCTAATGCACCAAAACCTTCCTGAGATAAATAATCCAACAACAAATCTTCGGAACTAATATTATCCTTTAATATTACATGTGCATACTCACCAAAAGCATAGGCATGTTCTACAAAATTACTAGTATTGGCAGCTTGCAATAACAAATACATTGAATCACCTTTAAGGGCAAAAAGCTTATTTGGAAAATCCTCTACAATGGCATTTGGCGTATCAATGGAAAGAATTTTTCCGCCCTGAATCAAGGCAATTTTATCACACAAAGCAGCTTCATCCATGTAGGGTGTAGATACTAATATGGAAATGCCTTGCGCTTTTAATCGCTTTAACATTTCCCAAAATTCTTTGCGAGAAACGGGATCAACACCCGTAGTTGGCTCGTCTAAAAACAACACTTCTGGTTTATGAATTAATGCGCAACACAAAGCCAATTTCTGTTTCATACCACCAGACAGTTTACCAGCGCGCCTATTTTTAAAAGGCGCTAACTGCACATAAATATCTTTTATAAGATGGTAATTTTCTTCTATGGTAGTCCCAAAAACAGTTGCAAAAAAGTTTAAATTTTCTTCTACCGTTAAATCGGCATATAAGGAAAATTTGCCGGGCATATAGCCAAGCCTTTTTCTAATTTCTTTGTAATCTTTTACTATATCCAAACCAGCTACACTTGCTGCTCCTCCATCTGGCAGCAAAAGGGTTGTGAGCATTCTAAAAATACTGGTTTTACCTGCGCCATCCGGACCAATTAATCCAAATAATTCGCCTTCCTTCACAGAAAATGAAACAGCATCAACGGCAACTGTTTTCTCTTTACCGTATACTTTTCTCAGTTCTTTTGCCTCTACTGCAAACATCACTAGAACTTTAATTCGCCATACATACCCAATTTCAATAATCCATCATTTTTAACGCGAACCTTAATAGCGTATACCAAATTGGCACGTTCATCTTTTGTTTGAATGGTTTTAGGCGTAAATTCAGCTTTGTTACTGATCCATTCTATTGTTCCCTCATATTCCTTATATTCTTTGGCAGAGGCATCAATAAATACTTTAACTTTCTGACCCAATTTGATACTTGCAAATTGATCTCCAGTGATGTATGCGCGCAATAATAACCACTCTAAATTAGCAATTTTATATAGGGGTTTTCCGGGACTCAGCATTTCAAAAGTTTCTGCATATTTGCTCAAAACGGTTCCCGCAACAGGGTTTATAATTCGGCATTTTTTCAATTGATCATCTAATTGATCTATTTGAACAGCCAGCGGATGTGTTTCTTCATTGATACTGCTTGCGGTAATGCTCAATGACGACTGCAAGGCGGCCAATTGCTTTTTTAGAATGGCCGCTTGAGAATGTGCATCGTCTAATTGTTTCTGGGTAGCCGCTTCTTTTGAAAACAAATTCTCCACCCTTTTTTGTTCGCGTTCGGCTTGAACCAATTGCTCATTAACAGCTGCCACTTGTGCAGCAATATCAGGTCTTTTGCTTAATACAGCTTTTACCTGACTGCGCAATACTTGCTTCTTTAAATACAATTGGGTGCTATCTATGTAACCCAAATTTTGATTCAAAGTTACCTGCATTCCTTCTTCCACATTGAATGCGTTTAGCGTTCCTGCCGCCTCGGCAGAAATAATTGTTTCAACTGCCTCAAAAGTTCCCGAAGCATCAAATTGATTTTTCTTAGCGCCACAGCTGGCCAAGAAAATTAAGACAATTATTAAATAGGTATTTTTCATATATAAATTAATTTCCTTTTGTTGTTTGTTGCGCATATTGAACCAATAGCAATTGAATTTCATGCGTAATTTTAGCTTGTTGAGCCAAGTCCTCCGCATTAACCTCACGCAAATAATCATTGGCCTGTATAATGCCGTTTTCTAACTGCGCAGCGGCACTTTCCTTTATTTGTTTTCTTAAACTTACAATTTCTGCATCAGATACAATGAGTGCATTTAATTTTTCCAATTCAGCATTCTGTTGTTGCAGTTGCGTTTGGGTATTAAACAAAAATGTTTCTTGCTGAACCGAAACTATTTTTCTATTTATTTCCAAAATGTCTTTTTCGTTATGAAGGGTATACAATCCACTAAAATTCCAATTCAAACGCACACCGCCTATATAATAATTGGTAAAATCATTGTTTAGCATGTTTAAGGCTGGACGGCCATACCCAGCCTGTGCAAAGAAATTTAACTTGGGCAAATTTTTGGCATTGAGCAAAGACGCTTGCGCTTTATACAAATTACCCATACTGGTAAAAAGTGTTAGTTCTGGACGTTTAATTTCTTCCACCAATGCAAGGGAAGCAGGTTTTTCTAACACAATATTTTCACCAAGTTTTTGATTGATAAATAAAGACAACATGTCTAAATAAGCTTTCCTAAAGGCCTTGAGTTCTATGGTTCTTTGGGCAACTTTTAGGCGCTCTGCTTGTAAAACATTTTGAGTACTCTTTAATGTGGTTCCATAATTTACGGCTGCCTCCATCCTTTTTATAGCAGCATCAATATCACTTTTAATTAAGTCGTTTTGTTTCAATTGCGCTTCAAAAAGCAAAATACCAAAATACAATTGGTTAATTTTTTCTTGCAAGGCATACAAATCTACTTCCAATTTATTTACATCTATGGTAGCTATGGCATTTTGAATTTTTTTCTGATTCTTAACCAAACCACCATCATATAAAGTTTGGTTCAACTCTGCATATACTTTATACTGATCTTTGCTAATTCCTGCCACACCGGGCATAGGAATAGGTATTTTGGTTACCTCAGATTGGTAGCTTGCTTGGGCCATTAATTGAATCTGTGGCAAGTAGGCCTTTGATGCATTTGACAAGTTAAAATCACGCGATTGTAGCAGTAAATCACGTTGCTTTGTCAAAGGATAATTTGCTTTCGCCCATTGCTGACAATTGCTCAGACTAATGCTATTTAAAACTTGGGCATAAACTGAAAAGGCACTTAACAGTAATAACAAAAACACTAATTTTTTTGTACGCATATTCATAGCTATTATTTTTCTAACATTTGTTTCATCCATACCGAAACCAATTTTTTGCGCTCTTGCATTAATTTATCAAAAGCCTTGTTGTCTATCCCACCAATTACTTTCACCATTGGCGCAGCCAAAAAAGGAAAAACACAGAGCCCAATAATATTCATAAAAAAATGAATGGGATTTATTTTGGCCGGACCTTGCTCCTTTATTTGCTTAAAAAAATGAGATTGTGCCATCGCTTTTTGCATTTGAAAGGTGTTTACAATTTTGCCTGGATCCTGGCGCATTTCACTTAAAATAAATAAAGGTAAATCAGGTTGCACTTGCATCAAAGCCATATAATGGGCAACAATGGCATCTACCTTTTCCTCTAAACTCAATTCCTCATTGTTCACCAATCCTTTTAAACGCATAAAAAACTGCTGCATGCTTTCAAGCATAACTAGGTTAAACAGGTTTTCTTTGCTTCTAAAATAATAATTGAGCAAAGCCAAATTGATCCCTGCCTCCTCAGCAATGTCACGCGTGCGGGTTCCCGAAAGTCCTTTCTGGATAAAAACCTTTCTTGCTGCTTCCTTTATTTTGGCCTCTGTACCTTGCGCCAAAGCTTCCTTCAAAATTTCCTTTTTTGCCATTAGTATTCAATTCCTATACAAAGAAAATGTTTTTCTAGTTTATTAAACAACCATTTTAATCAAATGATTAAACTAACTGATTAAAATCATCCTTTTAAAGCAAGAATTGCAATTATTAGGTGAAATACCTCTTATTTTTTTAACTTGCCAGCATGAACCAAATCTTATGGATAGCTTTAGGTGGTGCAATTGGCGCAGTGCTCAGGTACCTCTTGGGCAGCGGCATTAACGCCCTCCTTCCAATAGATTTTCCTCTGGGTACCTTGCTTGTAAATGTCTTAGGTTGCTTTGCCATAGGTGCCGTTTTTGCTGCACTTGGTTCGAACCAAAACTTTGAAACCATGCTGCGCCCATTTTTTGTGATCGGTATTTTAGGTGGCTTTACAACCTTTTCTAGTTATAGCATGGAAGCCATTACTTTAATTCAAAACAAAGAAGCTATGAAAGCATTTGGCTATTTTTTCTTGAGCAATGCTTTGGGTTTCGCTGCAGCTTGGTTCGGCTTTAAACTTTTTACAGCATGAAAGGTATTGTAATTAAATCAACCGGCAGTTGGTATATGGTTCGAACCGAAACCGGCGCTGTGCATGCTTGCAGGCTGAAAGGGAAATTTAGGTTAAAAGGAATTAAGCATACCAACCCCGTTACCGTTGGCGATAAAGTAGATTTTGAATTTGAACCTGAATCGGAGAATGGCGTCATTCATTCCATTGACGATAGAAAAAATTACATCATTCGCAAAGCAAATAACCTTTCCAAACAAACCCATATTATTGCAAGCAACCTCGATCAATCATTGCTCATTGTTACATTGGCCTTTCCAAAAACCTCTTTGGGTTTTATAGACAGGTTTTTAGTTACCTCCGAAGCCTACCATATTCCTGCTATTATTGTTTTTAACAAAATAGATTTAATGACGCATGGCTTAGAAGAAGTGCTGGATGAAACCATTGAACTTTATGAAAGAATTGGTTATAAATGCCTCAAAACTTCTACTGTTAGCGGACAAGGAATTGAGGAATTAAAATCATTGCTTAAAGGAAAAATATCTTTGTTAAGCGGACATTCAGGAGTTGGAAAATCTACTCTAATGAATCATTTAGAGCCTGGCTTAAATATAAAAACCAAGCATATTTCAAATGCTTCTCATAAAGGGCAACATACCACCACCTTTGCAGAAATGCATCCATTGCATTTTGGTGCAGATATAATAGACACTCCGGGTATCCGTGAATTTGGTTTGGTAGATTTTGAAAATGCAGAGGTGAGTCATTATTTCAAAGAAATGCAAGGGTATATTGGTCATTGTAAATTTAACAATTGCAAGCACCTCAACGAGCCAGAATGCGCAGTGCAAGCAGCCGTTGCAGCAGGCAATATAAGCGAAGAGCGCTTTGGAAGTTACCTCAGTATTATTAGCAACGAAGATATTTACGAATAAAATGCGTGCTTTACTACAACGTGTTTCACATGCCCAAGTTTGTGTTGCAGGCCAACAAATTGCTGCCATTCAAAAAGGAATATTAATTTTAATAGGTATAGAAGAATTAGATACCCAAGACGACATTAATTGGCTCTGCAGTAAAATTGTAAACCTTAGAATTTTCAATGATGAAAATGGCAAAATGAATATCTCTGTAAAAGAAATGAATGGAGAAATTATAGTGGTAAGTCAGTTTACCTTACACGCAGAAACAAGTAAAGGAAACAGACCCTCCTACATTAAAGCTGCACGCCCAGAAATAGCCATTCCTTTATACGAAGCATTTAAAACTCAAATAACAAAAGAACTTGGCAAGGAAATTGGCTGCGGCAAATTTGGTGCAGACATGCAAGTTACCTTGTGCAACGATGGACCCGTTAGTATTTGGATCGATACAAAAAATAAATCATGAGCATAACAATTGATGAAGCCCAAAAACGTGTGGATGATTGGATCAACACCATTGGGGTAAGGTATTTTAATGAACTCACCAATACAGCTTTGCTGATGGAAGAAGTGGGCGAAGTAGCCAGAATAATGGCAAGAAAATATGGCGAACAATCTTTTAAAAAATCGGACGAAGAAGTGAACCTCGCAGATGAAATGGCCGATGTACTATGGGTATTGATGTGCTTGGCCAACCAAACAGGCATTAACCTGAGCGAAGCCTTTGAGCGCAATATGGAAAAGAAAACACAGCGCGATGCCAATAGACACAAGGAGAATGAAAAATTATAGTTTTTTCTCGAATGAATTAAGCGCTTCCAAATAAAAATTGCAGAATAAATATTTAAATTGTTGGGCGAAAACCAAGCCCTTTTTCTCCTATGAGCACAACACAAATTACCTGTCCTAAATGCGGAAATGATATTGACGTAAACAGTATTTTATCTCATCAATTAGAAGATGATTTTAAAAAGAAATATAATGCCCTCATTATTGAGGACAGAAGGAAAATGCAGGAGGAGATAGATGGTGTTCAAAAGCAAAAAGCAGCACTTGATGCGCAGGCAGAAAAGCAAACAGAGGCAGTAGCAGCCGCAGTTGCAAACCAAGTAAAAATAGAAAAAGAGAGTTTAGAAAAATCTATCAAAGAAAAACTAAACAATGAAAATGCCGAAAGATTTAGCGACATGGAAAAAGAGCTAAATGAAAAATCGGAACAAGTGCGCGAACTCAATAAAGCCAAAGCAGAAATTGAAAAAATTAAGCGTGAAAAAAACGAAATAAAAGATGTTTTAGAAGCAGAATTAGGGGCTAAACTTAACCAACAGTTGGCCGAGCAAGCCGATAGAATTAAAAAGCAAGAGGCAGATAAGAGTGAATTAAAAATGAAGGAACTCCAAAAGCAATTGGACGACCAGAAAAAACTCACAGAAGAAATGGCACGCAAGCAAGAGCAAGGCAGTATGCAATTGCAAGGCGAAGTGCAAGAATTAGGAATAGAAGAATGGCTCAGTAGCCAGTTTCCATTAGACACTATAGGTGAAATTAAAAAAGGTGAACGTGGTGCAGATTGCATTCAAACCGTTCATACGCATACCAGGCAAAATTGTGGCACCATTTATTATGAAAGTAAACGTACCAAAGAATTTGGTGGTACATGGATAGAAAAATTTAAAAACGATATCCGCGAAAAAGGCGCCAATGTTGGCGTTTTGGTTACAGAAGCCTACCCTAAAGGCATGGAAAGAATGGGCCTAGTGGATGGTATTTGGGTGTGTTCCTTTGAAGAATTTAAAGGCCTTTGCTTTGTATTGCGCGATAGTATCATTCAATTAAGTGGTGTTGTTTCTTCTCAAGAAAACAAAGGCGAAAAAATGCTGATGTTGTATGATTTTCTAACCAGCAATGAGTTTAGACTGCAAGTTGAAGCCATTGTAGAAGGCTTTACGCAAATGCAGGCCGACTTAAACACAGAAAAACGATCCATCCAAGGCCATTGGAAAAAACGCGAGAAGCAAATTCAAAAAGTATTGCTCAATACCAATCATATGTACAACTCAATCAAAGGAATTGCTGGTAACGCCATTCAAGCCATTAAAACACTTGAATTACCAGAAGTACAAGAAGATGATTTGGATATGGAATAATTAATAACTCAATTGTTAATTATTCCTCAAGCTTAACCTTTGAATATAATAATGGAAAATACAAATATTATTATTTACCAATCCGAAGATGGTAATACTAAAATAGAAACTCATTTATTCAATGAAACTGTTTGGTTAACCATTGACCAAATGGCAGAGCTGTTCCAAAAATCTCGCTCAACGATTAACGAACATATTCTCCATATTTATGAAGAAAATGAACTTGAAAAAGAACCAACTATGAGAAAAATCGGAAATTCCGATTTTTCTCATAAACCTACCAATCATTATAATCTAGATGTAATTATTTCTGTAGGTTATAGAGTTAAAAGTCAACAAGGCGTAAGGTTTCGCCAATGGGCCACTGCTAGATTACGAGAATATATTGTAAAAGGATTTACAATAAATGATGACTTATTAAAACAGGCAGGACAAGGCAACTACTTTGAGGAATTGCTTTCTAGAATTAGAGATATTCGCTCCTCAGAAAAAGTATTTTGGAGAAAGGTTCTCGATATTTACGCAACAAGCATTGATTACTCTCCTAAATTAGAAATTTCAATTCAATTCTTCCAAACTGTTCAAAATAAAATGCATTGGGCAGCTCACGGTCACACCGCAGCAGAAATAATTTTCCAAAGGATCGATGCAAAAAAACCTAATTTAGGACTTACTCATATTAAAGGTAAAAAACCAACTAAACAGGAAATTGAAATTGCAAAAAACTATTTAAATGAAAATGAACTAAACATTCTAAATAGAATGGTAAGTGCCTATTTGGATATAGCTGAATTGCAAGCCTTGAATCGTAAGCCAATGTATATGAAAGATTGGGCAGAAAAACTTGATGAATTCATTCGATTATCCGGAAACGAAATATTAAAAGATCTTGGCACTGTTAGCCATGATCAAGCAATTAAAAAGGCAAATGAAGAATTTGAAAAACACAAGACATTAAGTAAAAATGAAATCTCAGAAGTTGAAAAACATTTCATTTCACACTTAGAAAACTCAAATAAACTTCTAAAGCCCCATCAAAATAAATCACCCAAAAGGGCATAAAAAAAGGGCAAGCTTACTGCATCGCACCGCTACAACCTCACGCCCTTGCTCCATTCCTGACCTGGGGGATTAGAGGGAGCTAGTCGTACAGGGCTCACCCGGCACAAAAATAGGTTTTTTGCAGCAAGCATACAAACTATTTTACAGGCAAAACGCTCGCTTTCGCTCTTGCCTATTGGTTATTAGCTTTTTACACATCTATAAGGAATTGTAAAAGACGCTTAATATCATTTGCTATTCCTTCTCATTTCTTTATCATTGTAAACCCAATAAAAAGGCGCAAATAGCCTTTGTATAATACAAATTACCATGAACAAGCTGGTTACCGAACTACACCAAAAATTAGAAAAAATACATGAAGGTGGTGGCAAAAAAGCTGCTGCCAAACAAATAGAAAAAGGCAAAATGCTTGCCCGCGAACGCGTGGCTTACCTATTGGATAAAGACAAAGACCAAATTGAAATTGGCGCCATTGCAGGTTATGAAATGTATGCAGAACATGGCGGTTGCCCCGGCGGTGGTGTTGTAGTTGTGATGGGCTATGTGAGCGGCAGGCAATGTATTGTGGTTGCCAACGATGCCACCGTAAAAGCGGGTGCTTGGTTTCCTATTACTGGAAAGAAAAATTTACGTGCTCAAGAAATTGCCATCGAAAATAAATTACCCATTATTTATCTGGTAGACAGTGCTGGCGTTTACCTTCCCATGCAGGATGAAATTTTTCCAGACAAAGAACATTTTGGTAGAATTTTTAGAAACAATGCCATAATGAGCAGCATGGGAATTACCCAAATTGCTGCCGTAATGGGCTCTTGTGTGGCGGGTGGCGCCTACCTTCCCATCATGAGCGATGAGGCCATGATTGTAGACAAAACAGGTTCTATTTTCCTTGCTGGATCCTATTTGGTAAAAGCTGCTATTGGCGAAGACATAGACAATGAAACTTTAGGTGGCGCATCCACCCATTGCGAAATTAGCGGCGTTACCGATTATAAATTTGAAAACGATGCGGCCTGTTTAGATAGAATCAAACGCATCTTCGATAAAATTGGCGATTTTGAAAAAGCAGGTTTTAATCGGGTCGAACCAATTGCACCTAAAAAATCAATGGATGATGTATACGATGCAGTTGCTAATTTTAGCAAGCCCTTTGATGTAATGGAAATTATTGAACGCCTGGTAGACGCAGATACTTTTGACCCTTACAAAGATTTATATGGCAAAACCATTGTTTGTGGTTATGCCCGCATAAATGGTTGGGCTGTTGGTATTGTTGCCAATAACCGTTTAGTGGTAAAGGCAAAAAAGCCAAAACAAAATGCAGCAGACAATCCAACCGAAATGCAAATTGGTGGTGTAATTTATAGCGACAGTGCAGATAAGGCAGCGCATTTTATTATGAATTGCAACCAGAAAAAAATTCCTTTATTATTCTTACAAGATGTAACTGGTTTTATGGTGGGTTCTCGCAGTGAGCATGGCGGAATTATAAAAGATGGTGCAAAATTGGTAAACGCACAAGCCAATTCTGTTGTTCCAAAATTCACCATCATCACAGGAAACAGCTATGGGGCGGGAAATTATGCCATGTGTGGCAAAGCTTACGACCCAAGGTTAATTGCCGCATGGCCTAATGCAAAAATTGCAGTAATGGGTGGCGCCCAAGCAGCAAAAGTGCTATTACAAATTGAAGAGGCCAGTTTAAAATCAAAAGGTGAAGTGGTTGATGAGGCCAAACAAAAAATATTATTGGACCAAATTACAGAACGCTATGAGCGCCAAACCAGTCCGTATTACGCTGCCGCACGCCTTTGGGTAGATGCCATTATAGATCCAAAAGAAACACGTAAATGGATTAGCATGGGAATTGAAGCAGCCAATCATGCACCTATTACAAAAGACTTTAAGCCCGGTGTAATCCGAGCCTAAGGAGGTTTTGACTTGTTTGGAAAATAATATTAATTTTCTAAAGCAATGGCCTTTGGAAATAAAATATTGTTTTCTAAATGTACATGTATATGTAAATCCTGTTCAAATTCATCCAACTTTGCATATAATGCTTTAAAAGTATTGCAAGCCCATTCTGGTGGGGTATAATTATTACTTAGAACAGCAATTTTCTTCAGTAAATCACCAGCCAATTCATGCTCTTGCTCCATCATGGCAATTGGATTTGCAACCGAACCAAAATGGGGTGCTAAACTGCTTGTTTTATCCTTTTGTTCTTGAACCAGCTTTCTAATAAATGGAAACAAAATTTGCTCTTCCTTTTGCATATGAAATTGCAATTCACTTGCAACCCTTAGAAATAATTCATTAATTTCTATAACAGGAGGATGACCTTCCCCATGCACCTTTACCACCTTGGCTGCGTACGACTTTATCATATCCACTGCCTCCAAAACATAGGAATGATGCGTTTGAATAATGTAATCCATTAAAAAATCCAATGGCCAATTATTGTAATTTTGAGCAGGTAAAACTGCTTGATCAACACGCATTAATTCTGCAATTAATTGATCCATTTGAATGGCATGTTTGCTACAAGCCCTTTCAATACTAATGCCACCGCCGCAGCAAAAATCAATACCATATTTTTTAAAAACATGAGCGGTTTTTATATTAGAGGCTACCACTTCAGAAACCTTTTGTTCTGCCATCCTATTTTCCATTGTTTGAATTATTAATTATTCAGTACAAAAATAGAATATATTTTATTTCGGACAAATATATCCGAATTATATTTTAATGATTTTAAACAGCTAATTAATAAAAGTCTTAAACTAATTTCTCAGTTAATTTTTCAATGGACTTACGGGCAGATTTGCCTTCGTAAATTATTTCATACACAGTATCCATTATGGGCATATTTATATGCAATTTCTCATTTAATAGATGCAAATTTTTGGTTGCATAATATCCTTCTGCAATCATTTTCATTTCTAATTGTGCCGCCTGAACGGTATACCCTTTGCCAATCATATTGCCAAAAGTTCTGTTTCTACTGTGCACAGAATACCCTGTAACCAATAAATCGCCTAAGTAAGCAGAATGGTTTATTTTTCTATCCGTATCGGTAATATTGCGCAAGAAGCGTTTCATTTCGCGAATACTGTTACTCATTAAAACTGCTTGAAAATTATCGCCATAGCCAAGGCCGTTGCAAATTCCTGCAGCCACTGCATAAATATTTTTTAATACCGCACCATATTCTGTGCCGCGCACGTCATTAGAAACAACTGTGCGGATGTACTCGTTGTTTAATAAGGCGGCAAATGACCTGGCCCATTCTTGACCAAGGCCTGCGATAGTGAGGTAACTTAATTTTTCATTGGCAACTTCCTCTGCATGGCAAGGACCAGAGATTACCATTATTTTCTTTTCATCAACGCCATAATGATTGATAAAATAATCGCCAACAATTTCTCTTGTAGAAGGAACCAAACCTTTTATTGCGCTTACAATAGCTTTATTTTTAAAGGATTTTTTGCTGCAGCCCTCTAAACTTGTTTCCAAAAAGGCAGCAGGAATAGCTATTACCAGCAATTCCGCATCCTCAATAATTTCATTTAGGTTCGAACCAACCTTTACATGGTCTGGATGAATTTCAATGGAACTGATATAATCTGGATTATGATGGTGCGTGCGGATATACTCTGCTTTTTCTTCACTTCTCACCCACCAAGAAATACTTTCTAATTTAGATTTGCCGGAAGCTTTGTTCTCACTTAATATCTTCACCAATGCGGTTGCCCAACTTCCTCCGCCAATAATTGCTATACGTTTAATATCTACCATTGCTTTCAATTAACCTCGCAATTTACATTTTCGCGCTAAATAAAAAAGGGAGCTGCAATTGCAACTCCCTTTTTTATAATTTAAAACTATTCTGGTCTTGGTTCGCGTGGCGGACGAGGACCTCTATCATCTCTCTGCGGACGGTTACCATCACGTGGCGGACGATTTTCTCTTGGAGCTGGTTCTACATAACCTTCAGGCTTAGGCATTAAAACCTTGCGGCTCAATTTCAATTTACCTGTTTTTTGATCCACATCAATTAATTTCACCTTCACCTCTTCACCTACTTGGAAAATACCATCCATAGTAGCCAAACGGTTCCAGCCAATTTCTGAGATATGCAACAAGCCATCTTTACCTGGCATAATTTCAATGAACGCACCAAAGTCTACAATAGATTTTACTTTACCTGTGTATTCTGTTCCAACTTCTGGTATAGCAACAATGGCACGAATCATAGCCAATGCTTTCTCTAAACTTTCTTGGTTATTAGAAGCTACTTCTACAATACCCATGTTATTTTCTTCGGTAATAGAGATAGAAGCACCTGTATCGCGTTGCATTCCTTGTATAATTTTACCGCCTGGTCCAATTATGGCACCAATAAAGTCTTTGTCAATATGCAAGGTAACAATGCGAGGCGCATGTGGCTTGTAATCTACATTAGGTTCGGCAATGGTTTTGTTCATTTCGTCCATAATGTGCAAACGACCAGCTTTTGCTTGGTTCAAGGCTTCTTCCACCATTTCCCATTTCAAACCATTGATCTTAATGTCCATTTGACAAGCAACAATACCTTTTTTGGTACCTACTACTTTAAAATCCATATCACCCAAGTGATCTTCATCACCCAAGATATCAGATAGAATGGCAAATTTACCAGAGGTTTCATCGTTAATTAAACCCATAGCAATACCACTTACAGCACCGGTAACTTTAATACCAGCATCCATTAATGCCAATGAACCAGCACAAACAGTAGCCATAGAAGAAGAACCATTTGATTCTAAAATATCTGAAACGATACGAACGGTATAAGGATTTTCTGGTGCACCAGGTAATACGCGTTTTAAACCGCGCAATGCCAAGTTACCATGACCAATTTCTCTTCTTCCAGGACCACGGTTAGGACGAACCTCACCAGTTGAGAAAGCAGGGAAATTATAATGTAATAAAAATTTAGCATAGCCATCATTCATTGGGCTGTCTAATAATTGCTCATCATCGCTGGTACCTAAGGTAACAGTGGTTAATGATTGCGTTTCGCCACGGGTAAATACGGCCGAACCGTGTGCACCTGGCAAATAATTTACTTCACTCCAAATAGGACGCACTTGGTCTAAATTACGACCATCTAAACGCGTACGATCATTGATAATCATGGCGCGAACAGCTTCGTATTCTACATCGTGGAAATATTTGTTCAATAAGAATTTATCTTTAACTGCATCTTCAGCCAAAGTAGCCATGTATTCTGCACGTATGGCTTTAAAACCAGCAGAACGCTCACCTTTACCAGCTTTAGATTTAGCAATAGCATAAACTTTATCATAAGCAAAAGTGCGAATGGCAGCTGCCAATTCTAAATCACTGCGCTCATGGTTGTATTCGCGGGTTGGTTTTTTACCGCCCAACATTTCTACCAATTCCCACTGTGCTTTAATTTGCAATTTGATGGCGTCATGACCTACTTTCATTGCTTCAAGCATATCTATTTCACTTACTTCAGCACATTCACCTTCCACCATGTTTAAATCGTGTTCGGTACCCGCTACAATAAGGTCCATATCTGCACGCGCTAATTCATCTTTATAAGGATTGATCACAAATTTGCCATCAATACGTGCAACACGTACTTCAGAAACCGGACCATTAAAAGGAATATCACTTACAATTAGGGCAGCAGATGCTGCTAAACCTACCAATGCATCAGGCATAATGTTTTTATCTGCCGAGATTAAGGTAAGGGCTACTTGGGTATCTGCATGGAAATTATCTGGGAACAAAGGACGCAAGGCACGGTCTACAATACGACTTACCAATACTTCATAATCAGATAATTTTGCTTCACGTTTGTGAAAGCTACCCGGAATGCGACCAACAGCTGCAAATTTCTCTTGGTAATCAACGGTTAAGGGCATAAAGTCTACATCTTCTTTGGCTTCTTTAGCAGAAACCACGGTAGCTAAAATCATGGTATCACCCATTTTTACTACCACGGCGCCGTCGGCCTGACGGGCTAATCTACCTGTTTCGATACTGATGGTTTTGCCATCTAATTCGAAGGTTTTTGTTGTTGCTATTGACATATTTTCTTGTCGGTTTATAAATTTTTAAAAATAAAAGGGACAGCACCGTTTGGCCTGCCCCTTTTCCAATAAATTAATAATACCCCAATCTTGCGATTGTGGTGAAGAGATTACTTACGCAATTCAAGTTCTTTAATGATGTCCCTGTAACGAAATACGTCTTTACGTTGCAAGTAATTCAATAATGAACGTCTTTTACCTACCAATTTCACCAGGTTTAATTCTGCTGAGAAATCTTTTTTGTTAGATTTCAAATGTGAGGTAATGTGGTTGATCCTCTCTGTGAACAGAGCGATCTGACTTTCAGCTGAACCAGTGTCTGTTTTAGACTTGGCTCTACCGTGTGCTTCGAAGATTTCTTGTTTCTTCTCGGTTGTCAAATGCATGATTTAATAATATTTAATTTTTATGTGGCGCAAAAATAGACTAAAAATTTAAATTTCTATGCATTGCCCTCATTTTTTGCCATTTGAATACCCCATTTGGGCTATTTAGCCATAAAAAAATTAAACGCCTTGGCCAAATTAATAATTTCACCAAAAATTTTAAAACTAAATTTTAGGTCGCCATGGTCCAATAAATCAGAGAGTTCCAAATGAACCTCCTTGTTATTTTCTTTCAGCAATCCATGTAGCAAAACCGACTGTGATGCCGGAATTACATTGTCGTCTTTCCCATGAATAATGGCAACCCGACAAGTAATTTTATGCGCATGTAAAGACAAATCCAATCGGTGTTTCCAAATATCGAAATCAGGGATTTTGGTCCAGGCGCTCATGATTACTTTGCTCCTATATTCGGTATCAAACCTGAGCCTTTTATATAATTCAACTGTTTTTGGGCTGGATTTGGCAAGTATGCCAGGTAACAATGGAATGGGTCTTTTTAAACCATTATCTTCTAAGGCGGTTTGAACCAATTCTTCTAATTCAGGATTATGGCCAATTTCATATTTCAGGAAATTTTTCATGAGAATGTGCATCCCATAATCATCCATATTTTTTTCGTTGCTTAGCGCAAATTGAATGGTGGATTCAAAATCACTAAAACTTCCCAATAGACAAAGGGATGAAATGGTATTTGCAGGCAGCTCGGCAATTGCCAAAGTAACAATGGCAGCTGTAAAAGAAGGTGCAAAAGCGGCAGGAATGCATTTATTGGGGTTCAAAATAGGATCAGCAGAAATACTTTGAATCACATCTTTAACCTCATCAATGCCAGAAGGATGAATAAGCAGTGAGTCTATTTTTTGAATCTTTGGCGTAATAACACGGTAGCCCATTTTCCTAAAAGCATTGTTCACCACAGCTATTCTATTGTCCTTGTAACCATTTATAGCAAACCCCGTGAAAGTAATGATTAGGCCCTTTTCTTCACCAACTGGTGTATATAAAAGAACGGGTGTTTTACCCTTTGGCAGCAGCAATTCTGTTTCCACCCCTAAGGTAGTATCCTTCCTTAAAGAGGTATTAACAATAAACTTAAATCCTTCTAAAAATAATTTCAAACCTTGTATAAATAATTAATAGTAATAAAATTAGCCTTAAAAGTAACCTTAAGTAATGATAAAATTATTTCCTAATTGTTAATTAAGCAATTTTAAGAATATTTTTTGGCAATTTAGCCTTAATCGGAAAAGTAAAAGAGTATCTTACCTCTTTCTCCAACTCATTCTTATTAGTAGCCCGTAGGACGGACGAGCGTTAAAAATTGACCTGGAAGGTCAATTTAGCGAGGAGCGTGACCGTGGGGCTGGCCCTCCCCTTCGGGCTTCAGACGATGAGGAAAATTTATCTTTCAAACTGAAACTTGCTTAAATAAAAAAAGCTCCACC
>CAIYNF010000045.1 GCA_903927505.1 uncultured Bacteroidota bacterium | reverse complement strand
TAATCTTATTTTAAAATTTTAAGTATGCGAATTTGTTCGCCACTTTGAATTTGTAAAATATACATTCCTTGGGCTATATCATTTACCTCTATGGTAAAGTGATTGCTGCCTTTTTGGAAGTTTCTTGTTTCGTTCAAAATAATTTTGCCATTCAAATCCATCAATTGAATACTTCCTGTTTGTTTGCTGTTAACACTAAGGTCAATATTAATCATGTTTTCAAATGGATTAGGATATACAGCATTCAATAGCATTCCTTCTTTTTTAATGCCAGTGGTAGAACCAATAACTACTGTATCGCATTTCATATCAGAACATGGATTCGCAGTGTTAATTACACTTAAGCAAACCATGTAAGTTCCGCTTTGCAAATAGGTGTGCGTGGCATTTGCTTGGGTACTAGAAGTACCATCACCAAAATTCCAATTGTTGCTAAAATTTGTTCCTGTCAAACTGTTAAAGGCATAAGTGTTTGGATCAGCACTATTGACTTGCATTTCAAAAGCAGCCACACAAGTAGAAAGTGTTCCAATTCCGGGAACCCAAATATTCAAACAAAAGGTATTCACACATGTGCTGTCTAAAGTATTTCTAACCGTTAAACAAACGGTATGCATACCTGAACCTGCAAAGGTGTGTTCGCCATTAAGCGTATGCGTTGGTGCGCTGCCATCATAGCTCCAATTGTATACCAAAGGACTACCTACAGAATGGTTTGTGAAATGGTAACTTAAACTGGTTCCAATGCGCTCATAACTAAAATTAGCTATGCAACTTGTTGGGCCTGCAGCCATAAAAAATGTTTTGCAAATAGTGCTTTTACAAAGCGTATCGCTGTTGTGAATATTGTAAACGGTTAAACAAACCGTACGCGTTCCTAAGCTCGCAAAATAATGTATTGGGGTGCAATTGTCAGACATGGTACCATCGCCAAAGGACCAAATACATCTGGTTGTGGTTCCTGCGCTGGCATTGGCAAACCTTATATAATGTGGGTTCGAACCAATACTGTCACTTTTAAAAATATTGAAATTGGCTTCGCAAGGGTTACTTGCATTTACAGTGATACTATCGCAAGTAGTGAGCGAACATGTAGAATCTTTTTTAGCAACTGTTAAGCAAACGCGGTACCTGCCACTGTGCAAATAGGTATGTATTATCGCATGGTTATCTGAAATACCGCCATCGCCAAAATTCCAGTAGTAGCGGAAATGTGCCGTGTCGTTTAAGTTGGCATTGAAATAGTTTTTTAAATTATTCAAGGGGTCAACTTGTTTGATCCAAGCGGCATTGCATGTTGCCGGAGCAGCAATGCGCAAGGTGTCGCAAGTGGTTAAACTGCAAGAAGAATCTTTTTTGGCAACCTTTAAACATACATAATAATTTCCTGCATGCGCATAGGTATGGTTGGGCGTTCTATTGTCGGATTGGGTGCCATCTCCAAATGTCCATAGGTAACGGAAATTGGTATCGTTGAGGGTGGCAACAAAATAGAATTTCAAGTAATTGCTAATATCAACTGTTCTTGTATTGGCTGTATTACAAATGGGTGTTCCGCTGCTGCCCACTGTAATGGAATCACATTTGGTGCTGGTACAAGTACTGTCTAATTTAACAATGGTTAAACAAACCAAATACCTGCCTGCATGTGCGTATGTTTTACTTGGGTTTACCGCACTTGAATTGGTTCCATCACCAAAATTCCAGATATAATAAAAATTCCCAACTGTTGAGGTATTGGTAAAATTAACCATTAAGGTACCCGGTACATTGGTTTTGGTATAATTGGCCTGGCACAATACCTGCGCCTCACTTGCCTTTCCAATGCCCAGAATTAAGAGCATTCCAATGATAACTTGTAGTAAGTTTTTTTTCATTTGTGTGGTATTAATTTTTACCATTAAAATTATTTCGGTTCGAACCAAAATAGAAAAAAATGATAAGGCAAGGTAAAAGGTATTTAGCAAAAAAGCAAAGCTATACTCTTAATTATTAGTTAATTAAGTTTAGGTTAAAATGTTTCCGTATTGCAGCATAAAAAAGCCTTTGAGAAAGGCTCCCAAAGGCTTTTGAGTAAATTGTTTCCTTTGCCAAACTACTGAGGCAAGCTGTTATTCTTTCACAATTCTGCTGAACCAGCAATTGCTATGTAGAATTAATTTAGGATGGAAAAAGAAAAAACCAACCAATTAATCATCACAACCACTGAATCTGCAACTTCAAACGCTGTAGTTCTTTGATTTTTCTACCTTTGGTGGTGGCCACAAAAAACAGTTTGAGGGGTTTTTGCACGTCTTCAATATTTACATTGCTTCTGTTTTCCAATATAAATAAATGTTGAATGGTTTTGGTGCCAATTACTGTTTTGCCTTCAATGCTAATATCCTTATCAAACCTGTGCCAATCTTGTTTGGGTTTGTAAAACCAATAAGAAACGCCTTCGTTGTCTAGAATTAAATCTTTGTCTTCGTTAAAGGTAGATTCTGCAAATGTTCTGGCGCCAATTTCTTGCAAGTCTGGCACCTCATCGGTTTCTTTTAAGCCATAATAACTGTTGCCATAAGAAGAACTTACATACACACCCTCTTGCTCAAATAAATGCACCTTTATTTGAAATTCTTTTTTTGCCAATTGAACCACGCCATTGTTATTGGCAAGCAATTTGCCGTCTTGCCAAATTTCTACCCTAAATTTATCTTTTTTGGTTTGGGTAAAAGAACTCAAAGAAACATAAAGGGTGAGGGCTATAATCCAAAGAAATTTTGTTTTCATGTTTTTTATTTATTCAACAAAATCTTCTTTGTCGGGTTGGTTGGTATTAAACTTATCACAGTCCAATTCAATACTTACCGGACTCTGAGGTGGCGTCCATTCATTTACTACTTGAAATAGGTTCGGAACGGCACTTACTTTTTGCATATAATTAGCCCAAATTGGCATGGCCATAGCAGATCCAGAGCCAAGTTCCATGCTTCTGAAATGGATGGCCCTGTCTTCCCAACCTACCCAACAGCCAGATACCAATGTGGGTGTAATGCCTATAAACCAACCATCGCTGTAGTTTTGTGTGGTACCTGTTTTGCCACCAACCGCACCCGGAATTTTATACATGTATTTTATTTTGGCAGCCGTTCCATTGGTGGTTACTTTCTCCAACATTTTACACATCACATAAGCAGTTTGCTCGCTTAATGCTTCTTGGGTAATGGGTAAGTTTTCAAAAATTACATTGCCATTTTTATCAACTATTCTGTTCAAATAAGTTGGTTTAATCCAAACACCTTTGTTGGCAAAAGTTGAAAATGCACCTACCATTTCATATACAGAAATGTCTGCCGTTCCCAATGCCGATGACGGATAAGGTTCAATCTTACTTGTTACGCCCATTTTCTTGGCCAATTCTATTACATTGTTAATGCCACCATTGCCTAGTAATTTTAATACATTTAAGCATACCAAATTCATAGAGAATTGTAAGCCTCTGTACATGGTCATTTCTGGTGTGCTAAATTTATCGTCGGCATTACCTGGGTTGTAATCTGGGTATCCCTCAAAGCTCACGGGTTTATTTGGAATAATGGTACATGGTGAGTAACCATTGTCAACCGCCATGGTATACACAAATGGTTTAAAGGTTGATCCCACCTGCCTTTTAGCTGTTACATTTACATGGTCGTATTTAAAATATTTATAATTTTGTCCGCCCACCCAAGCTTTAATTTTTCCTGTTTGCGGATCCATGCTCATGAAACCACATTGCATAAAATATTTGTAATATTTAATACTGTCCATAGGGGTCATGGTGGTATCTATTTCGCCACGGGTATAGCTAAATACGCGCATCTTTACAGGGGTATTAAATTCACGGGTAATTTCTGTTTCCGTCTTTTTTAATTCTTTCGCAATCCTATACCTATCGCTGCGTTTCATGCCACTAATGAGCACTTCTTTAAAGGTTCCCCAAGGCTCTCTGCCTTTCCAATGCGCAAAGAATTTCTTTTGTTGTTCTTTTAATTGCTCCTCTACCGTTTGCTCTGCAATTTGTTGCATGGTAGGATTAATACTGGTATAAATTTTTAAGCCATCCTTGTATAAATTGTAGCCATTTTCTTCGCACCAAGTAAGCAATTCCATGCGCAAAGTTTCTCTAAAATAGGTTGCTAAACCTTCGTTATGACTTTCCTCTTGAAAATTTAATTCAATGGGTTGCGATTTTAATATAGCGCAAGAATCTGAAGTTAGAAAATTTGATTTTTCCATTTGGTTCAAAACGGTATTTCTTCTCTTCAAAGCATTGGCTGGATTTCTTACAGGACTATATAAAGTTGGGGCCTTTAACATGCCCACCAATAAGGCAGCTTCCTTGGCATTTAAATCATGCGGCGATTTCCCAAAAAAAGTTTTTGCAGCACTGCGTATGCCAAATGAGTTGCTTCCAAATTCAACGGTATTGAAATACATGGTTAAAATTTCATCTTTGGTATAGCGCTGTTCAATTAAAACTGCAGTTATCCATTCTTGAATTTTAGTCACCGCTTTGTCAATTATACTTCTGAATTTTTTTCTTGGAAATAAGTTCTTGGCCAATTGCTGAGAGACCGTGCTACCACCTTGCTTTTTGCCCATTATATTATAAATTACAATGGTAAACAACCTGCTGTTGTCAATGCCACTGTGTTCATAAAAACGAATGTCTTCTGTTGCTATTAATGCATTAATTAATTGCGGACTTAATTCTTCGTAATTGACATTGCTTCTGTTTTGTAAATAATATTTACCTAGCGTGCTTCCATCTTCGGCATAAATTTCACTTGCCAATTGGGTAGTTGGGTTTTCCAATTCTTCAATAGGCGGTAACTGTCCGAACCAACCCATGCCAATGGCGCCAACCAATGAGGATAAAATCAATAGGCCTGCAAAGGCGCCTATCCATAACCATTTGAGGTATTTCCAAAAAGGATTTTTAAAAATGTATTCTGTCCAGTTCATTATTTTGCTTGTAGGGTTAGCTCTTGTTTTTTGTAGAATTCAGCAAACTTTTCCACCTTTTGGTCCTTCAATACTTTTCTAAAATTTTTAGTTGAAATAAGGTATTCAGGACTAGCCAATGTGTAGTTTATTTTTTTATTTTTAAAATCTGTTGCCCTTAATGTTTTAAGGTAATCATATGCTGTTTTTAAATTTGGGAATTCACGAATTGTAATCAATTGAAAGCCCTCATTACTCATTATGGCATTAACCCTTAAATTGTTTTCGGAAGCGTATGCTTCATTAAAAGAAGTAAACTGAGAAATAAATTCATTGAGATCAATTTTTTTGTCGTTTATGGCAAGTACGTAGTAGAAAGGAGTTTCAGTTTCTAAATCAAATTCTAATTCTGCCATGGCACTGTCTTTTCCAATAAAGGCAGCTTTCTTTTCTTCGCGGTTCAATACGGCTAAATAATCATCAGCAGTTTGCGCCACATCCAAACCCTTGTGAGAGGCACTTACTTCTGTTAAGGCTTTTTTGAAATCGTCGCGTGTTTGTGTTTTTCCAATGCAAAAGGCATACAATAAATCAATTTTGGGCTTCAAGTTATTGCCAGGAAATTGTTTGTCAATTTCCGCCTTCATCGCCATGGCTTCTGCATAATTTCCTTCGGTGTATTTTAAATACATTTTTTCATAAGCAGCCAATAAAAGCTTGTTATTGCTGCTTTCAGCAGATTGTATAGATTTATTTTGAACCAATAAGCTGAGCGGGTGTTCTGGATAATTACGAATTAAATTCAGCTTGTTTTCTTCTCCAATTTTTTGGTTTTTTATATCTGTATTGGCTTTGTACAAATAGTAAAATGCTTGTGGCTCATATTCGCTTATTGGGAATTTTTGTTGCAGTAAATCAAAATATTTTTTAGAAGAAATTGGATTCTTTAAGCGGTCGTAATAAATCACGCCTAAGTTGTGCAACGACTCTAGTATTTTGGCATTTGATTTTTCTTTTTGTGCAGCTGTAAACGGAATGTTTTTAATCCATTTGTCTTTATCTGCATCGCCTGTTAGTGATTTTTGAGGAGCGTCATTGGCTATTTCTTTGCCTTCTTGAGGTGCAGTTTCTTTTTTGTTGTTTGCGGAGCTGCTGGTATCGCCGCTTGGTTCGTTTCTAGGCTTTTCTTTGGCAGCAATGCGCCAATAATCTTCATTCAAGCGCTGACCCCATTTTTTGTTTGAAAAGAATTCTGCTGCTCCTGTATTTACCAAAGTAGGATTATAAAAATACCAAGAGTTGTCGCCAGAGCCAGGAATGCTTAAGCCGGCGGGCTGAACCAAACTTTGGTTGCTGGCCATACTTGCATTTACTTTTGCTTTTTTCTTTGCTTCTTTGGCGGCTAAATCCTGCCTTTTCTTTTCTTCGGCCATCCATGAACTAACTTTTCTGTCTAGTTCGTCGCTGCTCAGTAAGGTAAGTTTTTGCAAAGAGTCTTCCGTTTCAAAAACATTTAAATTGTTAATCAAATCGGAGAGCACCATTTTGGTTTCTTTAATTTGATTAAAAGATTTATTTTTAGGATCCATGTTCATTACGGTGCTATCGTAATAAGCTTGTGCATTTTTAAATTCTTTGTTGTCGAAATACAATTTAGCTAATTCGTAATAACTCAATCCTTTTTGACTTGTATTTTTGGTGCTAAATGAAACTGATTTTTTAAAATTCTTAATGGCTTCAGGCAGATTTTTTGTAGCCAAATCAAGCTTACCCAGTTCGTAAAATATTTGATCAAGGTAATCTAAGTTTTTATCGTCCTTGGCCATTCTTCTGAGGTTTCGCTTTACTCTTTCAATGGATCTAGGATCGTTTAAATCAAAAATATGTGTTAAACTAATATTGGCATTAAACGCAAATTCATAAGATGGCGTATAAGATAAAACCTTATTAAAATGATAGCTGGCCTCAGGTTTTTTATTGGCCAACATACATAATTGTCCAAGTATATAATGGTACCTAATTTTTTGTTCTTTGCTAAGTTTTCCTTTCAGCGCCATGTTTAAATTATCAATGGCAGTGGTGTATTTTTCCTGACGAATATTGATGTCGGCCGCGGTGGCATAAATAAAGCCGATATCTTCTTTTCTGAAATTCTTTTTGGCAAGTAATAATCCCATTAAGGCTTCAGATTCGCCAATTTTATTCATGCCCATATAATTTCTAGCTATCCAACAAGTACTCGCATTGGTGTATGGGCCATCTTTATAGGTTCCAATCATGTATTGAAAAGTTTCAATAGAGGCAAAGTAATCTTGTTTATAATACCTGCATTTTGCTATTGAAAAATAGGCGTCGTCTGTATAAGCGCCAATGGTGTGCAGTTGAATGGTTTTAGAAAATTTCTTAATGGCATCGTCTAATAAATTTCCGCTTGCTTTTGCGGCCTCAGCATTTCCCATTGGAAATACATCCAAAACCTGCACAAAATTATTGACATTCGAATTCTCAATTTGTTTAACGGCATCCAATAATTTTTGTTCTCCATTAAAATATACATTGAAATGACCCGTGAGGGTGTGGAATTTCCTATTCATCCACTTGTCTTTTGTGGGATTACATGCACTCAGCCAAATGGTTGTTAGCAACAATAGATAAAAGATGTTCTTGTTCTTATACAATGGAGCGTTTGTTTTTTGCTATCTTTGAAATTGAATCGTACAATTTTAACCAAAACTTTTTTAATTCGTCTATACAATGGAGCAGCCAAGGAAAAAATTAATTCATAAGTTAAGTTATAAATACAGATTGGTATTAATTAATGATGCCTCTTTTGAAGAGAAATACTCCATCAAACTTACGCCAATGAATGTGTTTGTAGCCTTTAGTTCTGCTATTGTTTTGCTTACAGCCATTATAATCACTTTAATTTTTTATACCTCCTTAAGAGAGTTTGTGCCAGGTTATACAGATACCAAGACCAAACGTAACCTTCAGCAATTATTGTATAAAACAGATTCTTTAGAGCAAACATTAAAAGCCAAAGAGTTGTATTACAATAACATTATTAATATAATGAACGGTGGCAATGGGCTTCAAGATTCTACTGTGGCTGCTGGTAAACCAACAAGTTTGTCTATTTCCCCTGCGCCCAGTTTTGGTTGCTTCGAGCCAATAAGCCTTGAGGCCAATATGCCTAAATTGGCAATTGGCTAGTAATGACATGTTTGGGTATTATAAGGCGTTTTTTATAAAAAATGATATATTTGTGGAGGTGTAAATACAGTAATATAGAATTGCTTATCACTGATTTGCATTAATATTTAATAATTTTGTTGCCTGATAAAGTGCATCAATTAAAGCTAATAACTAAAGAAAATGGCCATTTTTAATCCTACAAAAAGCACAAGTTTTAACCCATTGGAAATTAATATCCTCAATGCCGGAACCAAAATTATTGGTGATTTGTTATCGGAAGGAGATTTACGTGTAGATGGCAATTTAAATGGCAATATGGAAGTAAAAGCCAAATTGGTTTTAGGAACCAGTGCAATTGTTGAAGGAAATATTAAAGCTGGAAATTGTGACATTGCAGGCGTGGTTAAAGGCAATATCAGTGTTAGTGAATTGTTAACCATAAAAGCTTCGGCAAAAATTAGTGGTGATATTTCATGTGCTAAATTAATTATTGAGGCAGGTGCCGAGTTTAATGGAAGAAGCACCATGAGTACAGGAATGGCTGCTGGTTTAGGCGATTTTAAAAATAGCAAATTGGGTAAACCATTAGATACCAAAGCTCCCGTAATCAGTGAATCATTCGCCGAAAAAGCCGCAGGATAACCAACTGCTCAAATACAGCAACCAAGCCATTCAAATGATTTTGGTAATTGTTGCTGGCAGCCTTGGCGGCAAATATGCCGACCAACATTTCCACCTTTCCTTTCCTGTGTTCACGCTTTTGGGAGTTATTTTCTCCGTTTTTGCAGCTTTGTACCTAGCAGTCAAAGATTTTCTGAAAAAATAATTAAAGTCCAAAGTATTATTGCTCGGAAAGGTCTACTTTTGCGGCACCTTAAAAAGCGCAAATTGGTTCGAACCGAAACTTTTTTGGCTGATAACCAGCTCTTTTGAGGCAATATCTCCCATGAAAAACAATAAATTCTATCTGTATTCTATTGTCCTCACCTTGGTGTTGGCTTTATTATTGGCTGGTTTTCAAAATTTTCAACAGCAAATAGTTGTTAGTAACTTAGCTTGGGTAGCTTTGGCCTACTTTTATTTGCTCACAATAGTTACTTATTTAATCACCAATTCGGCCCTTCCTAAAGACAATAAAACCTTTATTTACAGGACTTATGGCGCCATTGGAATTCGTTTTGTATTTTCTATTTTTCCTCTATTTATATATTTAATTTTTTCACCAGAGCGCCAGTTGTCATTTGCTGTTGTGTATCTTTTCTTGTATTTCTTTTACACAGCTTTTGAAATTTATTTCCTTGTGGTTAACTTGCGCCCCGATTTAAAGAAATAAGATTGTTCATGCACGCTAATAACAGAAAGATTTCCAGCTATTTATTCCCCGTATTCATTGTGCTCATGTACCTTGTGGGTAATACCTCAAAAGTAATGGGGCAAGATCACCACGCTGCAGCTGCTGATACAAGTGTTGCTGCCGAGGCGGTTCATGAAAGCG
This sequence comes from uncultured Bacteroidota bacterium, assembly GCA_903927505.1. GTDB lineage: Bacteria > Bacteroidota > Bacteroidia > UKL13-3 > UKL13-3 > B1. The sequence goes on along the minus strand of CAIYNF010000045.1, from coordinate 13,178 downwards.
AAGTTGGTGCAGAAGCGCATGCTGAAACCCATGGTGAAGCAAAAGAAGAGGGTAAAATAGATGCGGGTAAAATAATTATGGAACATATTGGCGATGCGCACGATTGGCATATTGCCACTATTGGTCATTCACATATTTCTATTCCATTGCCAGTTATTATTAAAGATGCTGCTGGTTTTAAATTTTTCCTTTCATCTCGTTTTGAACATGGCCATGCAACTTATGAAGGCTATAAATTAGAAGAAGGTAAAATAGCTGCAGTAAATCCAGACGGCACCATTAACCATGAGGCGTCTTTCTTTGATTTGTCTATAACCAAAAATGTAGCAAGCATGCTTATCTCAGTAATTTTCCTATGCTGGATTATGCTTTCAGTTGCCGGACATTACACACGTAACAAGGGCAAAGCGCCAAAAGGTTTAGCTAATTTAATTGAAACCTTGATTATCTTTTTAAGAGATGAGGTTGCAAAACCTTCTATTGGTCCTAAATATGCCAAGTTTCTACCTTATTTATTAACCATCTTCTTCTTTATCTTTATAAATAACCTATTTGGTTTGATCCCATTTTTTCCGGGAGGAGCTAATGTTACGGGTAATATAGCCGTTACTTTGGTATTGGCTATTTTCACTTTTGTGATTACCTCATTCAATGGTAACAAAAGCTATTGGGGACATATTTTCATGCCACCAGGTGTTCCTAAGGCATTGTGGATTTTGTTGGTTCCAATTGAAATCATTGGAATGTTAAACAAGCCAATTGTATTGATGATACGTTTGTTTGCAAATATTACTGCAGGTCACATTATCATTTTAGGGTTCTTTAGCTTAATTTTCATTTTTGGTGCCATGAACCAAAGCTTGGGATTAGGCGTATCGGTTTTGTCTGTTGCATTTACAGTATTCATGAATTTCCTTGAATTGCTTGTGGCTTTCTTACAAGCCTATGTATTTACCTTGCTTTCTGCCCTTTACTTTGGTTCGGCAGTAGAAGAGCACCACCACGAAGAACATCATTAATCAATAAAAATAAATCAATTAAACATCACAATTATGACACTTTTAAACATCATCTTACAAGCAGTTACAGATCCAGGTTTTGCTAAAATGGGTGCCGGTATCGGTGCTGGTTTAGCTGCAATTGGAGCAGGTATGGGTATTGGCCGCATCGGTGGTAGTGCTTTGGAATCAATTGCACGTCAACCAGAGGTTTCTGGCGATATTCGCGCAAACATGATCGTTGCTGCCGCTTTGATTGAAGGAGCTGCATTCTTCGGTATCGTAGTTTGTCTTTTGATCGTATTGCTGTAATCGGTATACCCATTAGAACGCAGGAGATGTAAATCTTCTGTGTTCTAATTTAGGATTCTTATTACACCCAATTATTCATTAAAAAACAAGACAGCATGGAATTAGTAAAACCTGGTTTAGGGTTAATTTTCTGGATGACCATTACATTTAGTATTGTATTGTTCATCTTGTCGAAATTTGCCTGGAAGCCAATCTTAAATTCGATTAGGGAGAGAGAAGATTCGATTAACAATGCCTTGAACGCTGCTGAAGAAGCACGTAAACAAATGAGTGCATTGAAAGCCGATAACGAAAAACTCCTCAATCAAGCACGTGCTGAGCGTGACATGATGCTGAAAGAAGCGCACGAAATGAAGGAAAACATCATTTCGCTAGCTAAAAAATCAGCGGATGAAGAAGGGCGTAAAATTATTGCCAAAGCAAACGAATCTATTGAATCAGCTAAGATCAATGCCATGAACGAGTTAAAATCTCAAGTGGCTGTTCTTTCGGTTGATTTAGCAGAGAAAGTGCTTCGCAAGAAAATGGACGACCGCGCACAGCAAGAATCATTCGTTAACGAGAATTTAAAATCAATCACCTTAAATTAATATGGCTGAACAAAGAGTATCCGGCAGATACGCCAAATCACTGATCGACTTAGCTATCGAGCAAAAGAAGCTTGAAGCGATCAATGCCGATATTTTGGCGTTCAGGTCGGTAATTGCACATACACCTGCTTTGGTAAATATGCTAAAGAGCCCTGTAGTGCAAGGAGATAAGAAATTTGCCGTCATTAATAAGGTATTTGGCGCTTCTTTTAATCCTTTAACCATAAGCTTTATGGAAATTGTGATCAGAAAGAAACGTGAATATTATTTACCAGATATTGCCATTGCTTTCATTGCGCAGTACAACGAAATCAATAAAATTACCACCGCTAATGTTAAAACAGCTGTTGCCGTGAGCGATAGCGTTATTGCAGAAGTTAGAGCATTTATTGAAAAACAAACAGGTAAAAAAGTGAACCTAGAAACTTCGGTGGATCCTGAAATTATTGGAGGTCTGGTAATACAGATGGAAGATAAGCTTTATGATGCATCTATTTCTGGTAAGCTTAAGAAAGCAAAACAAGAATTATTAAACACTTACATTTCAAAATAACATTTCATTATGGTAGAAATAAGACCAGATGAGGTATCAGCCATCATAAGAGAGCAATTAAGCAATTTTAAGTCTGAGACCGAACTTGAAGAAGTGGGAACCGTACTCCAAGTGGGTGATGGTATCGCACGTATCTACGGATTAACAAAAGTTCAGTCGGGTGAGCTGATTGAATTTTCTAATGGCGTACAAGGAATTGTGTTGAACCTAGAAGAAGACAACGTGGGAGCGGTGTTATTAGGTTCATCTGAACAAATTATTGAAGGTGATACCGTTAAACGTACCGGTCGTATCGCATCTATTAAAGTAGGTGAAGGTATGTTTGGTCGTGTAATCAATACTTTGGGTCAACCAATTGATGGTAAAGGTCCTTTAGCAGGCGATTTGTATGAAATGCCTTTGGAGCGTAAAGCACCAGGTGTAATCTACCGCGAGCCAGTTAAAGAGCCAATGCAAACAGGTATCAAAGCTATCGACGCAATGATTCCAATCGGTCGTGGCCAGCGTGAGTTGGTTATTGGCGATCGTCAAACTGGTAAAACAGCGGTTTGTATTGATGCAATCATTAACCAAAAAGAATTCTATGATGCAGGTCAGCCTGTATATTGTATCTATGTAGCTTGCGGACAAAAAGCATCTACCGTTGCTCAAGTTTTAAAAACTTTAGAAGAGCGTGGTGCAATGCCATACACGGTAATTGTTTCTGCAACTTCATCAGATCCAGCTCCAATGCAATTCTTTGCCCCAATGGCAGGTGCTGCAATTGGTGAATTTATCCGCGATACCGGTCGCCCAGCTTTGGTTGTTTATGACGATTTGTCTAAACAAGCAGTAGCTTACCGTGAGGTGTCGTTGTTGTTACGTCGTCCTCCAGGCCGCGAGGCTTATCCTGGTGACGTATTCTATTTGCACAGTCGTTTGCTTGAAAGAGCAGCGAAAATAAATGGTACAGATGGCATTGCTCAGCAAATGAACGACCTTCCTCCATCCATCAAACACATGGTTAAAGGTGGTGGTTCGTTAACAGCACTTCCAATTATTGAAACACAAGCAGGTGACGTTTCTGCCTATATTCCAACCAATGTAATTTCTATTACAGATGGTCAGATTTTCTTGGAAGCTAACTTGTTTAACTCTGGTATTCGTCCAGCTATTAACGTAGGTATTTCGGTATCTCGTGTAGGTGGTAACGCGCAAATTAAATCTATGAAAAAGGTAGCAGGTACCTTAAAATTAGACCAAGCGCAATACCGTGAATTGGAAGCTTTCTCAAAATTTGGTTCGGACCTAGACGCGGCTACCAAAGCGGTTTTGGCTAAAGGTGCCCGTAACGTAGAAATTTTGAAACAAGGTCAGTTCTCTCCATTACGTGTTGAGCAACAAACCGCAATTATTTATTTGGGAACAAAAGGTTTATTAACCGCAGTGCCTGTAAATAAAATTCGTGAGTTTGAAGCTGATTACCTAAACTTCTTAGAAAGCAAACACAAAAACGTGTTAGATCTAATTAAAAAGGGTGGTATTGGCGACGATGTTACTTCAATTCTTGAATCGGTTGCTAAAGAACTAGCTGCTAAATACAGCGCATAATTAAGCGGAATCGTTAAACTAAACAATGGCTAATTTAAAAGAAGTTCGTATTCGTATTGCCTCGGTTAACTCAACCCAGCAAATCACCAAAGCAATGAAATTGGTGAGTGCTACTAAATTGAGAAGAGCCCAAAATGCAATTATTCAGATGAGGCCTTATGCCCAAAAACTGAATGGCATTTTGGCTAACCTAGCAGATTCTATTGATGTTGATTCATTAAAAGTGTATTTCAACCAAAAGCCAATTCAAAATGTGCTATTGGTAGTAATTACTTCTGATAGAGGTTTGTGCGGTGGCTTTAACGCCAACGTTATTAAGCTTGCTAACAGATTAATGAAAGAAGATTACGCTGGTAAAAATGTAACTATTTTGCCTGTTGGTAAAAAAGCTTTCGAGTTTTTCACCAAAGCAAATAACAACAACATCATTCCTGATTACAAAGACACTTACCAAAAGCTGAATGCTGAAAGTGGTTTTGAAATTGGTGAATATGTGTTGAATCAATTCAAAGCAGGTAGTTTTGAGAAGGTAGAAATTGTGTACAATCAATTTAAAAATGCCGCAACTCAAATCTTAACGAATGAGCCTTTCTTGCCAATCTTGCCGCAAAACATGGGTGGTAAAGCAGCTAAAAACGATTATATTTTTGAACCAGGTAAAGAAGCCATTTTGGAAGAATTAATTCCAAGAATCTTGAAAACCCAAATTTATAAAAGCCTTTTAGATTCTTTCGCCTCAGAACATGGTGCGCGTATGATTGCAATGGATAAAGCTACAGACAATGCCGGTGAATTAATTAAGGCATTGAAATTAGAATACAACCGTGCACGTCAAAGTGCCATTACCACAGAGATCTCAGAAATTGTGGGTGGTGCTGCAGCTTTGAGCGGTAGTTAATCTAATTCATAAAAATTTGAAATGCCGGTTAGCCAAAGCTTTCCGGCATTTTTTATTAAAATATTTTTCAATTATCTTTCAATATTATTAATCAAAAAAACATGAGCAAAGCAGAAATTCACACCGAAAAAGGTGTTATGACTATTGAGTTTTTCGACAAAGATGCACCTAATACCGTTGCTAATTTTCTTAAATTGGCAGAAAGCGGTTTTTATAATGGCGTAAGCTTTCACCGCGTTCTCCCTGATTTTGTAATCCAAGGTGGCGATCCTACTGGCACTGGTGCTGGTGGACCAGGTTACAAAATTGATTGCGAATTAACTGGTGAAAACCAATTCCATGATCGTGGTGTATTATCTATGGCACACGCTGGCAGAAATACCGGTGGTTCACAGTTTTTTATCTGCCATAGCAGAAACAATACCGCGCACCTTGATCGTAACCATACCTGTTTCGGTAAAGTTATTGATGGCTTAGATGTTATTGATGCCATCCGCCAAGGCGATGTAATGACGAAAGTTGTTGTATTGTAGTATTTATTAAGCGAAACCCTCTCTTTTTTATAGAGAGCATAGGTTTGCCGTCGTGGTGAGCTTGCCGAACCATTTTTGTATTGAGGTCAATTGTCAATGATGGTTCCCAAGTTTACCATGACTTTTTTTTGAACCCTGTTAGGTACTCTCGAATGGCGCTTGCTGTACAATAAGGTTGTTTGGCTTTTTTTCAAAAAATGCGTTCCAAATTTCAGATATTTGTGGAAATTAGTTTTTGATACCATGTTAACATTACAATACCTGCGCGAGCAAAGCCAAGAGGCTAAAGATCGATTGAGTAAAAAAAATCCCAAACACGCTGAAACCGTAGATGCGGTATTGTCTATTGATGAAGAAAGTAGAAAGGCTAAAGGCGAAATGGAACGCAACCAATCTGAAGCTAATTTGTTGGCAAAGAAAATTGGTGAGTTAATGAAAAGCGGCGATAAAACTGGTGCCGAAGAACTCAAAGCCCAAACAGCTATCTTGAAAGAAAATGGCAAAAGCTTTGAAGAAAAATCGAAACAATTGGATCAAGAATTATTTGATTTGTTGGTTACGCTTCCAAATGTGCCGCATGAATCTGTTCCTGTAGGACAAACAGCTGAAGAAAATATTAATGTTTATCAAAATGGTACTATTCCAGAATTGGGTGAAAATGCTTTGCCGCATTGGGAATTGATAAAGAAATACGACCTGATTGATTTTGAATTGGGTGCAAAAATTACTGGAGCTGGTTTTCCAGTCTATAAAGGTAAAGGTGCCAGAATTCAACGCGCCATGATCAATTTCTTTTTGGATCAGGCCATTGCTGCCGGTTACCAAGAAGTAATGCCGCCGCTTTTGGTAAATGCTGATAGCGGTTTTGGTACCGGACAGTTGCCCGATAAAGAAGGGCAGATGTACCATTCAACGGTAGATGATTTGTATTTAATTCCAACTGCTGAAGTTCCTATTACCAATATTTACAGAGATGTAATTTTAAAAGAAGAAGAACTTCCAATTAAGAATGTTGGGTATACGCCATGCTTTAGAAGAGAAGCCGGTGCCTGGGGCGCGCATGTGCGTGGCCTAAATCGTTTGCACCAATTTGATAAGGTAGAGATTGTGCAAATAGCACATCCAGATCAATCTTATGCTTTGTTGGATGAAATGGTAATTCACGTTAAAGGTTTATTAGAAAAATTAGAATTGCCATATAGAATATTACACCTTTGCGGTGGCGACATGAGTTTTTCTTCTGCCCTTACCTATGATTTTGAAACGTATAGTGCAGCACAAGGTCGTTGGTTAGAGGTAAGTTCAACTTCAAACTTTGAAAACTTCCAAGCAAACAGGTTAAAATGTAGGTTCAAAAACAAAGAAGGTAAAAACCAATTGGTGCATACTTTAAATGGCAGCGCCTTGGCATTGCCTAGAATTTTGGCAACCCTATTGGAAAACAACCAAACTCCTGAAGGAATTAGAATTCCTGCTGCCTTGGTGCCTTACTGTGGTTTTGATATAATCAATTAGGTTCGAACCGAACCTAGTTGCTATAAATTATTGGAAGCTTCTTCAATTGTTGGTTCAGCAATAGGAGAAGCTTCTTTTGTTTTGGCACTGGCCAATTCTTCTTCTTTGGTAACCGCTTTTTGAAGCAATAGAATAATTACAAAGCCAATGCTAATGGCAGCATCCGCAATATTGAATACAGGTCTAAAGAATTCAAAATCTTCGCCAGCCCAAAAAGGCCAGTTTTCTGGGATGGTGGTTTCAATTAATGGGAAGTAGAGCATGTCTACCACACGCCCGTGAAACCAGGCATCATAGCCAAAGTAAACACCATAAAAAACACTGTCTAGGATATTGCCCAAGGCACCTGCAATAATTAAACTCCAACCATATACATACCATTTGTTGGTTTGTTTATCGATGAGGGTTTTAACGTAATAGCCAATTACCCCAACAAAAATAATTCTAAATACGGTTAAGAATATTTTACCTGCCTTGCCGCCAAACTCAAGCCCAAAGGCCATTCCATAGTTTTCTGTAAATTGTAATTTGAACCAATTGCCAAAAATGGGCAGTTCTTCACCTAAGAAAAAATGGTTCTTGATATAAAACTTAAAATATTGATCGATGGCAAGTATGAACAATAAGATGCCAAATGGAGCGCTGTATTTTTTAAAATTCATGTGTTTTATTCTAAGGCAAAAGTAAAGAATATGGAAGGCTTATCCATATAAAATAGTAATAACGCAAAAAAAACGAAACCAGTGTTTGGGTAAAAAAAATCCCCACCAAGCAAAAGCAAGGCAGGGATTTAATGGGATAAGAATTTACTTATTTATATTGTTGAAGTTTAGCTTCCATGCTCAAAGTTGTATGAGGCACGGCGCGTAAACGCTCTTTTGAAATTAATTTACCAGTAACTTTACAGATACCATAAGTTTTGTTTTCTATTCTAATAAGGGCATTTTCTAAGTTTTCAATGAATTTACGTTGACGGGCAGCTAACTGACTCAAATATTCTTTTTCAGAAGTGGAAGCACCATCTTCTAATTTATTGTAAGAATTATCTGTTTCAGATCCACCATTCATTCCTGGACTCTGCATTTGTTGTAAAAGGTTGTTTAATTCTTCTTTGGCAACAACAAGCTTTTTATTGATAAGTTCTTTGAAATCAATCAAATCAGCATCACTGTACCTTTGAGTATCTGCAGTAGCTGCGTTTAAATCGTCGTGTTTTTCTTCAAAAACAGGCGTTTTACTTACAACAGGCTTCAATGGCTTAGGTGCCACATTGATTTTCTTAGGTTCAATTACTACTGCTTTTTTAGCAATAGGCTTTGCAATTGGTTTAGCAACTGTTTTTACTGCAGGTTTCACTACAACTTTTACAGCTGCTTTTTTAACTATAGGCTTAGCAACAGGCTTGGCTACTGCTTTTTTAGCAATAGGTTTAGCTATGACATTCTTAGCAATTGGTTTAACAGGCGCTTTTTTGCTAACTGGTTTTGCAATTGGTTTTTTTGTAGCTGGTTTTTTTACTATTGCTTTTTTAGCTACAGGCTTTTTAGCAACAGCTTTCTTAGCAACAGCTTTCTTAGCTACAGGCTTTTTAGCAATAGGCTTTTTAGCAATAGGCTTTTTAGCTACAGGCTTTTTAGAAACAGGCTTTTTAGCTACAGGCTTTTTAGAAACAGGCTTTTTAGCTACAGGCTTTTTAGCAAGAGGCTTTTTAGCAAGAGGCTTTTTAGCAAGAGGCTTTTTAGCAACAGCTTTCTTAGCAACAGGCTTTTTAGCAACAGCTTTCTTAGCAAGAGGCTTTTTAGCAAGAGGCTTTTTAGCAATAGGCTTTTTAGCAACAGCTTTCTTAGCAACAGGCTTCTTAGCCACCGCTTTTTTTGCCACTGGTTTCTTAGCCACCGCTTTTTTAGCCACAGGCTTTTTAGCTACTGGCTTTTTAGCAATAGGTTTAGCTATTTTCTTTACCAAAACTTTTTTAGCAACAACTTTCTTAGGAGCTACTTTTTTCGCTACTTTTTTGGGAGCTGCTTTGGTAACAACTTTTTTAGGAGCCGCTTTCGCCACGGGTTTTTTAGGAGCTGCTTTCGCAACGGCTTTTTTAGGAGCTGCTTTCACAACTGCCTTTTTAGGAGCTACTTTTTTTGCTGCTTTTTTAGGAGCTGCTTTCACAACTGCCTTCTTAACTGCGCTTTTAATAATTTTTTTAGCCATGGGTCTCGTTAAATTTTATCCATTTGAACCTTTAAAACAATTTCATCTACCAAAACCTCAGTGTAAACAGTAAGTTCACTTACAGAGGCTATTTCGGTCGCTAAAATTTCGCTGCAAATATAGGTTTTGAATTGATTTATAGCACCTTTAATATAGTTTTCTTCAATAATTTTTACAGAAATCTTGTCGCTAATCTCTAGATTTTGCTCTTTTCTGAGACCTTGCAGCTTGCTAACTAGCTCTCTAGCAATACCTTCCTCTTTTAATGCCTCGTTTAGGTTAATATCTAGCGCTACAGTGATACGGCCCTCATTAGCAACCTTATAACCTGTAATTTCCTTAGATATTATTTCTACATCGCTTTGAAGTACTTCTATTATTTCACCTTCAATTTCAATTTGAACAGCACCCGTTTGCTCTAATTGGGCAATTTGTTCTTGTTTAAATTGGGTGATTGCCTCTGCAACTTGCTTCATTTTGCTACCTACTTTTTTGCCCAAGGTTTTAAAGTTTGGCTTAATGCTCTTATCAATTGCATCAATAAATTCCAATTCCTTTACATTTACCTCGGCTAAAATTAGGTCCTTCACATGCGAAATTTCATCCTTAATATTTTGGTCGACTATTGGAATAAGGATTTTTTGAAGTGGTTGCCTAACCTTGATGTTTTCCTTTTTGCGGATAGAAAGCACCAAAGAGGAAATAATTTGCGCATACTCCATTTGAACCTCTAGTTCTTTATTGATCAATTGGGTATTGGCAACAGGGAATAAGCTCAAGTGTACACTTTCAGAGCTGTTTCTTTTGCTCACCCTATTCAAATCTCTATACAATTGCTCCGAATAGAAGGGGGCAAATGGGCTCATCAATTGTGAAATGGTTTCGAGGCAGGTATACAAGGTTTGGTATGCCGAAATTTTATCTGTGCTGTATTCGCCTTTCCAAAATCTTCTGCGGCACAAACGCACATACCAATTGCTTAAGTTTTCTCCCACAAAGTCCTGAATAGCCCTTGCCGCTGGGGTTGGGTCGTAATCATTCATTTGCTTTTCTACCTTTAATACCAAGCTATTAAGTAAGCTCAAGATCCAACGGTCAATTTCAGGCCTGTCTTCCATGGCAATATCTGCTTCTGCATAAGAGAAGCCATCTATATTGGCATAAAGAGCAAAGAAATTATAGGTATTGTAGAGTGTGCCAAAAAACTTACGCTGACATTCGGCTACACCTTCCAAATCAAATTTTAAATTATCCCAAGGATCACTGTTGCTCAATAAATACCAGCGGGTGGCATCTGCCCCAAACTGGTCGATGGTCTTAAATGGATCAACCACATTACCCAAACGCTTGCTCATTTTGTTGCCATTTTTATCTAGCACCAATCCATTTGCAATTACATTTTTGTAGCTAATGCTATCAAACAACAAAACAGATAAGGCATGTAAAGTGAAGAACCAACCACGTGTTTGGTCTACCCCTTCTGCAATAAAATCTGCAGGGAAATTTTTGCGAAATACTTCTTCATTTTCAAAAGGCCAATGCCATTGCGCATAAGGCATGGCACCACTGTCGAACCAAACATCAATTAGGTCTGCTTCGCGTTGCATTTTTTCTCCTTTTGAAGAAACTAAGATTACCTCGTCGACATAAGGTTTATGGAGGTCTTTCATTTCAAAAGATTTATCCATAAAGCCAGCCGCTACCGCTTTTTCAATTTCTTGGTTCAATTCTTCCTTTGATCCGATACATTTTTCTTCGCTACCATCGGCAGTGCGCCAAATGGGTAGGGGAGTTCCCCAATACCTAGAACGACTTAAATTCCAATCCACCAAGTTTTCCAACCAATTGCCAAATCTACCAGTTCCAGTATGGGCAGGTTTCCAATTGATGGTTTTATTAAGTTCAACCAGCCTGTCTTTAACGGCAGTGGTTTTAATGAACCAACTTTCTAATGGATAGTATAAAATAGGTTTATCTGTTCGCCAGCAATGCGGATAAGTGTGCTCGTATTTTTCAATTTTAAATGCTTTGTTTTCAATTTTTAATTTCAAAGCAATGAGCTCATCTACGCTTAAATATTTATCCAATTTAGGAATAATGGTAGACAGTTTTTCTTGTTGAATTATTAATTCAGCGGCTTTTTGTTCTTCACTTAAATAGGCTTCTTTTACATAACGGCCTGCAAGTGGAAAGGTATCATCAGCAACACTTTCAAGGAATTTACCAGTTTTGTCAACCAAGGTAAGGGTACCCATTCCATTTTGTTTTCCAACCCTGAAGTCATCTGCACCAAAACTAGGGGCAATATGAACAATACCTGTACCATCTGAGGTAGTTACAAAATCGCCAATAATTACCTTAAAGGCGGCACCATCCTCTGGTTGCACATAAGGCATTAATTGGTGGTAAGCAATACCTGCTAATTCTTTACCGGTATATTCTTTCACTACTTCAAACGGAATTTTTTTATCACCCGCTTGGTAGTCGCTTAGGTTCGAACCGGCATTTGCTTCCGGAAAATATTTACCCATTAAATCTTTTGCCAAGATGACTTGAATTGGCAAATAGGTATATGGGTTAAAAGACTTTACAAGAACATAATTTATTTTCTCGCCAACGGCCAATGCGGTATTAGAAGGCAAAGTCCAAGGAGTGGTTGTCCAAGCTAAGAAGTAAGCTTTTTCGCCGCTTATACCTATCTGACTAGGATCGGTAATTTCAAATTGTGCAACAACGGTATTGTCTTTAACATCTTTGTAAGTGCCAGGTTGGTTCAGCTCATGGCTACTCAAACCTGTGCCTGCCGCAGGAGAAAAAGGTTGAATGGTATATCCTTTGTATAAGTACCCTTTTTTATATAGTTCTTTTAAAAGGTACCAAAGACTTTCAATATAATCGTTTTCGTAAGTGATGTATGGATCGCTGAGGTCTACCCAATAACCCATTCTATTGGTAAGTTTATCCCAGATATCGGTGTATTTCATTACGTCTTTTCTGCAGGCTTCATTGTATTCTGCTACGCTAATTTTTTTGCCAATGTCCTCCTTGGTAATACCCAAAGTTTTCTCTACTTGAAGCTCAACGGGCAGGCCGTGTGTATCCCAGCCTCCTTTGCGTTTTACTTGAAAACCTTTAAGTGTATTGTACCTGCAAAAAATATCTTTTACAGCGCGGGCCATCACATGGTGAATGCCGGGCATTCCATTTGCACTTGGCGGACCTTCATAAAAAACATAAGAAGGGGCACCTTCGCGTGTGCTGATACTTTTTTCGAAGACTTGTTCTTGCTTCCAAAAATCAAGAACCGCTTCTTCAAAGGCAGGAAAATCTAATTTTTTATATTCTTTATACTTACTCATCTCAAAAACAATTACTTGCGATCAAAATACTTTTGTCCGCAAAAGGTTGCTAAAATAGGAAAATGTAGGGATAATTGAAAGTAGAATAAGTGGCTTTTTTTGGGTCGCTTAAGCTTCGTCTTCTGGTTCAATTTCTACCAAAGTGGTGCCCAGTTCTTTCTTTGCATTGATATTTTTTTCCAAGGAAAGCAGCATGGCAGGCAAGAGCAACAGGTTCATAAACATGCCAAACAAGAGCGAGAGAGATGTTAAAATACCTAGGGCAACGGTACCTCCAAAACTTGAAAAGGCAAAAATGGCAAATCCGGCAAAGAGGGCAATTGCAGTATAAATAATGCTTGGTCCCGCCTCCATTAAACTGTCTGGAATAGCAGCCTTCATGTCCCAATTGTGCTTCTTAAGCGAATGTCTGTATTTGGCCAAATAGTGTATGGTGAAATCAACCACAATACCATAAGCAATACTAAAAATAATGATGGTAGAAGGCTTCAAACGGATGTCGAAGAAGCCCATGATACCAAAGGTCATGATCAATGGAATTAAATTTGGAATCAATGAAATCAATACCATTTTCCAGCTAAAGAAAAGGAAGGCCATCATTATAGAAATAATGATTAAGGCC
>CAIYNF010000044.1 GCA_903927505.1 uncultured Bacteroidota bacterium | reverse complement strand
GTAACCATTTCTTGCTTTATCTAAATAATAAGGAATATTGCTCATGCTTTCCATACCACCAGCAACCACCACATCATTAATACCCAACATAATGGTTTGAGCGGCCATCATAATTGCTTTTGAACCAGAGGCACAAACTTTATTGATGGTAGTTGCAGGAACTGTATTTGGAATACCAGCGTATATCATTGCTTGGGTAGCAGGGGCCTGACCCAAACCTGCTGAAATAACATTACCCATAAAAACTTCTTGAACCATTTCTGGTGCAATTCCGGCCTGAGCCAAAGCTCCTTTAATGGCGGTTGCTCCTAATTGCGGCGCACTAACTGCGGCCAAACTTCCATTGAATGCGCCAATTGGCGTTCTAACTGCAGAAACAATATAAACTGTTTTCATAAAAATTTGATTATTTTTTGGTCGGGCAAAGGTAGGATTTTACCTTTACCAACAAATCATTTTGATGGAAAGAGCTTTTATATACGGTGACCTTCTTTTTGAAACCATGTTGGTGGAACATGGAAGAATTCCACATATAACCCGCCATTACAGGAGATTAGCAGATTCTGCTTTGCATTTAAAAATTGATTTATGTGGGTTAAATGAGGAAAAATTTACCGCAATTTGTACGCAAAAAATAGAAGAATTTGAGGCCTTAAACCCAGAGGCAAATTTTTTACGCCTCAGGGCTGTGCTTTACAGAGAGGCTAAAGGGAATTATTTACCTTTATCACACCAAGGAAAATTAGCCATACAAATCAACGAAATCAAGCCTTTGGTTCAGCCCGAAATATTGCGTTTTGGTATTTACACGGCCCAGCAAAAAGCTCCTGGGGCTTTGGCAAATTTAAAAAGTGGCAATGCCTTAATTTATGTGATGGCAAGCATTTGGGCCGAAGAAAACAAATTAGACAGCGCGCTTATCTTAAACACGCAAAACCATATTATAGAATCTTGTAGCTGTAACATTTTTTGGAGGGAAGCTAACAATTGGTATACACCTCCCCTCTCTGATGGCTGCGTGGCGGGAATTGGCCGACAATTATTTATGGAAGCCAATGTGGTGATAGAAAAAAACTGCAGCCCAAAAATGCTTCTTGATGCAGCGGAATGCATTGTTACCAATGCGTTGCAGGCTCCCCGAAACTTTAGTTTGGTGGAATTGGCATAGCCAAAATCTATTATTTGGCAATTCTCAATATTAATTATCTTCGTCAAGTATGAAAAAATTCCTTTTTACAATTTTATTGAGTTGTACAACACTCCTATTTAGCAGTCATAAAGCAGATGAAGGCATGTTTCCATTGTCTGAAATGAAAAACATAGACCTTAAAAAGGCTGGCTTGCGCATGGAGCCACTCGACCTTTACAACCCCAACGGAACAAGTTTGGTAGATGCTATTGTGCGTGTTGGTGGTTGCACAGGATCTTTTATTTCAAACGATGGTTTAATGGTTACCAATCACCATTGTGCTTTTGGTTTTGTAGCTGCCATGAGTACCGTACAAAACAATTACATACGCGATGGATTTTTAGCCAAAGACAAATCGCAAGAAGCCCAAGCCAAAGGTTTGGTTTGCAAAATCACGGCCAGCTATGCAGATGTTTCAGATCAAGTTCTGATGGGAACGCAAAGCACTAACGACCCAACTATTCGCTTGCAAATTATTGCCAATAATATTAAGAAAATTACAGATACAGAAAACAAAGCAAACCCAAATTTGCAATGTGAAATTTCTGAAATGTTTACAGGCAAAAGTTATGTTTTGTTTCGTTACCAATTGCTCAAAGATGTGCGGGTGGTTTATGTTCCAGCAAGAAGCATTGGCGAGTATGGTGGCGAAAAAGACAATTGGGTTTGGCCACGCCATAGTGGAGATTTTGCCTTCTTAAGGGCCTACGTAGCACCCGATGGTTCTGCAGCAGAATACAGCATTAACAACGTTCCTTTTAAACCAAAACGTTTCTTAAAAATAAACCTCAAAGGTATCAACGAAAATGATTTTGTATTTATTCTTGGTTACCCTGGAAGAACATTTAGAAACCAACCTGCCGCCTTCTACAAATACCACGAAAATTATATGCTTAAATACGTAAGTGATTTATACGATTGGCAAATTAATAAAATGGAAGAATTGGGCAGAGGAAATGATAGTTTGCAAATTAAATATGCCGGCAAAATTAAATCATTGGCCAATACCACCAAAAACTACAAGGGAAAGTTACAAGGCTTTAGACGAGTTGGATTAACCGATAAGAAATTTGCAGAAGAAAAAGAAATGCAAAAATTTATTGAGGCCGATCCAACACTCAATAAACAATTTGGAAAAGTGGTACCCGAAATAAATTCTTTATACAATGAATTAATTGACAATGCACCAAGAAATTTGTTTTTTGATTATATTTATTCTGTTGCACCTACCTTACAAATGGCCGCTGTTATTGATAATTATAAGCGCAGCTTCGAACAAATAAAATCAGAAAAAGAAGAAAATAACTTCTTGAGAGTGCAGGTACCCAAACTTAAAATAAACTTTCAGAGGTTATACGCGCAAATGGATCCAAGCATTGAAATCCCCGGTATCTTAAAAATGTTTAATGACGCCCACGCATATAACAATAACAATAAAATTGCTGCAGTTGAGGAATTCTATAAAAAGTATCCAAGCGAAGAAGCAAGGAAAAATATCTTAGAAAAACTTTATGCCAAAACAAAATTAAGCGATAAAAAATACATGCTTAAAATTTTAGCCGATAGCGCAGATGAATTTGCTGAAATGAAAGATGGCTTGGTGAAATTATGCGCAAATATCAATGTAGAAATGAACTATTTTGATGAAATAGATAGTAAGCGAAATGGCAAATTAAACGCCTTACTTGCCAGCTATGCCGATGCAAAAAGCGCCTTTAAACAAAAGCAATTTATACCAGATGCCAACGCAACTTTACGTTTTACTTATGGCTTTGTAAGAGGTTATTTCCCTAATGATGGCGAGTATAATAAACCATTTACCACACTCAAAGGTGTGATAGAAAAAGAAGACGGTGCAGATTATGAATTATTGCAGGTAATTAAAGACCTATATGCTGCCAGAGACTTTGGGCAATTTATGCATCCTACCTTAAATGATTTACCAATTAACTTTCTATACAACTTAGATACTACAGGTGGAAACAGCGGTAGTCCGGTATTAGACGCAGATGGCAGTTTGGTAGGCGTTAATTTTGATAGAGCCTATACTGCAACCATTAACGATTACGCTTGGAATGAAGCCTATAGCAGAAGTGTTGCGGTAGATATTAGGTATGTGCTTTGGACCTTACAAAAAGTAGCCCATGCCACAAATATTCTAAGCGAACTCAATATCAATTAGGGTGATGAAAATAGTTTTCTTAGGCACACCAGATTTTGCAGTAGCATCCTTGAAAGCTATGGTAGAAGCAGGCCACAATATAGTTGGGGTAATTACTGCACCAGATAAACCTGCAGGCAGAGGAATGCAAATGCAACAATCGCCCATAAAAAAATATGCCGTAGAAAAAGATTTGTTTGTAATGCAACCAGAAAAATTACAGGATCCTCAATTTTTAGAAACGCTTAAAAACCTACAAGCAGATTTGCAAGTTGTAATTGCATTTCGAATGCTGCCTGAAGTTGTTTGGAACATGCCACCCTTGGGCACCATTAATTTGCATGCTTCCTTATTGCCAGATTACAGAGGTGCTGCTCCCATTAATTGGGCAATTATTAATGGAGAAACGCAAAGCGGGGTAAGTACCTTTTTCCTCAAACATGAAATAGATACTGGCGATATTTTATTAAAAGATACATGCCCTATTACGGCAACTTGCACAGCAGGTGAATTACATGATACCCTCATGAATTTAGGTGCTAACACCATGCTTAAATCATTGGAATTAATCATTTCTGGCAATACCAATGGAACACCACAAGCTGAAAATTCAGGCAAAACTGCCCCTAAAATATTTAAAGAACATTGCCGCATTCATTGGGAACAAAGCGGCAAAAGCATATTAAACCTCATCAGAGGCATGAGTCCCTACCCTGCTGCTTTTACGGTATTAGACGGCAAAAACGTAAAAGTATTTAACGCAATATTTGAACCAAACAATTCCAATGCAATAGTAATTGGTTCGACCCAAAGCGACCAAAAAACATTTTTGAAAATGGCATGCCAAGATGGATTTATACATTTATTAGATTTACAAATGGAATCTAAAAAGCGCATGAAAATTGATGAGTTCTTGCGCGGTTATAAAATTCACGAATGAAATATTTTCTATTAGGCATCCTATTACTTCCTATATACCTGCATGCACAAATAAATGAAGGCAATCAGGATATTTTTACGTTTAAGGAAATAAAAATAAATCCCATTTATTCAGGAATAGGCATTGCCCAAATTCAATTTGAAAAGTTTCAAAATAATACCCGTAGTTTAAATGTTGTTGTAAATTATATCAACCTAGGATATTGGGGAAATAATACAGGATTTGGCATTGGCATTGGCCAAAGAAATTACCTCAAAGAGAAAAATGGAACAGGTTATTTTGTGGAACCTTTTGGATCCTATTTTTACTTAGAAAATAGAGGCGCAAAACAAAGCACCAATACTTTAAGTACTGGAGCAGTTTTAGGGAGAAAATGGCTCCTATTCAATCGACTTAGTTTTGACGTTTACCTAGGGCCAAGCCTTAATTTTGGCTTCATGAAAGAAGGCACACAAAGCACACAAAAAATAGATTATTGGGTTGGCCCCATGAATGGCATTTTTGCAAGATTTGGTTGTTCAATGGGCTATAGATTTAACTAAATGAAAAAGACTATACTTTTCTTTATTCTTTGCTTTAGCGCAATGCTTGGTTCGGCCCAAACCAACAATTACAATTACAAAGAATGGCCCAAAACAAAAGCCATTAAAATTAATATTTTAAGTGGTTTTGCTGGCACATTGAATTTAAGTTATGAATATCTTTTTGCCCAACAGTGGAGCATTCAAAATGGCATTTCGTATACCCAACTCAATTTCGACAACTCTCGCCGTCAATTAGGCTTGAATGGCTTTCAATACACTTTAGATTTTAGGAAATATAAGTCAATCAAAACTGCTTGGAACGGGCGTTATAACCAGTATTTTGTAAGATTTGCTGCCTATACTTACAAAGACAATAAACAAGACAGCAGCACACAAAATAAGATTATTAATTACAAAGAAAACCTGCAAGGAATTAGTATTGGATATGCTTGGGGTTACCAAAAAACATACAGAAATAAATTTTTAATTGATGCATTTATTGGCATGCAATTAAGTGTTCCAACGTACTACAGCTGCAGCCCTTCGCAAGAAATTTTAAAAGATTATAAAATCAAAACCAATGAAGAAAACTTAGCCACCAATGGTATTGGTTTTAGAGGCGGAATAAAATTTGGCTATTTGTTTTAAGCAATTTTCATTTGGGTATATACTTTATACCCTTTGCTTTTTTCGCCACTAACCACTTGGGCCAAAACTGTTTCCATTAAACTATTTAATTTTAATGGCGTAGCCATTTCCTTTACCATGTCAAAATCTATTTGCTCTTTGGTAGATAAAAAAGTATACCCCACATACGATTCTGGTTCGTATATAATTACGCTTTGTTCCTTGTAATTTCTGCCCTTGCCTACTATATAATATGCTTTGCGTTCGGCCTGCAATTGATCAACAAACAATTGCGCTTTGGCATTATAGACAGCCACATTTTCATTGTTTAAGCAATTTCCTTCGCACGTATCATTGGCTACTTTAATACAAGTATCTTTATTGGTTTGCGTATTGCACAACTTAGGACATAAATCAAATTCTGCTATCAATGAATTAAGGTATTGCAGAGCTGCTGCATGCGTACTAAAAGTTACCAAAGCCCTTTGTTCTTTGCGCACCTTGTCTATGCCGAACCTGATTTTATTGTTTTGATCCAAGTAATCAAACAAACCATAAACGGTTTGTATTCTCTTTTGTGCACGATTTTCATCTGGCCATAACCTGCGTATTTCATGGCTCTCCAACAAAATAGCCAACAATTCTGTTCCTGTTGAGGTATGCCCAAACCCATGCACATCGCGCATGAAATTTTGTTTTTGTTTGCTTTTTAATTCGCCACTAAAATGAGTTCCAACCCTACTCCTGATATTTTTTGCCTTGCCTACATAAACAGCCAAACCTTTGCTATTTACAAAATAATAAACACCCGGTGATTTAGGTAATTTTTCATAATCTGCTTTACTTACATTGGGGGGTAAAACCTGTTCTTTAGAACCACGTTTAAGCGCATCGTCCATTTGCTTTTCAGCGTCATTCTTCAATAAATGCTCAAACAACTTTACGGTTGCCATGGCATCACCATCTGCACGGTGGCGGTTTTCTAAATGAATGCCCAATGCAGAACAAATATTACCCAAACTATATGAGCGGTGACCTGGAATTATTTTCCTGCTTAACCTAACGGTACAAAGCTTCTTTACATTTAGATCGAAGCCACTTTCAGAAAGTTGGTGTTTAATAAAACTATGGTCGAAATTTACATTGTGGGCAACAAAAATATTGCCTTGTAACATGTCGTAAATCTTCTCGGAAATAGCAGAAAATTTAGGTGCGTTTTCCACCATTTCATTGCTAATTCCAGTGAATGCTTGAATATACGGAGGTATAGTCATTTCTGGATGAACCAAACTTGTAAAATGTTTGCTTACCTGCGTTCCATCGTGAACGTAGATAGATATTTCGGTAATCCGGTTTTGGGCAGCATGGCCACCCGTTGTTTCAATATCTACAATCGCGTACACGGAGCAAAAATAGAAGCATTGGCTATAAATGCCTTTTCATTTTATTCACCATCTGATGCGGTTATTGCTTAAAAGTGGACTAATCTCAACCAATAAACACGCTGCGCATGGCAATTGAACCCATATCAATCTGTTCGTTAAAAAAATGTAAGGGCTCATTTTTATCTTTCAATGCCAATACATATAACAAGGGCAAATAATGTTCATTGGTAGGAATAGCAAGCTGCGCGGCTTTTCCTAAGTTTTGATACGCTACCAAAGAAGCATAATCACCTTGGAGTATTTTGCTCTTTGCCAATTGGTCAAATTCTATGGCCCAATCAAATGTTTTTCCACCCCAATCCAAGTATCCTAAATTATGCACAATATTGCCCGAACCAACAATTAATACGCCTTTTTGGCGCAAAGATTGTAATTGGGATCCAATTTGAAAATGCTGTTCAGGACTGGCAAAATAATCTAAACTCAATTGAAATACTGGAATGTTGGCCTCTGGAAACATTGGTTTTAACACACTCCAACAGCCATGGTCAAGGCCCCAATCCAAATCCTTTCCAACATGAATTTCACGCAGGGAATCTATAGCTGCTTGCGCATATTGGGGCGAACCAGGCACTGGATATTGGGTATCAAATAAAGCTTTTGGAAACCCACCAAAATCGTGAATGGTTTTAGGCCTATCCATAAAAGTTACCTGTGTACCCTTAGTTTGCCAATGTGCCGAAATACATAAAATTGCTTTTGGACTTGGAAGTGACCGACCAATTTCTGCCCATTTTTGATGATAAGCATTGTTTTCAATGGCATTCATGGGGTTGCCATGACCAACAAACAATACAGGCATTTTTTTTGTAAGTGGCGCTTTACCTAAAATTTCAGATTCAAAATCAGTAAGATTCATATTCAAAATCAAAATCGTTTTTATAATCTATTGCCAATTGTTTAATGATGGGCGAAAAGGCATAACACCAGCCGCACATGGGGTCGGATACATAAATTATTTTAGTACTATTACTCATAGGGGCTTATAAAAAAAGCAGCAGACAAAAGGGCTGTCTGCTGCTATAAATTTTGTTAACTAATGTTGTTTCTTTAGCAAAAAATACAAGCCTATTACCGCAGCAAAAAAATGCATAGGAACGGTTAATAAGGCAAAATTTTGTGGCGCTAAATGCCCATCTGGCAAGGTTGTTTGAAAGCTTGGGAACAAACTAAAAATAGTAAATCCTACACTCAAAAGTAAAAACAACATTTCTCCTTTTAAAAAATTCTTGCAAAGAATTACATATAAACTTGCACCTGCAAGCAATGGTATAATAGAAGAAATAACAACAGCAACCGGAAAACCTTTTGGTAATTCACTTATGCCTATTGAGAATTCAAGAATATATAACCATGCAATATTTACACCAGCAGCAACCAAGCCACCTTGCAATGCCGCTTTATAGGATTTGGAGAATGTTATTTCGTTTGCCATTAGGCAATTTTAGCTATTTGCACATTACAAAGCAATTTAACTTCGTCGCTCACCACTATGCCACCCGCTTCAGTAGTTGCAGACCAGGTAAGGTCAAAATCTTTTCTGCTAATTTTTCCACTTAATTCAAAACCTGCTTTTTCATTGCCATAAGGATCTGTCATCAAACCATTGAAAACTACATTTAATTCAATGTTTTTGCTTACACCGTGCATGTT
>CAIYNF010000043.1 GCA_903927505.1 uncultured Bacteroidota bacterium | reverse complement strand
CTTTGAAAAAAAGTACGATGCACAAGCTTTGCGTACCATTCAAGATTGGATGGTAAGGCGTCAGTTGCTGGGTGTAAAAGGCGTAGCAGACGTAAGCAGTTTTGGCGGTTACCTCAAACAATATGAAGTAGAAATTGATCCGAACCGATTAAAAGCGCAGGGATTAGGGATCCCAGAAGTTTACGAAGCCCTTAATAATAATAACCAAAATGAAGGTGGCGCTTATATAGAAAAAGGTCCGCAAGTATTATTTATTAGAAGTGAAGGTTTAATAAAATCTATTGACGACATTGAGAAAATAGTAGTTAAAGTCTTACCAAATGGAACGCCTGTTTTTGTAAAAGATGTGGGTGAAGTAAAAATTGGTCATGCCACCCGCTACGGCGCCATGGTATACAACGATGAGCAAGAAGTTGCTGGAGCAGTTGTAATGATGCTCAAAGGGGCCAATAGCAATGAAGTAATTAAAGTAGTAAAAGAGCGCATTGCCCAAATTCAAGAAACCTTGCCCGAAGGTGTTTTAATAGATGCGTTTTTGGATCGAACCAAAATGGTAAACAATGCCATTGGAACCGTACAAACCAATTTATTGGAAGGCGCGCTGATTGTAATTTTTATCTTGGTTTTGTTCTTAGGAAATATCCGCGCAGGATTATTGGTGGCTTCTGTGATTCCTTTATCTATGTTGTTTGCCGTAATTATGATGAATGCATTTGGGGTTAGTGGAAACCTGATGAGCCTTGGTGCGCTTGACTTTGGACTGATTGTAGATGGAGCCGTAATTATTGTGGAAGCTGTGATGCATGTAATTACGCATAGCAGAAGGTTCTCAAAAATTATAGACCTCTCGCAAGGGAAAATGGATAAAGAAGTGAAACATGCAGCGGGTAAAATGATGAACAGCGCGGTGTTTGGACAGCTCATTATTTTAATAGTTTACCTGCCTATTTTTAGTTTAGAAGGCATAGAAGGTAAAATGTTTAAACCCATGGCGCAAACAGTTGCTTTTGCTTTATTGGGTGCCTTTATTTTATCGCTAACCTATATTCCAATGATGAGTGCTTTGTTGTTAAAAAACATTTCACATAAACCAAATTTTGCCGATCGTTTTATGGTGAAAATAGAAACTTTTTATAGGTATTATTTGGTAAGAATTATTGCTCGACCTAAATTGGTAATTTCAAGTGTATTGGTACTCTTTGTTGCTTCTATTTTTGTGATGTTGCAATTGGGTGGCGAGTTTATTCCATCCTTGGAGGAGGGCGATTTTGCTGTGGAAACACGCGTTTTAACTGGAAGTAATTTGAATGTAAGTATTGATGTGGCCAAAAAATCGGCACATATTTTAAAGTCTCAATTTCCTGAAGTAGAAGAGGTGGTTTGTAAAATTGGAAGTGGTGAAATACCTACCGATCCCATGCCCATGGAAGCACAAGATGTAATGGTTATTTTAAAAGACAAAAAAGAGTGGACCAGCGCTAAAACTTTTCCTGAATTGGCAGAAAAAATGAGTGCCGCATT
>CAIYNF010000042.1 GCA_903927505.1 uncultured Bacteroidota bacterium | reverse complement strand
TTTATAGAAGAAATTGCAGATAAAGTATTGTTGCTATACCGTCCAGACTATTACCAATTAACAGAATGGGAAGATGGATCACCCACGCAGAATGAAGCAGAATTAATTATTGCAAAAAACACTTTAGGCGCTTTAGGAACAGTAAAACTAGGCTATAACGCAAGTAGTTTAAGCTTTTACGAGTTGGCTTCTCAAGATTTGTATAGGTCGTTTGCCATACCAGAAAGCCGGCAAAACGAATTTGATTGATATTGGGTACATGCGCTAAAAGGATGAGGCATACACGGGCTTAAACTGTTGTTACTGCAGTTGTTTTCCAACGTGGCTTATTTCAATTTTGCGAGCAAAATTGGGTTTAAGGATAGACCAACAGCGCATGAAACGGAGGTTTGAACCAATTGGTTCGAACCTCCTCTACCCCATTTTTAAAATCAAAATTCACCTCAATGGAAACAAAAGCATCAAACTTCTTAAACATTAAAGGCCTGCCAGATTTGGCAAATATTTTGGATATAAATATTTACAAACTGGTGGATATGGTTGCTAAACCAGGCTACCGCAGCTTCACTATTCCAAAAAAGAAAGGCGGAGAAAGGGTAATACATGCGCCGAAAAAAAAACTAGCAAAGGTTCAAAAGAAGCTCAATGGCATTTTACAATATTTGTATCAAGAAAAAAGGGCCGTGCAGGGATTTATTTCAAACAAATACAGTTATTACCCCCATGGCATTTTAAGCAATGCCCAGGCCCATTTAGGAATGAATTATATCTGGAATATTGACCTCGTAGATTTTTTCCCAAGCATAAGCACCCATAGAATTAAGGAAACTTTTGAAAGTGCTCCATTTAATTTCGTATCACCCATTGCCAGTTACATTACTTTGATTTGCAGCTACCAAAAGCAGCTGCCTATTGGCGCACCTACCTCTCCCATGCTTAGCAATTATGTTTGCCGTAATTTAGATGAAAACATTTTGGCCTGGATATATCAAGCAAGAGAGAAAAATATTGAGGTAAAATACACCCGTTATGCCGATGATATGACCTTTAGTTTTATGGAGAAACCAAGTGATGGATTACAAAATGAAATTATTCAACTTATTAATGAACAAGGCTTTCAGCTTAATCCCAAAAAAAACAGGTTACAAGCCAAAAAACAAGCGCAATGGGTTACGGGCATAAAAGTTAATGAAAAGCCCAACTTGGATAGACGACAAATAAGAAAGCTGCGAGCTATCATACATCATGCCCAAACAGCAGGATTAGAGGAGGCCTGCAAGCGTTATTATAAATTGGAAACAGTTCCAGTGGAAGCCATAGAGAAGTTCTTGCTTTCTATTGGAGGGAAAATAAATTATGTAGCTTTTGTAAGAGGGAGAACAGACAGCGTATTTCTAAAACTATTTGTTCCTTTTCAAAAACTAAGAGAAACTTACCTTAATAAAGAGAATTAGAAGCGCGCTAAATTACAGTTCTTTGTTCCATCTTGGCAATTTACCATTGGCTTCTTTGTAACGAGCCAAAAGGTTCATTTCCATTTCTTCTGGAAAATCTTTAGCCATGCCACCGTAGGTAACAAACCATTGAATAGATAAAGTATCTATGTTTTCTAAACGCATTTGATGCGGCCAAGTTTTACGACAAAAATCGCCAAATTGTTTGCCGGTTACAATTCTACCTTTGATACCATCTTTGCGGTGAACTATATTTCCATCTGCATCTTTTTTTCCTGCCGAACCAATAAATACAAGGTTGGTACGACCTCTTTCTAATGCATAAATTGCAAATACACCACTTGAGTTTGCAGGGGCATTGCATACATCTGCCAAACGATCTGTTGGCCTAAAAAAGAATTGTCCGTTTTGTCTGTATTGGTTCAGTTCGTTCATCATAGTAACTATAGGTAAAAAAATTGTTAAGATTTCTCAAACTTAGGCTATTTAATTTAATCTAGCAGTTAATTCTTGTAATATCTAAAATTATTCAGCTAAACTATTCATATACAAACAAAAATCTCCTCGCCCAAAGTTCAAAAAAGCCCATACATAAAGGCATTTAGCCCGTTTTTAGGTTCGAACCTAAGTATTAAATTGCAAATAAATTAAGGCAATTGCAGCTATTGTCATAACAAACAAGGCAACAAAACCCAATACATTGCTTAGCCTAGAATTTACAAATTCGCCCATTATTAATTTGTTATTTGAAATATGTAGGATGATGGCAATGAGCACAGGGGCCGTTATTCCATATAAAATGGCTGTATAAATTAAGGCATCAATAGGCGAAATGCCAACATAATTTAATGTTAAGCCTAATAACAAGGAAATAGCAATAATGGCATAAAAGCCTTTTGCTTCATGGAATTTTTTATCGAGCCCTTGCTCCCATCCAAAGGTTTCGGTAAAAATATACGAGAGCGATCCACTTAAAACTGGAATTGCAATTAATCCGGTACCAATAACACCAATA
The DNA here is from genome assembly GCA_903927505.1 of uncultured Bacteroidota bacterium. Taxonomy (GTDB): domain Bacteria; phylum Bacteroidota; class Bacteroidia; order UKL13-3; family UKL13-3; genus B1. Next base: position 15,387 of record CAIYNF010000042.1, on the reverse strand, counting down.
GCAAAAAGCAAATAGGCTAATTTACCCGCCAGTGGCTTCAAAGCCATTGCTGCTTGTTCTACCGTATCTATTTGATGAACGCCTTCTTGATACAAAACAGTGCCAGTAGTTAATATAATAAAATACATTACAAAGCCAGAGAAAGTCATTCCAAAATCAACATCTTGGCGCATTTCATGTATAATTTTTTTATTTACAATGAGGTGTTTGCTTTTATGTTTCATTTCCTCCACCTCTACCGAGGCCTGCCAAAAAAACAAGTAGGGTGAAATGGTAGTTCCTAAAATTCCAACCAAAATAGCAATGAAATTTTTATTAAAATGGATGGTAGGGATAACAGTTGCCTTGGCTATTTCAACAAAATCTTGGTGGTATAAAAACGGTACAATAAAGTATACCAACATCACAATGCACAAATACTTAAGAACTGCCGCAATTTTTGCATAAGGCAAATAAATGATAAGGCCTAAAAGCAAAATTGTAAAGAATACACTAAAGAAGCTGGCATCAATAGTTGGAAACAATAAATTTCCAACAGCCCCCATTCCTGCAATATCTGCACCTATATTTAAGACTATAGCTGGAAAGCTAAAAAGAACCATTAAATACAATACAGGTTTTGGATAATGTTTTTTAAGCGTACCCGTTAGACCTTGCGAAGTTACCAAACCAATTCTTGCGCACATTTGCTGAATACTGGCCATTAATGGAAAAGCCAAAATGGCCGTCCACAAAGTTGCCAAACCAAAAGCAGCACCCGCTTGCGAATAAGTAGCAATTCCTGAAGGATCATCGTCGCTTGCACCAGTAACCAATCCGGGGCCTAATAATTTCCAAAATTTTGCAAGCTTTGAAGGTTTGGTTGGGTGAGGGATCATAGCGCTATAGTTGAATTAACGGAAGGCAAGGTAATCCATAAAAAACAAATGTGCATTAAAGATAAATTAATGGATTTTTTGTGATTCCATTTAGAATTTCAGAAAATGCTGAGAAGTTAAAAATGAAGACATAAAAGAAGGTAAAAAAATAGCCTTTTTAAATTTTACTAATAGAATAGTAAATCCACCTTTGACGCATTATATTTGTCATTTAAGCTATACTTATTATGATTAGATACAGTTTCATATTATTGTCTTTAATACTGTCGGCATTCATTGGTTCGACCCAAACCTTGCAGAAAAATTTGGCTTTAATTCCTATACCTGTTGAATGTAAAATGGCAAGTGGTAATTTTACTATTAGCAATGCCACGCAAATTTTTATTAGCAATCCAATTTTTGAAAAGGAAATAGTTTATTTTCAAAATTACCTAAAAAGTAATTACCAAATATCTCCACTTTGGGTAAAAAAAGCACCTATAAAAAATAGCAGTTACATTGAAGTTAGATTTGGTGTATTTAAGGATACAATTGAAGGTCAATACAGACTAAACATTAACAGCAATAAAATAATTATTGAAGCGTCAGAAGCTTCGGGTGTTTTTTATGCATTACAATCTTTGATTCAACTTTTACCTGTAAATGGCAAAGTTAGTTTGGCGGTTCCATGTCTAGCAATTGAGGACTTTCCAAGGTATAAATGGCGCGGCATGCATTTAGATTGTAGCAGGCATTTTTTTTCTACTGCCTTTGTAAAAAAGTATATTGAAATGATGGCATCGTATAAGATGAATGTCTTTCATTGGCACCTTACAGACGACCAAGGGTGGCGCATAGAAATTAAACATTACCCAATGCTTACGGAAGTTGGCGCTTGGAGAAAAGGTTCTATGGTAGGTCCATATGCCGACCAAAAATTCGACAGTATTCCCTATGGAGGATTTTATACCCAGGAAGAAATAAAAGACATTGTTGAATATGCAAGTATGTTGCATGTAACCATAGTTCCAGAAATAGAAATGCCAGGCCATGCCTTAGCCGCATTGGCGGCATATCCTGAATTTTCTTGCAGTGGGAATCCATGTGAGGTTGGTATGAAATGGGGAGTAGAAACCAATGTGTTTTGTCCGGCCGAACATACCTTTACTTTTTTAGATGATGTACTTAGCGAAGTTGCCTCTCTTTTCCCTGGCAAATACATTCATATTGGAGGAGATGAGGTTTTAAAAGATGAGTGGGAAAAATCTCCTTTTTGCCAGCAAATTATGCAAAATAATGGTTTTAAAAATTACAATGAATTACAATCATTTTTCATTAAACGTATAGAATATATTGTAAGAATTAAAGGTAAATCTATTATTGGTTGGGATGAGATTTTAGATGGTGGATTAGCGCCAAATGCTGCCGTTATGAGTTGGAGAGGTATTGAAGGTGGCATTGCTGCTGCAAAACAAAATCATGATGTAGTTATGACACCTGGTGCTTTTTGTTATTTCGACCATTACCAAGCAGATCCTAAGACAGAACCTTTGGCCATTGGAGGTTTTACAACTTTAGAAAAAGTGTATAGTTACGAACCAACTCCAGATTCTTTGAGCGTTGAGGAAGCAAAACATATTATGGGTGCGCAAGGAAATGTGTGGACAGAATACATGTATAATTCTGACCAAGTGGAATACATGGCAATGCCCAGAATGGCTGCATTAGCAGAGATTGTTTGGGTTCCGAAAGAAAAGAAAAACTATCAAAATTTTTATCAAAGGTTATCACTGCACAGAAAATTACTTGATAGAAAAGGTATCAAGTATGCTAAATCGGCATTTGGTAAATAATTAGGTAGCAGTAAAAACAATTATGACTAGTAGAAAAACATTTCTTAAAACAAGTGCTATTACTGGAGCGGCGATGCTGCTTAATTCTCTACATATTGATGCAAAAGCAGAAAAAAGAGAAAGAAAAAACAAGCAGGTAAATAAGCCTATTGTTTTATCAACTTGGAATTTTGGTTTGAAGGCAAATGAAGCTGCCTGGGAAATTCTATCAAAAGGAGGAAAAGCATTAGACGCTGTAGAAGCAGGTGTGCGTGTGCCTGAGGCAGATCCAACAGAAAGAAGTGTTGGTTATGGAGGCCGACCAGATAGAGACGGCAGAATTACCTTAGACGCCTGCATCATGGATGAAATGTCTAATATTGGTTCTGTTGCAGGTTTAGAATTTATCAAGCATCCAATTTCTGTTGCCAGAGCAGTAATGGAAAAAACACCACACGTAATGTTTGTGGGAGATGGTGCTTTGCAATTTGCACTATCACAAGGCTTTCCAAAAGAAAATTTAATGGTGCCAGATTCTGAAAGAGAATGGAAAGAATGGCTTAAGAAGAGTGAATACAAACCTATTGTGAATATAGAAAATCACGATACCATTGGCATGATTGCTTTAGATGCAAACGGCAATTTATCTGGTGCATGTACCACCAGTGGAATGGCGTTTAAAATGCATGGTCGCGTGGGCGATTCACCTATTATTGGTGCGGGTTTGTACGTAGATAATGAAATTGGTGCAGCCACTGCAACAGGACATGGAGAAGAGGTAATTAGAATAGCTGGTTGCCATTTGGTGGTTGAACTAATGCGCCAAGGAAAATCACCAGAAGACGCATGCAAAGAGGCTGTAAACCGTGTTGTTCACCTAATGGAAATTCGCAAGAAAAATTTAAGTGATATTCAAGTTGGTTTTATTGCATTGAACAAACAAGGTGAATATGGCTCCTATTGTGTGCAAGGCGGATTTAGCTATGCGGTATTTGATAAGGAAGGTAACAATCTCAAAAATTCGGATGCACATTTAATTATACCTAAAAAATAATGCGCGACCAGCTTTTAGAAATTGCCTGTTTCAACGCGCAATCGGCACTTATAGCTGCGGCTAATGGCGCGCAAAGGATTGAATTGTGCAGCAACAAAGAAGCAGATGGCCTTAGTCCTGCCTTTGAAACTTGTGCGGAATTATTGCCACTATTAGACATTCCAGTAACTATTATGATTAGGCCTAGGGCAGGTAATTTTTGCTATACCGAAGCTGAATTTTTGCAAATGCAAAACACTTTGCAGCGCTTTAAACTTTTACCCATTAATGGATTTGTATTTGGCATCTTAAACGAAGATACAAGCATCAACATAGCACAAAACGCACAATTAATTGAAATGGCTCAGCCCCTACCCTGCACGTTTCACAAGGCTTTCGACGTATGCGATAATTTAGAAACAAGTTTGGAAACACTCATACAATTGGGATTTAAAAATGTATTGACATCGGGTGGAGCTGCAAGTGCATTGGAAGGAGTACCTCAACTCAAACAATTAAATGAACATGCGCAGGGTAAAATAAATATTCTTGTTGGGGGTTCGGTTCGATCCAATAATTTGGAAAATTTAAAAGAATTAACGGGTGTAAATCATTTTCACTCGAGCGCGATAAATAATGGCAGTGAAATTTGCGATGCAGTTGAGGTTCAAAATTTGAGAAAGGTTTTAGATAATTGAAATTAGTAAAAATCATACGCTATCTTTTAATTGGCCTTGCAATTGGTTCGACCCAAAGCCATGCCCAAAACACATTTAGAAACCTTGGATTAGAAAGTTGGACATTCCAAAAAGCGGGTGATAGCAATTGGTTGAAGGCACAAGTTCCAGGAAATATCCATACAGATTTAATGGCAAATGGTATTATTCCAGACCCCTATTTAAACAACAATGAACAAAAAGTACAATGGGTTGAAAATGAAAATTGGCATTATCAAAGTAGTATTGAAATAAGTAAAAAGGAATATGGTAATGCGCATATTCTACTCCAATTGAAAAACATTGATACCTATGCTAAAATTTATGTGAACGAAAAATTTGTAGGCGAAACTTTTAACCAATTTAGAACATGGGAATTTGATTGTAAGCCATTTCTAAATATAGGAAAAAACACCCTACGCTTTGAATTTGAGTCGGCCGTAAAAAAAGCCAAAGAATTAGCTAAAAATATCCCCTACGAACTACCTGGCGGCCAAGCCGTATTTTGCAGAAAAGGACAATATCAATTTGGATGGGATTGGGGTCCAAGACTAGTTACATGTGGCATTGGAAGCATTCAATTAAAGTATTGGAATACTATTCAACTTAAAAACATTTCATACAAACAAAGCCTAGAAAAAGATTCAAGTGCCAAGCTACAATTTACCTGTAATATTTGGTCGGATACCAAAACTAGTAAAATACTAAGCTGGCAATGCAGTGAAATAAATGCAAATATTGTTTCGCAAAAAATTTCACTCCAAAAAGGAATGAACGCCATCTTGGTTAATTGTAAAATTGACAAAGCAAAACTTTGGTGGAGCAATGGCTTAGGAGATGCTTTCTTGTATCATTTTATTTTCGCCATTAAGGAAGCTAATAATACAATTGAGGAGAAGAAGGAAAACATTGGCATAAGAACCATACAGTGGGTTAAAAATACTGATAAAAAAGGAAGTGGCTTCCAATTAGAACTCAATGGAAAAGCGGTATTTATGAAAGGTGCAAATACTATCCCTGTTCATAATTTTATAAACAATGTGGAGTCGAAAATATATGCAGACATAGTAGAGGCTGCCAAAGCATCACACCTCAACATGCTACGCGTATGGGGTGGTGGCGTATATATGGATGATGCCTTTTACAATGCCTGCGATGAAAATGGCATATTGATATGGCAAGATTTTATGTTTGCTGGTGGCTTATATCCTGGCGACTCTTTATTTGTGAACAATGTAGAGGAAGAGATACAAGAACAGGTAATTAATTTAAGAAACCATGCTTGCTTGGCACTTTGGTGTGGCAACAATGAAGTAGATGAAGCTTGGAAAAATTGGGGCTACCAAAAGCAATATCATTACAGCCAATCCGATTCAACAAAAATTGCAAACGACTATTCTAATTGTTTTGAAAAAAGCATTCCAACTATTCTTAAAAAGGAAGACCCAACACGTTATTACCACACAAGTTCGCCTACCAATGGTTGGGGAAGAAAAGAAAGCATGCTCACAGCAGATGCTCATTATTGGGGTGTTTGGTGGGGAATGGAACCCTTTGAAAAATATGAAGAAAAAGTAGGTAGGTTTATGAGTGAATATGGATTTCAAGGCATGCCTTCAATTTCTAGTTTTCAAAAAATGATGCCCAATATTGAAAACAAATTTGATTCTGCCAGTTTTTTAAACCACCAAAAACACCCAACAGGATACAAAACCATAGCTACATATATGGCTAGAGATTATAAGGTGCCAAGTAATTTTGAAGATTATATTTATGTATCACAATTATTGCAAGCACGAGGAATGAAAATTGCGATGGAAGCCCATAGACGCGCCATGCCCTATTGTATGGGATCATTGTATTGGCAATTGAATGATTGCTGGCCTGTAACATCTTGGAGCAGCATAGATTATTATGGAAGCAAAAAAGCTTTCTACTACCAAAGTAAGCGCTCCTTTCAAGATGTAATTATTTCTTTTCAAAACGAAGCAGAAAACATTTATGTTTATGTGGTATCTGATTTACAAAGCGAGAAAAAAGGAAAATTAAAAACCTATTACCAAAATTTTTCGGGGAATATTATTGATTCAACAGAAGAACAAATTACCATAGCGCCCAATACCAGTAAAGCTTACACGACAATTAAATTTAATGCAAACGACAGCGCTACTTGTTATATTTATGCGAAATTAGCGTGGGATAATGAATTGCGCAGTGCTATTTATTACCATACCAAACCCGAATTTCTACACTTAGAAAAACCGGAAATTTGGAAATTTACTATTAACGAAAATATCCTATTATTAAGAAGCAATACACTTGTAAAAGATTTATACCTAACAGGTAAAAACGAACAATTAAGCTTTAGTGACAATTATTTTGATTTATTGCCCAATGAAGTTAAAATCATAATGCTAGATTCGCCCAAACAAAAAAACACCTTGCTAGAGGAAGTACAATTTAAATCTCTGTACGATATTCAAAAGGCTAATTAATATGAAAAGAACCATACTTTCCTATTTGCTTATAAGCTTTGCATTTTGCGCATTTGCACAAAATGCAGATATAGAATTATTGAGAAATATAAACCACAATAGAAACAGAAACCTCGATCCTTTTTTTCAATTTACTTCAAACAGTGTATTGCCTATGATGATTGGCGTACCAGCCTGTATGGCTGCTATTCAATTGATAACAAAAGACAGTTTACAAAAGAAGAAAACAATATTTGTTGTAGGTACAATTCTTATTTCAGGTGCCATAACAACGAGTATAAAATATGCCGTTAAAAGACCACGCCCTTTTGTAACTTACCCCGATATTGAAAAAGAAACGGTGGCAGGTAGTTTATCTTTTCCTTCTGGACATACTTCTTCTGCCTTTTCATTGGCCACGGCAATGAGCGTTGCCTATCCAAAATGGTATGTGATTGCCCCAGCATATATATGGGCCTCAACTGTTGCTTATTCAAGAATGGATTTAGGAGCACATTATCCGAGTGATGTTTTGGCGGGTGCAATTATTGGAAGTGGTTCGGCCTATCTAAGTTTCAAACTGAATAATTGGTTGTATAAAAAATACCGCAAATAACAATAGTGTCATACGCAAATTAAAGCGACATTAAATTTACTGTTTTGCTACTTAATTTTCTCTTAAATTAAATATTTTTCGTCTGCAAGAGGTCAGAATCCCTGAACAGTATGGTGATTTTCTCAATGAATTTGTAATTTGCAATGTGAAAATAAACTAAGAAAAGTTTGCTTTCAAATCCAACACAAAAAACAAAAAATGAGAATTCGCATTCTAATTATTTTTGCTAGTCTTTTGATTTTCTCTAAAGAAAATTTTGCACAAGAGATAAATTATATATCCCCGCTACCTAATTCAAAAAACAACAGCATTCAAACCAATATTATCTTAGTTTTTGCAAATCCAATAAACAAGGATGCTGGTATTGAAAAGTTTTTTACAATTACAGCAAATGGCCAAAACCTAAGTTTTCACAAGGTTGAACAAAACAATCCGCACAAATTAATTCTTAAAACCAATCAGGACCTTCCCATTGGCAGAACCATCGAAGTAAAATTAATAGCGCCAGTTAAAATGTTGGATATGCAAATGCAAGACACATTTTCATTTTCATTTACCACATTTAACAAAACAAAATATGATACTTATAAAGATTCTGAATTTATCAAGCTTAGTCCAAATAAAGTAATTACTTCCCTTAAAGAAAGTGCAGGAAATTCTGGTACTGGCAGAGCAATTGAATATGATATCAATAACCAAGTTCCCTTTCACATGACTATGGGGATTGGGGATACCAATGATTTCTTCTTTTTAACCAGTATGTATTCACCAAGAAGTTTGGATAGGAATATAATTGTAAATGGCAAAGGTGAAATTGTATACGACCAGAAAATTCCAGTTTTAGGTAATAATTTTCAAATGTTTTATGACTCTACTTTTGCATATACGCTGCTAAATAACAATATTGAAAACTATAAGCATATTATACTCAACAAAGAATTTAAAGTTATTGATACAGTAGAGGCTGGAAATGGCTGTTTTACAGATTTGCACGAATTGATTAAAGATCCAAAAACCGGGAACTACTTTCTATTAGGGGATAGAATTATAAACGCTAATTTGAGTGACGTAATAAAAAACGGAAACGCAAATACGCAATTATTAGATCAGGTTATTCAAGAGGTAGATGTCAATGGAAATGTAGTATGGGAATGGAAATGTTTCGATTATTTGCCAGTAACAGATGTTGTTGGGGTTGATTTGCTAGCAAATACTGTAGTAGATTATATTCACTGTAATTCTATTATGCTTGATACGGATACAACACTCCTATTATCATCGCGTCACCTTTGTGAAATTACCAGAATCAATAGAAAAACAGGTGCCATTATTTGGCGCATGGGCCCAAATGCCAGCACGCAAAACTTCACCTTCTTAAACGACCCAGGTTTTACTTACCAGCACAATGCACAAAAATTAAACAATGGTCATATTCTCCTTTACGATAATGGAAATTTCCGCTTAGGCGCTAAATATTCACGTGCGGTAGAATACGAATACGATGAAATTACCATGCAAGTGAGAAGGGTTTGGGAATACAACCATAACCAAGAGGTAATGGCTTATTTTATGGGTAGTGTGCAACGCTTACCAAATGGCAATACCGTAATTGGTTGGGGTGCTGATAATCCTACCTTAACTGAAGTAGATCAAAACAATCAAATTGTGTATGAAGGTTCTTTCCCTTTGAATGTAATGAGTTATAGGGTTCATAAATACACTATTCCTGAATTAATAAAGAAACAACAACCCAAATTTGATTTGCCACAAACTTATAGTTTCTGCAAATTAAACGACCCTAATTTTGAAAATAAATTAATTTATGATTTGCAGAATTATGTGCCAAGTTCAATTTCAGAAGATTATCAATTATATACTGTTACTGGATCAAAATTATTGGTAACATTAGAAGATACGAGCAATAATTTTTATTCTTTTAACAATAGATCTTTAAATTATTTAAATGCAGGTATCAAGCAAAAAGACACCATTGTTTGCAGTGGAAAAGGAGTTTACCATATAGACATGAGCGACAATTGCCCTAATTCTATTTATCAATGGAGCAATGGCTCTACTAAGAACAATATTGATTATCCCACCTCAAATTACCTCAATAAAATTTGGGTAAAAACTATCAATGGACTGCAAATTCAAACCGATACCATTAGGCTATCTGTTTCTCCTATTGAACCATTTACCATTACTGGCAATCCTGTTATTGACAAACCTTATCAGGTATTTACCTATTCTATTCCCTATTACAAAGGATTTTCATACAATTGGAAAGCTATAAATGGCAATATCATTGGAGGTTTTGAAGGCAATGCTGTTCAGGTGCAATGGGGAAACAACCCATATAGCTATATACAAGGAACAATTATTGACACCTATGGATGTGTAAGGAATTCAAATTGGGATACTATTTATTATAACAGCAACCCAATTGGAATAGACGATTTCTTCTCTAATACAGGTGTTAATGTATTTCCATCACCATTTAATAAGCAACTTCAATTAAGCGCCAATACAGCATTTTATGCATATATTCTTATGGACTTAAATGGTAAAATTCTTTTTGAAAGTAAACTAGAAGTTAGTGGTAACCAAGAAATAAATACCGCTGATTTGCCTTCTGGCATTTACCTACTTGAAATTAATCAGTCGGGCAAAACATCTCGCATAAAAATTGTAAAAGAGTAAGTCATTCTTTAAAATCATTTACTAGAAAATTAACAGTTTCTGTTGTTAGCAAGTATGCAATTTATTCATTCCGAATGAATAAATTGCCAACAATGAATTGGACAAAAACTCTTTCTAGCTGCTTGTTTTTCATTCTAGGTATTTCTGCAAATGCACAATACCCAATAATCCCCAAGCCTTTAATAGAGACGGTTCGAACCGATTTCTTTACTTTATCTGCAAATCATCCTATAGAAAACTACAGCAGGGATAGCAACTTAAACGCAAGCTTTAATGCATGGCTAAACAATGATGCCAGTAAGAAAATTGTGCCAAACAAAATGGTTCAAACCAAAATAAGCTTGCAATTGCTTGGACAAAAAAAATGGAAGAAATACCTACAAAAACTCCAACTCAATTCCAGCTTCGAACCAGGCAATGAAGGTTACGTTATAAAAATAGAAAAGAACTATTTATTGTTGTTGGCTCAAACCGAAACGGGCTTGTTTTATGGCTTTCAAAGCATACAGCAACTCTTTAAAATGGGTGCCATACCATGTGGCGAAATTTACGACAAACCTGCATTTGCCATTAGAGCCTGGCAAGATGATATAAGTAGAGGACCTATTCCAACTATGGCGCAATTGAAAAACGAAATAAAATTGCTTTCCTCCTACAAACTCAATTATTTCACACTCTATACAGAACATGTTTTCAAATACAAAACACATCCAAGTTTGGCATTGGAAGAAGGTTTATCGGGCAACGACATTAAAGAACTGCAACAATACGCACAGCTATTTCATGTTCAACTTATTGCCAATCAACAAAGTTTTGGTCACTTAGAAAAAATATTGGCAAACCCAGCGTATGCCTATTTGGGTGAAAAGAAACATATTTTAAGTCCGAACCAAGCAGCAAGCTACCAATTGCTTAATGATTTTTACACCGAACAAAATGCCTGTTACGATGGAAAATATTTCATGATCAACTGCGATGAGACCTTTGGTTTAGGTTCGGAACAAAACAAGCGCATGGCCGATTCTTTGGGTATGGCAGGCTTATATGCCTACCATATCAATAAAATATATTCCTTGCTCAAACCAAGCGGCAAACAAATCTTAATGTGGTCGGATATTATTGCCAATTACCCTGAAATAAAAAACAAAATCCCTAAAGACATTATCTTAATTCCTTGGGCTTACCATGATGCCAAAAGCTTTGAAGATATGTTAAAGCCAATTTCAGAAGCGGGATTTAATTTTTGGGTTGCTCCAGGTATTAATAATTGGCTCAATGTTTTTCCGAACCAAAAAGTAGCACAAAACAATTGCTACAACCTAATAAGAGATGGCTACCAATTGGGTGCAAGCGGTGTGCTCAATACCAGTTGGGACGATGATGGTTATTCGCTATTTGAAAACAATTGGCAAGGCTTTATTTGGGGAGCAGATTTGAGTTGGAATGCGCCATTGGCTTATAGCAATTCATTTGACAGGTACAATAGGTTTAAAAAAGCATACGACATACAATTTTGGGGAACACCCATTGGTGATATGGTCAATCAATTTTCAGATTTACATCAAAGTAAAATAAACAAATGCTTAAGCAATCAAAGTTTTTTTGAACCCATATTTCCAATGTTTCCAAGTTATTTGAGCAATGATGCAGAACAAAACAACAAGCAAGCGCAGCAACAATTAACACGTATTTACAAACAAATAGACAGCCTTTTAAACTTTGCGCAAGCACAACAAAATGCTGCAGCAAACCTTAAATACGCCATTCGTGAGGCACAATTTACTATAGAAAAAAACATCTTTAGAATTCATTACAACAAATTTCTTCATCAAGAATATACCAAAGAAAACATAGAATTGGAACTTCAACAATTGCAACAAAAAGTAGCCAATCTCCAATCGGATTTTAGTTATTTATACTTGCAAGAAAACAAGAATTACTGGCTTCAAAATAATCTTGTAAAGTTTGAAAGTCTAAAAAAAACGCTTCAATTATTGCCTGAACATTGCGTGATAGTGGCTGATGAAAAACTAACTGCTAAAGGTAGAAAAATAACACTCAGCGCGCCACTTTCAAGCAACCCAATTTATTATACAACAGATAGTTTAGCTCCTTTTAAACCATCTCGTTTATATAGCAAACCTTTTTATCTAAAATCTAATGCCACCATTCAATGTGCCACATTTGCAAATCTGAATGCTAAAAATGAAATAAGCCTAAGTAAGGAAACTTTTATTTTCCACCAAGCCATTGGCAAAATAATGTCCATTAATATTCCCTATAGCAAATACCATCCTGCTTATGCAGGTGGCGGACCAATGGGTTTAGCAGATGGCAAAATTGGTTCGGCAAAAACCATTACAGATGGAAATTGGCAAGGATATACAGGCAAAGACCTAATTGTTGTAATGGCGTTTGACAAGGTTGTAAAAATGAAAAGTTTTGAAATGGGCTTTTACCAAAACACAACTTCATGGGTTATACTGCCAAAACAATTAGAAATATATGTTTCAGAAAATGGAGAACAATACCAATTGCTCAATACCATTTCACACCAAATTCCAGTTAATTCAGAAGAGAAAATAAAGTATATTTTTAATGCTTCTTACAAAAAGCAAAAAGTACAATTCATAAAAATTGTATGCAAATATTATGGCCCACTCCCATCCTTTCACCCAAGTGCAGGGGAGGCTTCCATGATTTTTGCCGACGAAATAATTATCCGTTAGGTTTTACCATCCGCCTCCTAATGCTTTGTATAAATTAACCAAAGCACTGTGTTTTTGACGCAAGGTTATCGACTCTTGAATTTCTGCATCAAACAAGGCATTTTCTTGAACCAATACTTCTAAATAAGAAGTATAACCAAAATTAAAACGCTGCGTTGATAATTCTAAAGCCTTTTTACCTGCCTTTACTTGCACCATTCGAGCATCATATTCTTTGCCCAAATAAAAGTGGTTCGACAAAGAATTATCTACTTCCAAAAATGCTTGCAATACCGTTTTTTCATACATGGCCTGCGCCTGAATGGCACGCTGGCGTTCAATCTCCACCCTACGCTTATTTTGCTTAAACGCAAATACAGGTCCGCTTAATGCAGCAACACCTGAATTATAGATAGAATTTGAACTAATCAAAGCATTTAATTGGGGACTTGCTAAACCTAAAGCGGCAGTTAAACTTAAGCTTGGAAATCTATTGGCCATAGCAACCCCAACGCGATTGGTTTGAGCCATTAAATTATATTCAGCCGCTTTGATATCTGGCCTGCGTTCTAATAATTGCGAAGGCAATCCTGCTGGAATACTTGGCAGTAAATTTTGCTCCGCATTGGTTTTTCCTCTGGCAATTTCACCGCCGCTTCTACCTAACAATAAATTTAGGCCGTTTTGAACCAATACAATTTGACGCTGAATACCTGGTATAGCAGCTTCTACAGCCGCATATTGCATTTGCGCTTGCAGTAAATCTAATTCTGCATTATACCCTTTTGCAAATCGCTCATTGTTAATGCGCAATGATTCTTTTCTACTCAGCAATGTCCTTTCGGCAATGCGCAGCCTGTTATCCAAATCGCGTAATAAAAAATAATTATCTGCTACCTCTGCAACCAAAACAACGCATAAATTATTGCGCAATTCTTCTTGTTCCTTTAAAGAATTTAAAGCTGCAGCTCTTGCATTTCTTATTTTACCAAATAAATCAATTTCCCAATTTATATTTAAGGCACCATTGCTAAATGAATTTGGAAAACCTATCCGGGCATCAATGGCATTAATCTTTGCATTTGAATTCCCCATACCAATTTGATAACCTATATGAGGCAATAAATTGGCTTTAACTATACCCGCATTTTCACGTGCTTCCTCAATGCGTGCAAGGGTTAATTTCATATTCAAATTATTTGCCAAAGCTGTCTTCAACAAATCTTGCAATACATTGTCGTTGTATAAATCAAACCACTTTACTAAAGAACTTGAATCCTTTGTATTGTTTTCATTTGATGGCGTTACAAATGATTTTTTACTAGCTGCCAATTCACTCCGCTTGTAATTGGGACCAACCTTACAAGCTGAAATAACTGCTAAAAGAAGTATTAATTTTAAAGTCCTCATATTGTATCCTCTTTCTTTTTTGAACCACCAATTTTTTCAATTAAAACATAAAGACCAGGAATTAATATTACACCCAAAATAGTGGCAACCACCATTCCACTGAATACAGTCATACCCATTACCTTCCTTGCCTCTGCGCCTGCTCCTGAAGCAGTGAGCAATGGAACTACTCCTAAAATAAATGCAAAGGATGTCATTAATATTGGGCGTAAACGCATTTTAGCGCCTTCTACTGCAGCTTCCAAAGCGGGCATTCCTTCTTCACGTTTCATTTTTGCAAACTCCACAATCAGAATGGCATTTTTTGCGTTCAAACCAATGAGCATTACCAATCCAATTTGTGCAAATACATTGTTTACATATCCTTGTGCAAATAGGTTCGACAAAAACAATCCCATTAAAGCACCAAAAATTACCCATGGTGTTCCTAATAATACACTAAATGGCAAGGACCAACTTTCATATTGTGCAGCAAGAATTAGGAACACAAAAACCAAGGCCATTAAGAACATGGTTGCTCCTTTTCCCTCCGATGCTTTTTCTTGAAACGACATATTAGCCCAAGTATATCCCATATCTGAAGGCAAAGTGGCTTTGGCAACTTCTTCCAATGCTGTTAGTGCTTGCATACTGCTAAATCCATTAGCAGGCGTGCCATTTACCTCTGCAGCACGGTACATATTTTGTCTAATGGTATAATCAGAACCGGTGGTGTCTTTCACAGTAACAATTGTTCCTAATGGAATCATGCGACCTTTTGAATCTTTAACAAAATAAGATTTTAAATCATCCGGGCGCATGCGGTATTCCGCTTCTGCTTGAATATAAGTGCGGTATTGCCTACCAAACCTATTGAAATTATTTACATAAGCGCCACCCAAATAAGCGGCAATTGGAATAGAAACATCCGATAATTTCAATCCTAATTTTTGAACTTTATCCTTATCAATTGAAATATATTTCTGAGGCACATTGGATCGAAACATGGTATAGCATGAGGCAATTTCTGGACGTTTATTTGCCTCTTCAATAAAGCGCGCT
>CAIYNF010000041.1 GCA_903927505.1 uncultured Bacteroidota bacterium | reverse complement strand
TCTTGCGCAGCTTTCTTACGTTTGCCATTGTGTTTCTTTAGGCTCTTTCTAATTAATTCTATTTCTTTGTCCTCTAAGCTCAGTGATTCTGGCTCTGATTGGGATTCCGTAATGTCAATTATTTGAGGGTTGTTAGAACTTGTATTAGCTGGATTTGGGATGCTAACAAAATTATTATTGTTGGCATTTGGATTCATTTCTTCACGAACAAAATTGTTGCTAAAATTCTTTGCTCCTTCATTGTTTGAATTGCTTTGCTTGCCTTGCATTAAATCAAATACGATTGATTTTAAATCGCTTAAGTCTTTGCGCAAGTCATACAAAACTTTATAGAAAATATCGCGTTCGCTAAATTGTTGTTCTGGGGCGTGAGAGCCAATTAGCATTGGCAAGGTGGGTTTTTCTGCAGGAAGTACCCGGGTGAGTTCTGGGCCATTTACAATTTTATCTTCATCCAAAACAGAAAGTTGTTCTGCAATGTTTTTTAACTGACGAATATTGCCGGGCCAACTGTAATGCTGCAGAATTTGCAATGCATCTCCTTCTAATGTTACAGCTTTCGAACGGTATTTTTCTGCAAAGTCTGCGCTAAACTTCCTAAATAAAACATGAATGTCTTCTTTGCGATCTCTTAAAGAAGGTACTTTAATAGGAACTGTAGATAACCTATAATAAAGGTCCTCCCTAAATTTACCCTTATAAGATAATTCCATTAAATCTTTATTGGTTGCAGCTACGATGCGCACATCTGTTTTCTGTACTTTGCTCGATCCAACTTTTATAAACTCACCACTTTCTAAAATACGAAGCAAGCGCGCTTGCGTTTCAAGGGGTAATTCACCAATTTCATCTAAGAAAATGGTTCCGCCACTAACGGTTTCAAAATAGCCTTTTCGAGTATCGTGGGCGCCTGTAAATGAGCCCTTTTCGTGTCCAAACAATTCACTGTCTATGGTTCCTTCTGGAATGGCGCCGCAGTTAACAGCAATGAATGGTCCATGTTTTCTATTGCTTAAGGCATGAATAATTTTCGAAAAAGCTTCTTTTCCCACGCCACTCTCTCCATTAATTAAAACGGTAATATCTGTTGCTGCCACTTTTACAGCTGTTTCTAACGCAATATTCAATAGGGGGGAGTTTCCTATGATTTCAAATCGTTGTTTTATGTCTTGCAGATTCATATTAAAATAATTCTCTCTTTGTTACAATAGGTATGCCAATTAATCCATGGCGTATTTCATAGCCTATTTCGTTAAAAAATGTCAGTTTGTTTGTTGGGGTTTGTGAAATGATTTCAAAAGTTCTTGCTTTTGGAAAATCAATTAAGAAATCATCGCTTAGGTTAAATACAATTTGCTGCAGTTCTTTTGGATTATTATTGATTTCTTTCAAATAAAAGCTAGCAATTGAATGTTTGCTGTAAGTTGAAGAAAATGCATAGCCATGTATTTGATTGATCGTCAATAATCCATTCACCAATATTGGTCCAAATCCAAGAACAGCAGTTAACCAAAGAAATCCAAAATTCTTAAATAAATAAATTTGTTTGAGTGGTTTGTGAAAAGTGAGCGCCAAAACACTTCCTACTAAAAACATTACAATTAGAATGTGTTCGGTTCGAACCAATAGGTTTTCTGTAAGGTGATAGAGTATTATTGGTGTAAAGAAAATACCGAAAAAAGGAGTATTGTATAGCCAGTGCCAATCTTTGTATTTGTAGTGAATAGGAATGGTTTTAGGTAATGGACTTAATAGGGTGGCCTTATTTAATTTCTGCCATTGGTAAGCATAATTCTCGCTGATATTTAAGGGGTCTTGGTTCAGCAATAAGCAAAAATGGGCGTAGGAGGTAGGTAATTCTTTTTTGAAAAAAGCAGGTTTCTCAAAAAACAATTCAACGCATTTTGCAAAGGTGGGGATTAAATTTTCTGTGGTAGCTTCTAGTCCTCTAATACCGTCTTTATTGGTTTTTAAGCCAATTTCTTTGTTAATTATTTCGAACCAAGTGTCTAAATAACTTCCAAATTGCGGGTGGTAGCGCTTGCCATTTAATACGGTTTGAACCAATGCAATGGCATATTGGGAGAGACTTATATTATGTCCATCATTCGCCTTTAAATGATCGATGGCAAAATTCCGCCAAGAGAGGGCAATTATTTTTTGCTGGTAGGTTGATCCTGCAACAGAATCTGTTTGATTGGGTAATGAAAATGCTTCCGGGTATAGGTAAATATATTCATACCCATAAAGCCAATAATTTTTTAATCCAAATGTTAATTGTACCAAATTGGCTACCACTAGGATTTTAATTTCTTCTGTAACTTGAAGTCCTTCTTTACCAATAATAACAAGGTTGTTGAGGATAGAGGAAGCTCTTTTTGAAAAGCGTTTTTTACCCGTTTCATCTAAATTCCTATAGTACAAATGGTAATTGTACAAGAAGGAATCCCATTGGGTAGAAAACAAATCGGACTTCATTTTTTATGGATGTGGTATCACTTCAACTACTTTTCCAATTAAACTGGTAATGGTACTTTTCTCTATTTTTACTGTCACATATTGGCCTTTTTCGTAATTGTCTTTTGGAAAAATTACTATGGCATTTTGATCACTTCTGCCTCTTAAATCATCTGCAGATTTTTTTGACAAACCTTCAATTAAAACAGTAACAATTTTTCCTTCTAAAGCTGCATTGATGCGTTTACTGTTTTCATGTTGTAAGGATATTATTTCTTGTAAACGTCTCAACTTTACATCTGCAGGAATATCATCAGGATAGCGTCTTGAGGCCAATGTACCAGGGCGTTCGCTGTATTGGTACATGTAGGCAAAGTTAAACTGACCATACCTAAACATTTCCAAAGTGTCTTTATGTTCATCTTCTGTTTCGGTACAAAATCCTGAAATAGAATCGGTAGAAATACCGCAATCGGGCATCAATTCCCTAATTTTATCCAAACGTATTTTCAACCATTCATGGTCGTAGGTTCGGTTCATCAATTCCAATACACGGGTATTTCCAGATTGAATAGGGTAGTGAATATGTTTACAGATGTTATTGTATTTTTTCATGGTATACAAAACCTCATCTGTAATGTCTTTTGGATGGGAGCTACTGAAGCGCACGCGCAAGTCTGGTGCAATTTGTGCCACCTTTTCTAATAACTGAGCAAAGGTACATAGTGTATTACCTGCCTCATCCAATTCTTTATATGAATCTACATTTTGGCCCAAAAGGGTAACTTCTTTGTAGCCGTCTTTGTGCAATTCAACTGCCTCATGAACAATGGAAGCAGCAGATCTGCTCCGCTCTCTTCCTCTTGTAAAAGGAACTACACAAAAAGAACACATATTATCGCAACCACGCATAATACTAATATAGGCCGTAATGCCATTGGTACTTAGCCTCACTGGAGAAATTTCGGCATAGGTTTCTTCTCTAGATAATAAGGTGTTTACAGCCTTTTGACCGTCTTCCACTTGGGCAATTAATTGGGGAATATCGCGGTAGGCATCCGGTCCAACAACCAAATCAATAATTTGTTCTTTTTCTAAGAATTGTGTTTTTAAGCGTTCGGCCATGCAGCCTAAAACACCAATAATCATGTTGGGTTTGCTCCTTTTATGCGGGCGCATTTCTTTTAATCTACCCCAAATATGGGCTTCGGCATTGTCTCTAATAGAACATGTATTCACAAAGATTACATCTGCTTCCTCAATGATGTTTGTTGTTTTGAAATTTTGATCGGCCATTATGGAAGCAACTACTTCACTGTCGGCTAGGTTCATAGCACAACCATACGTTTCTATATAGAGATTTCGTGTTGCCGTTACTGGCTTAATTTCTGAGCTAACACCTTTCATTTACGCTTTTTTTTGGACTTGCAAATATAGGCATTATTATGACAGAGTGGCAGTTTCTCTGTAAAATATTAGTCCTGATTTTGAGCTGATTTTGTTTTATTTTGGGTAAAATCATAGAAACCCGAAATGGATTTCTCCCTTTACAGATAGCTATTTTAGCGCATAATTTGCGTTTACGAGCTGGGGAATGGTACCTTTCAAATTTTTCAAAGAACGAATTCGTAACTTTTTTCGGATATTGCGCCATTAATACAGCAACTTATTCATGAAGGTACTTATTACAGGTAGCAATGGTTTATTGGGTCAGAAGTTAATCGACTATTATAAAATCCAATCCGAGCATCAATTAATAGCCACTGCAAAGGGCAACAACAGGTATGGTAATTCAGATGGTTTTATCTATCAATCTTTAGATATTACTAAAAGGGAAGATGTTTTAGACGTAATAGGTAAATACCTACCAGATGTAGTTATTAATACTGCGGCCATGACCAATGTGGATGCATGTGAATCTGAAAAAGAACTATGCGATAGTTTGAATATTGAATCTGTTCGTTATTTGGTAGCGGCTTGTAATGCTAACAATGCTCATTTGGTGCACCTTTCTACTGATTTTATTTTTGAAGGAACCCACGGTCCAATTGACGAATTAGAAAAGCCAAATCCTATTAGTTATTATGGATTGTCGAAATTAAAGGCTGAAGAATTCATACAAGCAGAAAGTAAAAGTTGGGCTATTGCAAGAACGGTGCTTGTTTATGGTATTGTGAGTGATATGAGCAGAAGCAATATTGTATTATGGGCCAAAGGAGCATTAGAAAGTGGAAAGCCAATTAATGTGGTTTCGGATCAATTTAGAACACCCACTTTAGCGGAGGATTTAGCCATTGGTTGTGCCCTCATTGCTGCGCAAAAAGCGAGTGGAATTTACAATATTTCGGGCAGAGATTTTATGAGTGTTTTTGATTTGGTTTACCGCGTAGCCAATTTTTGGAAATTAGATAAGAATTTATTGAATATTTCAACTAGTGAAGGAATCAAACAACCCGCTAAACGTCCACCAATAACAGGGTTTAGATTGGATAAGGCAATAAAGGATTTGGGATATAACCCAAGAAGTTTTGAAGAAGGTTTGGCATTATTAGATCAACAATTAAAAGTACAAATATGAAAATGATTTTATTAACTGCAGCAGAACCTGCAAGCTTTGCATTTTGGTTCCTAACAGAATTGTTTTTTGCAGCCGTTGTGGTTCTTCTTTTGTATTTTTTTATTGTTAAAAATCCTAAAATAAATAAGCCGCGCCAAAGGGATGAAGACGAGGTTTAATTTTTTTATTAGAACCTATTTCTATTTTAACAAGCAGGAAAGAAAGGGTTTAGTTGGCATGGTTTTGTTGGTTGTTTTTATGCAAATAGCCAGTTATTTATATGGCTCTTTTTTACCCATAGAAGTTCCATCGGTTGATACTTTGGTTTGGTCTGATAGCATTCAAATGGAGTCCTCCACGAAAGGATATATTTTAGGTAATTATCAAAGGGTGAATTACAAAAAAAATGACCATGCTGTTTTGCCATTTGTTTTTTCCGATTCTAATTTTCATAAAAAAACAAAACCTTTTAGGGTAGTTGAAATCAATTCTGCAGATAGTGCTGATTTAGTAAGCTTGCCTAAAATTGGTCCTGTTTTAGCAGGTAGAATTGTAAATTACCGTGAACGTTTAGGCGGTTTTAAATCGCTTAAACAACTGACAGAAATATGGGGTTTTAAAGAGGATATGCTCTATGATTTGGAAGGTAAAATAAGTTTAAATCCAAGCCTGGCCAAACCAGTTTTACTAAATTCCATTGCTCTAGAAGATTTGAGGAAACACCCTTATTTTAAGTATACGCTTTCTCAGGCTTTGGTTAATTATAGAATGCAGCATGGTCCTTTTCAAAAGTTGGAAGACGTTAAAAACATTAAAATGGTAAATGATTCCATTTATCATTTAATTTTACCCTACTGTGTAATAGATAAATAAGTTAATAATCAGGGCGTTTATTTTCTATTTATTAAAATGCTGATTTATGACATTCTTCTAAGCGATTAATTGTCCTATTATTGTTGAATAATCATATTCCCTTTTATGTTAAGTTTTGAAACTACCGATAACCAAATTATGATCGCCCAAATGGTGCGTGATTTTGCTGAGCGTAATATTCGTCCTAATTTAATGGAATGGGATGAGAACCAAATTTTTCCTGTTGATTTGTTTAAGGAAATGGGGAAATTAGGATTGCTAGGCGTATTGGTTCCAGAGGAATATGGTGGCGCAGGCTTTGGATATTTTGAATATGTTACCGCAATTGTAGAATTGTCTAAGGTATGCGGATCTATTGGTTTAAGCATGGCCGCCCATAATAGTTTGTGCACAGGACATATCATGTATTTTGGTAATGAGGAACAAAAAAAGAAATGGTTACCTCGCTTGGCCAGTGGCGAAAGTATTGGTGCTTGGGGTTTAACTGAAGCGAATACGGGAAGTGATGCCATGCGCATGCAATGTGTAGCAAAAGAAGATGGTGATGCTTATATTCTCAATGGAAGTAAAAATTGGATTACCCACGGAATTTCTGGAGATATCGTTGTTGTTTTGGCTCGAACCGGAGAATTATTGGATAGCAATGGCATTACAGCTTTTGTAGTTGAACGAGGAACACCTGGTTTTAGTGGTGGCAAAAAAGAGAATAAATTGGGTATGCGCGCAAGTGAAACCGCAGAATTGATTTTTGAAGATTGCCGCATTCCCAAAGAAAATATTTTAGGTAAAGTGGGCGATGGTTTTAAGCAAGCCATGAAAGTGCTAGATGGGGGTAGAATTTCTATTGCTTCACTTTCCTTAGGTATTGCCAAAGGAGCCTATGAAGCAGCTTTGAAATATTCTAAAGAAAGACAACAATTTGGTCAGCCAATATGCAATTTTCAAGGGATCTCCTTTAAATTAGCAGATATGGCCATCAAAATTGAAGCGTCCGAATTGCTGATTCTGCAGGCTGCCGACAGGAAAAATAAAAACTTATCAGTAAACAAGGAAGGTGCCATGGCTAAGTATTATGCCAGTGAAACTGCTGTTTGGGTTAGTAATGAAGCTGTTCAGGTATTTGGCGGATATGGCTATACAAAAGATTTTCCTGTTGAGAAGTTTTACCGCGATTCTAAGCTTTGTACTATTGGTGAGGGTACAAGTGAAATTCAGAAATTAGTTATTTCAAGGTCCATTTTAAAATAGTATCTTAGTTTTCTGAATGGCAGCCAATGGGGAAATAGCAAATAATACAAGGCCTAAGGTTTGCCATTTTTCTTCTGTGCACCATGTTTGGGATACGCGTGTATTTTACCGCGAATGTGTTTCTCTTGCTAAAGAATTTGATGTAACACTAATTGCTATCGGTAAAGGTGATTTTGTAAAGCAGGGTGTTCATGTAATTGGTATTACGAAGCCGAAAAATATTTTCTATCGTTTTTTTATTACTGTATTTCATGTGTTTATTCTTGCTGTAAAACAAGATGCTCAGATATATCATATTCATGATGCTGAAATGATTCCATTTGGAATTGTATTAAGCATTTTGGGCAAAAAAGTAATTTATGATATTCATGAAAACACCTATGACGATATTCTTCTTAAGCCTTGGGTAAATAAGGCTTTACGCTTGTTCTTGGCTCGAACCTACAATGCATTGCTTTGGTTTGGTTCTAAGTTTATGCATTACATTATTGTAGTAGCCGACCCTAAATTTTTAAATAAATTTTTTGTTGCAGCGGAAGAATGTACCATCATTCAGAATTTTGCCGACCCAAAAGATTGGGAGCCTTATTTGGTTAAAAATCGTTCTGAGTTGCCAGGCAATCATATCTTTTATGTAGGTATGATAAGAGATATGTATTACCATATAGATACAGTGTTGGAGGCCATTTATAAATTGAAAGGGGAAGGGTTTTTATGTGAACTCCACCTAGTAGGATATTTTGGTTCGCGCACCAATTCTTCTTTTTCAAACTTGCCATTTTGGAATGAAATTAAATCCCAAATACATTTTTACGGGTTCTTAGAAAAGGAAGAAGCCTATCAAATTTCTATGAAGTGTAAAGTTGGTTTATGTATTAAAAACCAACCGGAATCTATGTTGGTTTCACATGAACGTAAATGGTTTGAATACATGTGTATTGGATTGCCTTCCGTTTTTTGTAACAGAGAAATTTACACCTCTATAAACACAAAATTTGAACTTGGAGTTGCCGTAAATTTGGAAGATGCAAATGAAATTGCCCGCACGCTAAAAAGTATCCTATGCGATACTACCAAGCAAAAATCTTTCGCCCTTAATAATATTTTGGCTGCCAATGCCCAATTTAATTGGCAATTGGAGGCAAAAAAACTAACAAGCCTTTATTGGAAACTATTGCCTTTTGCATAGAAATAAAGACCATTTTTGAAGGTTTTGGTCATTTTTATGTATTAATTAAGAAACTTAGGGCTCAAAATTCCCATTGAAAAATGGTATTCTTTATTATTTTACTTAGCTTTGATTCGTGATTTTATGCATAGGCCTGAGGTGTTTCTGCTTTTAGCTTAATGTCTAAATCCAAAGTTTTTTTTAAAAATAAATTTGCACCTATATGGATTCAAAATTTACTAGAACAATAGTTCGTATTTCTCTCATGCTAATTTTAATTGCACAGCAATTTATTAGCGCTGCCCAAACCAATATTAGCGGTGTGCTCACTTCTGATTCCACCTTAACATTAGCTGGAAGTCCATACATTGTTACTGGAAATTTAGTAATGTCAAATGGCTTTATCCTAACCATTAATCCTGGTGTAACTGTTAAGTTCAATGCAAATATGAGCTTATTGGTTTTAGGACAATTAAAGGCAAACGGAACTTCATTATCTCCAATTACATTTACTGCAAATACGAATAGTCCGATTCCTGGTTTCTGGGGAGGAATTTCTTTTGGGGCCAATTCAAGTGTTGCCACAGTAGACGTTAGCGGCAATTATGTTGCTGGTCCAATTGTAAATAATGCAATAATTGAGTATGCTGGAAGCGTAACAAGTGCTGTTTTTGGATCTATTGCACTAACTGGTTTGGCCTCACCTTATATCAATAATACGGAAATTAGATTTGGTGCCTATCCTGGAATTTATTCTAAAAATGGTACCAGTGCTGTTTATATTAAAAATACTTATGTGCATGATTGTGCAGCAGGTACAAGCACCGGTAGCTATACCAACTCTGCCGCAGGTATCAATATTCAAAGTAGCACAAACGCCACAACAATTGATGGCTGTTTGATTTCAAAAAACACAGGTGCGGGTATTGCTATCATCAATAGCAGTACATTTTTTGCCAGAATAACCAACAACCAAATTTTTCAAAACAACAACTCCGTAACGGGTAATGGTGGTGGTATTTATTACAATTGTCGTGCTAAAATATTAAACAATAAAATCTATAAAAACACGGCTACTACTGGTGCTGGGGTTTATTCAATTACAAATATTTCAACTTTAAGTGGTGGTTCACTTTCATCTAATTTTATATTCGGAAACACTGGAACTAATGGTTCAGGATTTTTTGGTGCAATGGACAGTGTTACTAGAAATGTTTTTGCATACAATTTTGCCACTAATGATATTTTAAAGGTAAACAGAAACCAATACAATAACCACAATCAGTATATCAATAACAGTGCGGCAATTGTATTTAATTATACAGGAACCTTTAATACGGCTGCCATCAATCGCAATGCATTCTCAAATAACAAATCGGGTTCCAGCAATACGGCAATGGTTAAATTTGAAGGCACCTATCCAACAAGTGCCATCGAAAATAATTTTATGAGCAATACTGGTTTTACTTATATGATGCAATTGTTGAATAATGATAATACCATTATTGCGCCAGTTCAAAATTGCTTTTGGAAAACAGCTGGAGCTCTTTCTAGTGGTGCTATTCAAGCAATTATTTACGATATTTTGGATGATGTAAACCAAGGTCAAATTAACTTCACCCCTTACCAAACAACTCCTCGTTTAGATTGCCCAATTTCAGCAGTTATTCAACCTTTAAAAGCCATTATTGGCGATTCTGTTTTGGTTTATTGGAATAGAAAAACAGGTGAGGATTTGGCTGGATACAAAATTTATTATGGAGGTTCTTCTGCGGGTTTATTTTCAAAATCAATAAATATTGCCAGCGATACTTTCTGCAAAATATCAATTCTTGAGAATATTGATAGTATAGGCGTTTCAGCATTTAATTCTGCAGCCACTCAAACAACAGCAGATTTTATTTCTGGTGCGCAATCTTGGTACACCTATGCAGATTGGGATAAACCTCTAAATCCAACATTAGCCAATTTTACACCTAAAATTGCTAAAACGGGTGATACCATAACAATTACGGGTACCAATTTAACAGGAGCCAATATTGTTAGTTTTGGAGCTGCGGCATCTTCCTACAATGTGGTGAATTCTCCTGGTTTAATAAAAGCAGTTGTTGGAGCCGGTGCAAGTGGAAATGTATTTGTTCAAACGCCTGTAGGCGGTGTTACACTTTCTGGATTTACTTATATAGCTATGCCTAACATTATTTCGTTTTCTCCCAATTCAATTGGAGTAGGTAAAGTTGTAAATATAAAAGGAACAAATTTCACGGGAGCTTCCTTTGTTAGTTTTGGAGGATTTCCTGCTGCTGGTTTTACTATATCTGGTGATACCCTTATAAGTGCAACTCTTGGTACAGGTAACTCTGGAGATATTATTGTTGTTAATGCATTTGGTTCAGATACCATTTCTGGATTTAATTTTTGTACACCATATGTTTTAAACTTAAATGATACAACTGCGGTTTGTGGCGATAGTGTGGTATTAGATGTTACGTCAAATTATGCCAGCTACTTATGGAGCACTGGCGAAACTACCTCATCTATTTTTGCAAAGAAAAGTTTGCCTTATTCTGTGCAAGTATTAGATCAATTTGGTTGCCCTAGTTCAGATAATACGCTTGTTATTTTAAACAAGGTTCCTACACCAACTATTTCAGGTAGAATTTCACTTTGTGCAGGAACCAGTGCCAATTATAAAACACCAAAAAATTCGGGTCGAACCTATAATTGGATAATTACAGGTGGTACCATTACCTCCGGACAAGCAACAGATAGTATTAATGTAACATGGGGAGCTGCGGGAATAGGAACATTGCAGGTAAGTGATTCTGTAGATTTAACAGGATGTAAGTCTGAAACGGGTGCTTATTCTGTAACAATTAATGATATACCAAGTCCCGTAATTATTGGAAAAGACTCGGTTTGTGCGCAAAGCTTTCTTTCCTATAAAATTTCAAATGCCAAAGGACATGCTTGTCAATGGAGCTTAACTGGTGGGACAATTATTACCGGACAAGGAACAGATAGTATTTATGTTTCATGGAGCACTGCAGGTTTGCGCACTATGTCGGTTAGCGATTCAAATACAGTAACTGGTTGCAAAGGAATTTCAAGTATTTTTAATGTTCGTGTGTTGGC
Source organism: uncultured Bacteroidota bacterium (assembly GCA_903927505.1). GTDB lineage: Bacteria > Bacteroidota > Bacteroidia > UKL13-3 > UKL13-3 > B1. The sequence continues at coordinate 11,171 of CAIYNF010000041.1, read as the reverse complement.
TAATCCTACACCAGTTGTAATTGGCTCAAGCAATGCTTGTGCTGGTTCAACATATGCATATAGCACCTTCCAAGTGGCAGGTCATACCTATACTTGGACAGTTAATAATGGTGTAATTGTTTCTGGACAAGGCACAAGTGCTATAAACGTTACTTGGAATATTGGGGTAAGTTTTGGTGCCTTAAATGTTTCTGATTCTTTAAATACTACAGGTTGTAAAGGAAGAAGTTCTAATTTAGTTGTTACCATCAATTCACTGCCAAGTCCTGTAATTTACGGTCCGAGCCAAGTTTGTGCTTCAAAAAATACCATGTTTACTACAGATCGTATTGCGGGCATGTCTTACCATTGGACCGTTACAGGTGGAGTTATTGCAAGTGGCCAGAATAAGGATACTGTTTATGTTACTTGGGGTGCAGCAGGAGCTGGAACTTTGGTAGTTACAGATTCTATAAATGCTACTGGCTGTAAAGGGAGTACATTGCCTTTTAATGTATTTATCAATGCAGTTCCTACACCTGGTGTAAGCGGAAAAGATTCTGTATGTGTAAATAGCAGTAGCTTTTATCAAACTACATTAGAATTGGGGCATGCATACGAATGGACGGTGACTGGTGGAACTATCTTATCTGGTCAAGGTACTGAAAGTGTTTTAGTTTCTTGGACGTTAGCGGGCTCTGGCAGTGTATCTTTAAAAGATTCAAATACAACAAGTGGTTGTGTTGGAATTTCTCCAAGTATTACTGTTGTTATTTTACCAGTGCCAACACCAATAATAACTGGACCAGTTGCCATATGTGCAAGTAGCAATGCAAGTTATTCTACAAGCGCAAGCATAGGTCATTATTATATTTGGACCATAACTAATGGAATTGTTTCTTCTGGTCAGGGAACTTCAAGTATCAATGTTACTTGGAATACAGGTATACCAATGGGTACATTAACCGTTCTAGATTCTGTAATAGCAACAGGTTGCAAAGGTTTAAGTGCACAAACAGATGTTATATTAAATGCCCTTCCAACGCCAGTAATTTCTGGTTTGAATAATGTTTGTGCCAATAGCACTGCATATTATACAACACCTAAAAATGCTGGACATAGCTATCGTTGGACCATCAGTGGTGGGGTAATTAATTTTGGTCAAGCAACAGATAGTATTCGTGTTACATGGGGAGCAGTTGGTTCAGGAACATTAACTGTGAGTGATTCAATAAATGCAAGCACATGTAAAGTTACAACAGTACCATTTTTAGTTACTATAAATGCCAATCCAACACCTGTTGTAACTGGCGCAAATGCTGCTTGTGTAGGTAGTGTTAAAACATATAGTACACCATCAAACCTAGGTAGAACTTATATTTGGACTGTTACCAATGGTGCAATTGTTTTAGGACAAGGGACCTCAAGTTTAACCGTTGCTTGGAATACTGCAGGATTTGGAACTGTAAATGTGAAAGATTCCATAAATGCCACAGGTTGTAAAACAACTTCTTCTAATTTATTTGTAACTATAAATGCCAATCCAAGCCCTGTGGTTTCTGGATCGGCAAATGTTTGTGAAGGTGCTAGTAAAACTTATAGCACGCCATTTAATAATGGAAGAACCTATGTTTGGACTATAACCGGTGGTATTATTACTGGAGGAGCTGGAACGGCAAATGTAACTGTTGCATGGGGAACACCAGGAACAGGTTCATTGGTTGTAAGCGATTCAAATAATTCAACTGGTTGTAAGACATTTTCAAATAGTTTAAGTGTTACAATTAATCCAATTCCTACGCCAATTGTATCAGGCAGAGATACTGTCTGTACAGGTTCTGTGAAAACATATTCAACTCCTGCAGCAGCAGGTCATACTTATACCTGGACTGTTACAGGTGGAACCATTAATTTTGGTCAGGGAACTGCAAGCATTGATGTAAATTGGGCTGCAATGGGAATGGGAACAGTTCAAGTAAAAGACTCATTAAATGGTTCAAGTTGTATTGGAATATCTCCAGTATTAACGGTAAATATTCAATCCGATCCAAACCCTGTTATTTCTGGACCTACCACAATATGTGCAACTGGTTCTGCCGCCTACTCAACTCCATTTAATCCTAGCAGAACTTACAATTGGACAGCCACTGGCGGAAATATAATTGCTGGACAAGGAACTCCAAATATATTGATTACTTGGGGTGTTGCAGGAATTGGAAGTGTAGTTGTTTCAGATTCAAATAATATCGGTGGATGTAAAACCACCACCGCTCCTTATACCATTTTATTGATTCCTAATCCTACCCCTGTGATTACAGGTGCAAATACGGTTTGTGATGGCTCTATACAAGCATATTCAACTCCTGTTAATACAGGTAGAGCTTATGTATGGACTATTACAGGTGGTTCAATTATTTCAGGACAAGGTACAGATAACATCAATGTATTGTGGAATGGTTTAGGAACCGGAACTTTAACAGTGAGCGATTCTGTAATTGGTTCGGGATGTATTGCTACAACTCCGGCTTACACGGTTAGTATAGTAGCCAGCCCAGCTCCAGTTATTGCTGGTTCTAGTACTGTTTGTTTAAACTCAATTGCAAGCTATACCACTGCAAATAATACAGGTAGGGTATACACTTGGATGGTAACTGGAGGAACAATATTATCTGGCCAAGGTACTTCAAGCATTGATGTGCAATGGGGTTCTTTAGGAACGGGTTCTGTATCTGTAAGTGATAGTGTTATTGCAACAGGTTGTAAATCTCAAACACTGCCATTTATGGTTTCAATTGGTGCTAGTCCAACGGCAATTATTTCGGGTGCTACTAATGTTTGTGCCAATGCAGTAATAAATTATGGAACATTCGCTAATCCAAATAGAACATACATTTGGACTCCGGTAGGAGGTACAGTAGTTGCAGGCCAAGGAACAGCGAATGTGCAAGTTTCATGGGCCAACAGTGGTAATACAAGTATTTATTTACTCGACTCAGTAAATGGTACAGCATGCAAGGCTACCGCATCACGAAATTTAACTGTTAATCCTTTGCCAAGCGCTTATTTCTCATTGTTCCAATCTGGAGGGGCAATAACCTTAAATCCTGCGCAAACAGGCATAAATTACAAATGGTATTTTGGTGATGGTGATTCAAGTACATTTGGAGTGCCTACCCATTTTTATGCTTTAAATGGACTTTATACCATTCAATTGCATGCAGTAAGCAAAGCTGGTTGTGTGAGTGATAGCAGCATGGATTTAGACATGACCCAAGTTGGTTTGCAAGATTTGTTTGCTACCAATTTTGGAATGACTGCTACGCCAAATCCATTTAATGGTCAAACTAAAATTTCATTTAATTTGAATTCTTCATCTAATGTTAATTTAGAAGTATTCGACTTAACAGGAAGATTGGTTCAAACTATTGTAAATAAAGCAGATTTACATGCAGGTAAGTCGGAATTTATTTTTGATGCCAAGCAAGCAGGGACAGCTGCTGCCGTTTATTTGGTTCGCTTGCAAATAGGTGATCAATCACACTTTATACGTTTGGTTCAAACCGAACAACAATAAGAATTATTGTATTTTTAGAATGCCTTTCAAATTTAATTTGAAAGGCATTTTTTTTGTCGCTACTTTTTAGCTTCATTCGCAGTATGCAGCCTACACTTATTGTAATTACAGGACCCACAGCGGTTGGTAAAACTAAACTTGCTATTGATCTTGCCTTGCAATTAAAAGCAGAAATAATTTCTACAGATTCACGACAGTTTTTTAAAGAAATGACTATTGGTACGGCAAAACCAAATCAGGAAGAACTAAATATAGTACCGCATCATTTTATCAATAATTGTGCTGTCATAGATTATTATTCAGCCGGTGATTTTGAACGCGATGCACTAAAAAAAATTGAGGAACTTTTTAGTAAAGGGCTTCAATACGTTATTGCGGTTGGTGGTTCTGGATTATATGTAAAAGCATTGTGTGAAGGATTGGATGAAATGCCAGAAGTGGATTTGGAGTTGCGCAACGACATAATTGCAAATTTTGAATTGCACGGTATTGCTTGGTTGCAAGAAAAATTAAAAGCCTTGGATACGGAAAAATATGCACGCGTGGATCACCATAATCCTCAAAGATTGATGCGTGCCATTGAATTAGCCAGCCAGGCACCAGTTGAATTAAAACCAAAAGTAACAAGGCCTTTTAAGATTGTTAAATTTGGACTTGAAGTGCCGCGGGAGGAATTGTATGATAGGATAAATAAGAGGGTAGATTTGATGATGCTAGAAGGCTTATTAGAGGAAGCAAAAGCGCTGCATGCCATGCGTCATTTAAATGCTTTGCAAACGGTAGGATATAATGAACTATTTGATTTTTTTGAAGAGAAACTAGATTTACAAAAAGCTGTTCATTTAATCAAACAGCATACGCGTAATTACGCCAAACGCCAAATGACATGGTTTAAGGCCGATCCCAATATAGAATGGGTTTCTCCTGATAATGGTCTAAGTCAAATTCTTAATACTTTGAATTAACAAAGTTTTATAGCACTAAAAAAATATTACCTTTGCCTTGAATTAAAAAAGCATGGAATTAGTTGAACTTTTTTTGAAAGCCTCTACTTGGATATCACTTATTACATTAACTGTAATGGAAATAGTACTAGGGATAGACAATGTAATTTTTATTTCCCTTGTTACAGGGCGTTTGTCTAAAGTGAAACAAAATAAAGCGCGTAAATTGGGTTTGTTTTTTGCCTTGTTTATACGCATTATCCTTCTGGCGTTTATAAGTTATATTGTTCATGAATTAAAAGATCCCCTTTTCACTTTTATGGAACATGGCATAAGTTGGAGAGATATTATTTTATTGGCAGGTGGAATGTTCCTGATATATAAAAGCACATTAGAAATATTTGAATTATTAGAAGATGGCGGGGATGCAGGCAAACCAGAGGCGCACCCAAGTTTTTGGAATGTTGTGTTTATGGTAATTCTTATCGATATTGTTTTCTCTTTTGATTCTATTATAACTGCAGTTGGTTTAGCACAGGAGCTGCCAGTAATGGTTTTAGCCGTTATTTTTTCTATGATTATCATGCTTTTCTTTTCTGGCGTAATTTCAGAGTTCATCAATAAGCATCCAAGTATAAAACTATTGGCATTGGCCTTTTTATTGGTTATTGGAATAATGTTATTAATTGAAGGTTGGAGCCATGAAATTGCTGAACATTATAACCTGAAAGGATATGTGTATTTTGGTATGGCTTTCTCTGTGGTGGTAGAATTATTGAACATGAAAATGAGAAAGAAAAAATCAGATCCTGTTGCCTTGAAAGACATTTACAAATAGAACGCTATGCCAGAGGTTAAGTTTAGCGATTGGGGTTTAATAGATTACCAATTGGCCTGGGATCAGCAAGAAGTGCTTTTTAAAAGTGTAGTTGACCTCAAATTTGCGCAGCGCGAATTAGACCCTAGCATGAGAGAAACACTTCCTAATAATTTAATTTTTTGTCAGCACCCACATGTTTTTACTTTAGGAAAAAGTGGCAATAAAAGCAATTTGCTTTTAGACGATGATGGTCTAACAAATGCTGCTGCTAGCTTTTATCCTATTAACCGCGGCGGCGATATTACTTACCATGGTCCGGGGCAATTGGTGGCGTATCCAATTTTTGATTTAGAGCAATTCTTTACTGATATCCATAAATACCTTCGTTTTTTGGAAGATGCCATCATTACAACTCTAGCAGAATATGGTATTGTTGGAGGCCGGTATGAGGGGTATACAGGGGTTTGGCTAGAAGCGGATAAAAAATCTGCTAGAAAAATTTGTGCCATGGGTGTACGTTGCAGCCGTTGGGTAACCATGCATGGTTTGGCCTTAAATGTAAACACGGATTTGTCTTATTTTAAAAATATTATCCCCTGCGGAATAGACGATAAAGCAGTAACCAGTATGGAAAAGGAGTTGGGTTACGCAGTAGATTTTAATGAAGTTTCGCAGAAATTAAAAGCTAATATCGCACAACAATTTGGATTTTATTATTCACCTGCCTAGGTGTTTCCCCTCTTTCTTTATTGGTATTTCTAATAAATATTTTGCATGCGCCATTTTGAGAATCCACCGCTAATGCATAGGTTTGAAAGATGCAAAAGATTCTAAATTATATTGATGGCAATTTGCTCGAACCAAGCACGGGCCAATACTTAGATAATATCAATCCGGCAACGGCAGAGGTATATAGTCTTTGCCCTAATAGTGATGCAAGCGATGTGGAATTGGCATACCAAGCCGCTGCGGCAGCCTTTCCAATATGGAGTGAAATGCCAACGGCAAAACGCAGTAAAATAATGATGCGCATAGCTCAGTTAATTGAGCAAAATATAGATGAGTTGGCACTTGCAGAATCTATAGACCAAGGTAAACCTTTGTGGTTAGCAAAAAATGGAGAGATTCCGCGCGCACAAGAGAATTTTCATTTTTTTGCAACAGCCATTGAACATTTTGCATCGGAAGCGCATGCCATGGGTGCGCATGCCTTAAACTATACATTAAGAACGCCAATTGGTGTGGTAGCTTGCATTAGTCCTTGGAATTTACCCTTGTATTTATTTACATGGAAAATTGCACCAGCGCTAGCTGCGGGTAATTGTGTGGTGGCAAAGCCATCTGAAATTACACCCATGACGGCTTTCCTCTTAAGTAAAATTTGTATAGAAGCCGGTTTGCCAAAAGGTGTCTTAAATATTGTTCATGGACTTGGTCCGAGTGTTGGTTCGGCCATGGTTGCACACCCAAATATTTCAGTTATTTCATTTACGGGTGGAACCAAAACTGGCGCCGAAATAGCACGTGTGGCTGCACCAATGTTTAAAAAATTGTCATTGGAATTGGGAGGCAAAAACCCCAATATCATTTTTGCCGATTGCGATTTTGAAAAGACCGTAAAAGAAAGTGTGCGTGCAAGTTTTACCAACCAAGGTGAAATTTGTTTATGCGGTTCACGCATTTATGTAGAGCGTTCTATTTATGAGAAATTTAAAACGGCTTTTGTTTCTCAGGTGCAACAATTAGTTGTAGGAGATCCGCTTTTGGATGAAACCAAAGTGGGCGCTATTGCGAGCAAAATGCATTTTGAAAAAGTGTTGGGCTATATTGAATTGGCAAAAGAGGAGGGAGGAACTATTTTGTGTGGTGGTAATGCTGTTTCTCCAGAGGGGCGTTGCGCTAATGGCTATTTTATAGCGCCCACTGTAGTGGAAGGTTTAGGTCATTTATGCCGAACCAACCAAGAAGAAATTTTTGGTCCATTGGTTACTATTCAGCCATTTGATACGGAAGCAGAAGTTTTAGAAATGGCCAATAGCACAAGTTATGGTTTGGCATGTACCATATGGACCGAAAATTTAAACAAAGCGCATAGGGTTGCGGCCCAAATCAAGAGTGGAATTGTTTGGATCAACTGCTGGTTATTGCGTGATTTGCGCACGCCTTTTGGTGGTATGAAACAAAGCGGGGTAGGCCGTGAGGGCGGTTGGGAAGCCTTGCGTTTCTTTACAGAAATGAAAAATGTGTGTGTTAAATTTTAAGTACTTAGCTCAAAAATAAATAGATAAATATATTCTTATAAAAATAAAATTAACATGGATCAAGAACAAAATCAAAACCAATTACAAATAGAATTAAGTGAAGAAATGGCCGAAGGCATTTACTCAAACTTAGCAATTATTACCCATTCAAACAGCGAGTTTGTAATAGACTTTGTACGCGTTATGCCTGGTGTGCCTAAGGCTAAAGTGAAATCTAGAATTGTGTTAACCCCAGATCATGCCAAGCGCTTGTTATTGGCTTTGGGCGATAATATCAATAAATTTGAAGACATGAATGGCGATATTGCCATGAATGATTCTACACCATTTCCTATGAATTTTGGTGGTCCAACCGGACAAGCATAAGAATTTATAATTGAATTGTGGTTTGGGTTTTTAGCAATGCTTTAGAAGTTTGCTTTGAAAATCCGAACCGCAATACTCAATAATACAATCCCAAAAAACTTTCTTACCAACGACAATCCTGATGCTCCGAGGAGTTTTTCGATTTTGCTAGAAAGACGCAATACCACATAAACAATGATTAGGTTTAGCACAATTCCCAAACAAATATTTGATAAGGAATAAACCGCACGCATACTAATAATGGTGGTAAGTGTGCCCGATCCCGCAATTATTGGAAAGGCAATAGGAATAATGGAACCTGTTTTTGATGCAGGGTCGTCCTTTAGTAGTTCTATTCCTAGGATCATTTCCATGCCAATAATAAAAATTACAATGGAACCTGCAATGGCAAAAGATTGAATATCTACACCAAATAAATTAAGAAAATCTTCTCCAATTAACAGGAAAACGATCATTAAGGCGCCAGCCGCAAGAGTTGCTTTCTCGCTGTCTAGGTGGTTCTGGCGGTTCTTAATGCTAATAATAACTGGAAGAGCCCCAATGATATCAATGATAGCAAAAAGGGTCAGGGTAATGGTGCTTATATCTTTTATTGAAAACATGGGTACAAAGATAGCTTTGTACTCTGTTAAAATATTAATATTTTGCAACCGTGAGATTATTAAAAACATTCCTCGTAAATGCGTTACTTATTGGCATTGTCATGTACATTTTTGTATGGTTGGCGGCCCAATTATTAAGCGTGTATACCCGCCATGGACAATCACTTTCACTCCCCAACTTGAAGGGGTTGAATATTGAAGAAGCCGAAAAGATACTTGACCAGAAAAAGTTACGCTACCTAATTACGGATACTGTTTTTGTAGATAAGCTTCCCAAATTGGCAGTTGCAGAGCAAAATCCAGCGCCTAATTCTAAGGTGAAAGAAGGCAGAATTATTTATTTAAGTATTAATTCGGATGCAAGTGCAACTGTGCTTATGCCTAATTTAATTAATAGCTCCTTGCGATACGCAGAAACAGTATTATCTGGTATGGGATTGTTGGTAGGAAGTGTAACCATGCGCCCAGATATCGCTCAAAATGCAGTTCTCGATCAATTATGGAAGGGACAAAGTATGCAGCCTGGAACCAAATTGCCCAAAGGAGCTTCTATTGATTTGGTGGTTGGCGATGGCAGTGGTGGTGCTTTGGTGCCCATGCCTAACTTAAATGGCTTAAGTTTATTAGATGCAACAAATGTATTGCAAACTTCGTTATTGCAGCTAGGAACCGTGGTTTATGAAGGCCAAATAAAAGACAGTACCAAAGCTATCGTAAAACGTCAAAATCCATCTTTCCTTGAAGGTGCTACCATGAAAGGTGGCGAATTTGTTGACTTATTTCTATCTGCTCCTTAATGAAATTTAAAAAGTACGTATTCTCCTTTTTTATAATTTGTTTTACTTTCTTAGCATTTGCGCAAGAAGTAAAGGTTCCACTCGGCTCGAACCCAATATTGTTTAAGGATAAAAAAACAACACCATCTCCAAATCAATTTAAGGCTTCTGGCAGTTTTCCTTTCGTAGATTTTTTCGAAAAAGAGGGCAATACAAGTAAGGTCTTTTGGGACAATTACGGCGTCTCTTTTTTAAATAGAAATGCAGTTTTTAACGTCCTAGATTCTAATGGGAATATTTACCCATCAGGTCAGCCTTGTGATGCAATTGGAAATTTATTACCAATCAATATTTCAACAGCTGGTAAGAGCGTATTTATGAGCTTTACCTTTAATACGGGTGTAACATATAGCAATGGCGATTCATTGATATTAATGGCGCGTGATAAATTTGGTGTTTTTCAAAAATTATGGGAAAGCCCAAATTCAGTTACCCAAAACCAAGAAATACGCCTTGAAATTCCTGGAAATTTTATTTCATCCCAATTTGTATTTGTATTTGAATCCTATTCTGCGCAGCATTCTGCAAGCAATACCGATTTATTTTCTATCTCTAAATTTGTTTTAGCGGAGAAATGGCCATTGGGTATTTATGAACATATGCGCTTTCCCAATTTGCCAGACTCTACTTTGAGTTATGCATTTTTTGCAGGTCCGGATGTAAAAACAATGGACGGATTAGATATTGCCTATCCTTGGGGTAATTGTGCTAAGTTAGATGTGTTAAATTCGGTAGCTGAGGTATACAATCAAGCTAATAATTCCTATGGCGGTGCCGATACTTTTTATACGCATCCCTTTGATGTTTTGGTAAATCCTGTATCTGATTCAATTTTCTATTCATTTACCCTCAAAGCTTCTACTTTCAATGTTCTTGGCGATTCACTTATAGTAGAATTTAAAAATAATTTAGGAGTTTGGGTAAGGGCTTTGGCTTTGTCGGGTGTCGGTTCGAACCAATATAAAACCTATAATTTTAATGTTAATGCTGGCCGAAATAGGCATGCAAATTTTCAATCGAGGTTTGTGTTTAAGAGTACAGTTAGTAATGGAAATTTAGCGCATTGGTTGGTGAGCGGTTTTAGATTTATAAAAAAAATCCCTTTGCCATTTTTTGATGATTTCTCCAATGCACGTGTGTCTGTGAGCCAAGATAAATGGATAGATAATTTGGTTTATGTGAACAATGATTTTCCCGTTAATCAACCTAGCATCAATGTTGCTACCTTTGATGGTTTAGATGCCAATGGCAATGCCTATAATAAATTTGCATTGAAAGGTATCTGTGATCAATTAACCACGCGCTCCATTGATTTAAGTGCTTTCACCCCTGCAGACTCTTTGATATTGAGTTTTTATTTTCAATACGAACCGCAAGGAACCACCAACCAAGTATTTCCTGATGATTCTCTTGAAATTGAATTTCGTTCAACAGCAATGGACAAAGATTCATTCTTAATGGTACACATGATTGCGGCTCGAGATACATTCCTAAATAGGTTTACTTATTACCAATATTCCTTAATCAATCCTATATTTTTTCATAACGATTTTCAAATTCGTTTTAAAAATAGGGGAAGTCAATCTGGTAATTTAAGTCAGTGGCACATAGACTATGTAAGGTTCAATAAAGGTCGTAAAACAAATGACGCCATTAAGGATATTGCCTTAAGTAATACGCCACCCGTTTTACTTGGTCCTTTTACCAGCATGCCATGGAACCAATACCAAGCAAATAAAGGCGCATACACAAATTTGTCTGATCAATTACGTTTGGTAAACCACGACGA